>DYEP01000089.1 GCA_020725675.1 Symbiobacterium sp. | reverse complement strand
CAGGGGCATTCTGGCGAATGATTCGTAAATCTGCGTCCCGATACTCTTGTTGTGGAGAAAAACTGCGCCCACGAAAGACGTTTACCCCACTCCTCCGCACGTACCGGCGTCTGATTTCCAAACCACCCAGCGAGAATCTGAATTTAAAAAACTTATGTATTCTGGGCTCGTATTTACGGTTTTTGCCCAGTTTACGGCCCCCTTTTCCTCGGTTGCCAACCAGTATCACTTCTGGTAATATTAAATAAGTCCCCCTGTAGTCGCAGGGGACTTTCCGTCCTTACAAGTTATTCACAGGTTGTGAATAACTGTGTGCATAACTTGTTGATGCCCTATGAGGATACAATTAGTACCGCTAAGCACCGTCTTTCTTGGGACAGTGGGTTGCACATTCACAAGACGTAGCATCTTCATTCACAAAGGCACCGTTCCTCTGGGCGGTAACTAAGGTTTAAAGGTTAGATCTTGCCCTGGAACCCTCCCGGTTCGGTGTGTCTGCTTTTTCGACATACTTTATAGAACGTTGCCGGATCGTGTAGCCTACGCAGCTGTTTTCCTCATGCAAGAGGCAATATTTATTCAACCTCGATATTTAGGGGGCTGTCTTGATGTCATCCGACCTGACTTCACTTTGGGCCCAAACCCTAAAGTCCATTGAGAAAGACCTCTCAAAACCCGGTTTTCAGACCTGGCTGAAGCACAGCCGGCCCCTGGCACTGTACGGAGACACCCTAATTGTCGGTGTCCCCAATGATTTTGCTCGCGACTGGGTCGAGTCCCGCTATGCCTCGCTCCTGCAAAAAGAACTGAAGTCTGTCGCAGGGCGGGAGATGGTGCTGAAATTTGTCATACCCCCTCCCGACCCGAGTGCCAGCGAACAGGCTGCCACTGTGGTGGACATGCCATTGGAAAACGGATCCACGCTCGCGGTTGGGCGTCCTCTCAACCCAAAGTATACATTCGATACATTTGTCGTGGGTCCATCCAATCGCTTCGCACATGCAGCCGCACTCGCAGTCGGGGAGGCCCCCGCCAAGGCATATAACCCTCTTTTTATATACGGAGGCGTGGGACTTGGAAAGACTCACTTGATGCAGGCCGTCGGTCACTTTGTGCTGGCGCACTCCCCGAAGACGCGTGTGGTGTACGTGTCGTCCGAAACTTTTACAAACGAACTCATAAATGCCATCAGGGACCATAAGACCGTGGAGTTTCGAAATCGCTACAGAAACGTGGATGTGCTCCTCGTGGACGATATACAGTTTCTGGCAGGAAAGGAAACCACCCAGGAGGAGTTCTTCCACACTTTTGATGCACTTCATGCTGCGTCCAAACAGATCGTTATTTCAAGCGATAGACCGCCGAGAGAAATTTCCACTCTGGAGGATCGCCTGCGCTCGCGATTTGAATGGGGACTCATCTCAGATATTCAGCCGCCCGACCTTGAGACACGTATTGCGATCCTGCGAAAGAAGGCGAAATTGGAAAACCTGGATATCCCCCATGACGTCATACTCTTTATTGCCACCCAGTTTGAATCAAACATACGTGAACTGGAAGGAGCTCTCATCAGGATCGTGGCGGTTGCATCCATGACGGAACAGCCCATTGACCTTGATTTAGCAAGCCGCGCGCTTAAGGACATAGTACCTCATACCCGGTCGACCAAGGTCACCGTCGACCGGATCCAGAAGGTTGTATCAGAGCATTATGGTCTCCGACTTGAAGACCTAAAGATAAAGAAGAGGACCCGTGCGCTCGCATTTCCGCGCCAGATCGCAATGTATCTGTGCAGGGAACTTACAGATCTCTCTCTGTCGCAGATAGGTGAGGATTTCGGACGGGACCATACCACCGTGATCCACGCCTGCGACAAGATCGCCGCAGATATGGCTGCAGACCCTGCCCTTGAAGCGAAGATCAAACTCATGAAAGAACAGATAAAGAACGGTACTTGATATGCTTCTCTCGATTGTGGACATGCTGTTGGTATCCTCTGAAATCTCGGTGTATAATTCGTGGACAAGATGACAAAGAAAGCCATGGTGTTGATAATAAAGCGGAGAGTGGCCCCCATACTCACAGCTTGTTCACAGCCAGAATGATACCATATGCTGGAGTTTAGGCCGTAATCCACAAGACTCACAGCCCCTACTACTACTGCTGAATTTTATGATCTAGTTTGTTTTAGTAGACAAGAGGAGGTTTCTTCATGAACATTCAAGTTGCCCAATCTTCTCTCTTGTGGGGACTTAACATCGTATCCAGAGTGGTTCCGTCTTCAAGTCCAATGCCCATCCTAACAGGAGTACTTATTGAAACATGGAAAGGAGCTGCAAGGCTGACTGCAACGGATCTTGAATCAGCAGTGCAGTGTACTATTCCTGCCAGAATCATGCAGGAAGGAGCCGCGGTCCTGCCACTGAAGTTGTTTGCTGAGCTTGTGAGGAGGCTTCCGCCCCAGGATATCACACTCTCACTCAGAGAAAACGAAATGGTGGCTATAACGTGGGAAAAAGCTCAGTATAACTTGAACGGATTCAAGCCGGATGAATTTCCCAAGATGATGATGGTAGAGAGAGAGCGAGGAGTGGAAGTACCAGCAGATACCCTGATTGAGATGATAAAGAGCACGGTATACGCCGCTGCTTCCTCAGAGGATCGGAACATCTCGTTGACCGGTGTATTGGTACAGGTCAAGCAAGGAAAACTTACCATGGCGACATGTGACGGCATCCGTATCGCCTGCATATCCAGGGACACAGACTACGGCGGCCAGAGTTACGAGTTTATTGTACCGGCCAAGGTCATGCAGGAGGTGGCACGTCTTTCTTCGGGTGTGGACGATACACCAGTGAAGATCTTCTTCACTGAAAACCAGGTGCTGTTCGACATCAACTCTGTACTCCTTGCGTCACGGTTGATTGACGCAAAGTTCCCTGATTATCAGCAAATCATTCCGAATCGTTATTACACCTCAATGGCTCTTGACTCCAATGAATTCTTCTCAGCGTGTGAAAGAGCCGCCCTGGTGCCGAGGGAAGGCGCTAATTACATCAGGCTGCAGTTTTCGGCCTCAGGTGTTGTCATTACGTCAGCTGCTTCGTCAGTGGGTACTGTGTACGAAGAGGTGCCTGGGGTGCTCACAGGAGAGCCTCTGGATATTTCCTTCAACCCCAGGTTCCTGCTGGATGGCCTGAAAGTGGTGCTTGGCAAGCCTCTTGTTTTTGATGGTACGGGCCCTAGCAGCATTGCGTGCATTTCATCTCCGGAGTTCCGGGATTTCTTCTACCTTGTGCTGCCGTTAAGAAGGTGAGACATTGAAGAGCATCGAAATACATACGGATTGGATTACTCTTGAGGGCCTGCTCAAGTACGGCGGTGTAGTGCAGACCGGAGGGCAGGCCAAAGCATTGATCCAATCAGGTGGGGTAAAGCTGAACGGCTCTATCGAGACCAGGCGATCGAAGAAAGTCTACCCTGGGGATCGCGTCGAGACGGGAGATCTGGTGCTCGTTGTGGTAGGAGGCAGGGCGCAGGTTTGAAGATAGAAAAGCTGGTCCTGAACGATTTCCGATGCTATTCATACCTTGAGTTTTCGCCTTCTGAATCTGTTACGGTGCTTTATGGTCCAAACGGTACAGGGAAAACCAGTATCCTCGAAGCCATCGGTTACCTCGCTACTACTCGTTCCCACAGGACTTCAAAAGACTCGGAGTTAATCAGATGGGGTGCTACAGGATTTGCTCTGTCCGCTTTGATTATAAAGCATGGGCGGAAATCAAGTATCGACATGCGTTATGGGGAAGGGCGGGGCCGTGAAATCACGCTGGATGGGACGTACGGCAAAAAGGCCGGAGAAATACTGGGAAAGTTGAACGCAGTACGCTTTTCCCCGGAGGACCTGGACATTATCAAAGGAGGGCCTGCCCATAGACGTCGATTCTTAGATATGGAGATCAGCCAGATTACCGCAGGTTACTATACCACCCTTCTTCAATACAATCGTGCCCTGCTGCAGCGAAACGCCGTACTCAAGATGGATGCGTCCACCCGGACCCGCAGAGAATTGCTCCCTGAGTGGGACCACCAGCTCATTCAGTTCGGACTCAAATTGATTTCTGAAAGGGTTTCCTTTGTCAAGGAACTTGCTGGATATGCCAAAGATATACATTGCCGGATCAGTACGGGCAAAGAGCATCTCTCCCTACAATACTGTTGCAGCGTAGGTACGCCGCCCGGAGCGGATGTGCCTCAAGCAAGGCAGTATGAAGAAGCACTGAAATCAGCTACCGAGGAAGACCTTATCAAGAGATCGACTTCAGTAGGTCCTCACCGTGACGACATAAGCATAGTGACAAATGGCTACGACATAAGGACGTACGGCTCCCAGGGGCAACAGCGGACCGCAGCGATGGCTATACGCATCGCACAGGTGCACGTACTGGAGACCGTAACTGGAGAAACGCCGACACTCCTGCTTGACGACGTAACTTCTGAAATTGACGCATCCCGGCAGGAGATGCTGATGGACGAGCTTGCTGGCCGCTGCCAGACTATCATTACGTGCACCGATCCTTCGAGACTACGTCTTGCGCGCGGTGTCAAGAAGTCAGTATATGAAGTGGGGGGAGGCAGGGTCCTCCTCAGAGAGGTTTCGCCATGCTCAAGCTAGATCGGGTTCTCGACTGTGTGCTAGAACAGGCCGGAATTAAACACAGACTACAGGAACATAGAGCCATACTACTCTGGCCGGAGGTCGTGGGCAGCACTCTAGCCAGGAAAAGCCAGGCACGGTACATTTCCAACGGAACACTTTTTGTGACTGTGGCAAGCTCCGCCTGGGCCAACCAGATGCTCTTTCTGAAAGAGGTGATCCTCGCCGAATTTTCAAAAAGGCTTGGGCCGCAGGTAGTGAGTGATATTAGGTTTTTTACCGGGCAGCTCTCTTTTGTTGACGAAAATCCGGGGACAATAAGAGTGGAGCACGATGGACGCCCGGCCGCCTTAAAGCCAGATCTTAACACCCTTGAGATAATGGACAGGAAGAGAAAGGCACAGATCCTTTCACGCACCGGGAAAACATGCGCTTGTTGCGGAATCCCGGTTGAGTCGGACCAAAGGTTATGTATGTTTTGCGAAAAACAGATAAAGGACTACGCAAGTACTATCAAACATTGGCTCAATGAATGCCCGTGGCACGATATATCCCGCATTCCCTTGCCAGGAGTCAGCGAAGAAGTATTCTCGTACCTGAAAAAGCAGGAAGTGAAGTCAGTTTTAGAAAAGATCAGGGAGTATAACAAAAACGGCGCGGCAGCACCAAGAGATCTGTTCGTTAAGTTAATTCTGCTGACCCAGGGTAAAGAGCCCGGGGATCTAACTGACGAGGATGTAAAGGACGCGTTGGACCCGGAACTCTATCAAATGTGGTTAACAGGTGGTGCATCATGATACTGCATGTAGGTGAAGACGTTACAGTCTCTCTTTCTGACATCATCGCTATCCTGGACATGAGATCGTTCAATGCGTCAGCAGCTAACAGAGAGTACCTTCAAATTGCAGAGGGAGAAGGTCGTGTGCTGGACATATCTGCGGGCAGCCCGGAGTCTGTCGTTGTCACCCGGGACAAAGTAGTGATTTCGGCCGTGACTACCAGTACTTTGAGGAAAAGGGCGCAGAACTGGATGCGGCTATTGTAAACGGAGGTCGGTTCACGAATGGAACATACTGAACAACACCAGCCTGCCTACGATGAAACCCAGATTCAAGTGCTCGAAGGACTCGAAGCAGTCAGGCGCAGGCCCGGGATGTACATTGGTTCAACCGGACCCAGAGGACTCCACCACCTGGTGTTTGAAGTGGTTGATAACAGCATCGACGAGGCTCTTGCTGGTGCCTGCACAGAAATCAGCGTGATCCTGAACGAGGACGGTTCAGTTACAGTGGCCGATAATGGGAGGGGTATACCGGTCAAGACCCATGCCAAGGTCGGTCGTCCAGCAGTTGAAGTTGCACTTACTATGCTTCATGCAGGCAGCAAGTTTGGCGGAGGCGGTTACAAGGTATCAGGGGGTCTTCACGGCGTAGGTGTGTCGGTGGTTAATGCGCTGTCAGAATGGCTTACAGTGCAGGTAAAAAGAGATGGAGGGATCTTCTATCAAAAGTACGTACGGGGCACCCCTGTCTCAGAACTAAAACAAATCGGAACCGCTGAATCCACAGGCACCAGGATTACGTTCCTACCGGACAGGGAGATCTTCGAAGATATTACTTTTAACTACGATACAATCGCCCAGAGACTGCGCGAGCTGGCGTTCTTGACTCGTGGAGTGAAGATCACCTTAAAAGATCAACGCGACAAGACGACACCGCGTGTAGTCTACCAGTATGACGGCGGGATCGTGGCGTTCGTTAAGCATTTGAATAAGAATAAGGATACGCTTCATCCGAAGCCCCTCTACCTCTGCACAAGGAGAGACGGCTGCGAGGTGGAGATGGCGATGCAGTACACACAGACGTATGTCGAGAACATATACTCCTTCGCCAATACCATCCGTACTCACGAAGGGGGTACCCACGAGTCGGGCATGAAGACCGCCTTGACGCGGGCAGTAAATGATTATGCCCGAAAGAACGGTCTGCTCAAAGATAATGAGCCCAACCTCTCAGGCGAAGATATTCGTGAAGGCCTTACTGCAGTGCTGCACGTCAAACTAGAAAATCCCCAGTTTGAGGGCCAGACCAAGACGAAGCTGGGGAACAGTGAGGTTGCTGGCATAGTAAACTCTGTAATTGGCGAGGAAGTAAGCAGGTTCATGGAAGAGAATCCCTCTGCTGCAAGGAAGATTGTGGAAAAAGCCATCGGTGCGGCGAGGGCACGAGAAGCGGCGAGAAAAGCCAGGGAGCTGACCAGGCGAAAAAACGCACTGGAGGTCACGTCGCTGCCTGGAAAGCTCACAGATTGCATAGTGCGCGATCCGGCCATGGCCGAGTTGTTCATTGTAGAAGGAGACTCGGCAGGCGGTTCTGCGAAGCAGGGACGCGATAGACGGTTCCAGGCGATCTTACCACTTAGGGGAAAAATCTTGAACGTGGAGAAAGCCAGGCTGGACAAGATCTTAAACCATGAAGAAATCCGAACGCTCATCACTGCGCTGGGTACGGGAATAGGCGATGATTTTGATCTGGCGAAGGCACGTTACCACAAAGTGATCATCATGACAGATGCCGACGTCGACGGCGCTCACATTCGTACACTTTTGCTCACATTTCTGTTCCGTTACATGCCTTCCCTTATAGAGGCAGGTTACGTATATATCGCCCAGCCCCCTCTGTTTCTTGTAAAGAAAGGTAAGGAAGAGAAATACTTGTACTCTGATAGAGAGCTTGAAGCATACCTTGAAAAAACTGGCAGGGACGGGGTGGCTGTTCAGAGGTACAAAGGTCTTGGCGAGATGAACCCGGAGCAGCTTTGGGAAACAACTATGAACCCTGAGACGCGCACACTGCTGCAGGTGACTATAGAGGATGCAGTCGAGGCAGACTCCATATTCACTGTGCTCATGGGAGACAAAGTGGAACCAAGGCGCGAGTTCATACAGGCACACGCACATAAGGTAAGATTCTTAGATACCGTAGGGTAATCCCTGAGGAGCGGGTGAAGACATGATGGAGTGGACTCATGGAAAGATACTGAACGTGGACATAAACGATGAGATGACGCGCTCTTACATGGATTACGCCATGAGCGTAATAGTCAGCAGGGCACTGCCAGACGTACGAGACGGCCTAAAACCCGTCCACCGGCGTATCCTGTGGGCAATGCATGAACTTGGCATGGGCCCGGACAAACCCCATAAGAAGTCCGCGAGGGTGGTAGGTGAAGTTCTGGGTAAGTACCACCCTCACGGTGACATGCCCGTCTACGATGCCGTGGTCAGGCTGGTACAGGATTTTTCCAGCAGGTACCCGCTGATAGACGGCCATGGCAACTTCGGCTCAATAGACGGAGACGCCCCCGCTGCGATGAGGTATACAGAGGTGAGGCTCTCGAGAATCGCTACCCAGATCCTGAGGGATATCGACAAAGATACGGTGGATTTCAGCCCGAACTTCGACGAGACGTTGGAAGAACCAGTGGTCTTGCCATCAAGATTTCCCAACCTGATGGTGAACGGATCATCGGGAATCGCTGTGGGTATGGCTACAAGCATTCCTCCCCACAACCTCCCGGAAGTCATCGACGCCATAAATGCGCTTATCGATAATCCGGAACTGTCTGTGGCGGACCTCATGCACTACATCAAAGGACCTGATTTCCCCACTGGCGGCCTTATACTTGGCAAGGATGGTATCCGGTGCGCTTATGAGACCGGTAAAGGCATTGTTACCATGAGGGCTGTTGCTACCATCGACACCACCAAAGCGGGCAAGAACAGGATCGTTGTAACAGAACTACCATTTCAGGTAAATAAAGCCAAACTCATCGAACACGTAGCAGAACTGGTTAGGGACAAGAAGATAGAAGGTATCAGCGACCTCAGGGACGAGACTGACCGCACAGGCCTTCGCATAGTGTTCGAGGTAAAAAAAGATGCCAACGCTCTTGTATTGCTAAACCAGCTCTACAGGCACACAGCTATGCAGCAAAACTTCAGCATTATCATGCTTGCGCTGGTCAACGGCCAGCCCAGGATCCTGAACTTGAAGTCAATCCTCGCCCACTACATAGACTATCAGAAGGATGTCATTGTACGCAGAACGAAATTCGAATTGTCCAAAGCAGAGGCGAGGGCTCATATCCTCGAAGGGCTGCTTATTGCACTGGCAAACCTGGACCGCGTGATAAGGCTGATCCGTTCTTCTAGCACAGTTGATGAAGCAAGAGACCGCCTTATAGCCGAATTCAAGCTTTCGGAAAAGCAGGCCCAAGCCATCTTAGACATGCGGCTGCAACGGCTCACTGCGCTTGAACGTGAGAAGATAGATACTGAACACAAAGAGCTATTAAGAACCATTGAATACCTAAGAGCTGTACTGGCCAGCGAAAAGATGGTGTTTAATATAATTAAACATGAGTTGAATGAAATAAAAGAAAGATACGGAGATCCACGGCGCACCCGCATCGTTCAGGATACGGCTGAACTGGACTCAGAAGACCTGATTGCAGATGAGGACGTAGTGGTAGCTCTTACACATAACGGGTATATAAAAAGGTCCCCTGTAACTGCCTACCGCAGTCAAAAGAGGGGCGGCAGAGGAACCACAGGGATCCATACGCGCGCGGAAGATTTCGTGGAACACCTGTTTATCACGACTACACACCACAATATGCTGTTCTTTACTAATAAAGGAAAGGTTTATCGCATCAAGGCACATGAGATCCCTGAAATGGGGAGGCAGGCCAAGGGCACCGCAGTAGTGAACCTGTTGCCGCTGGATCCCGGCGAAGGCGTAACAGCGGTGATACCCGTACGGGACTTCAATGCCGCCGAGTATCTTGTGATGGCTACTGCAAAGGGGCTTGTGAAGAAGACTCGCCTTGAGGAGTATCAATCCATCAGGAAGACTGGCCTTGTTGCAATAGACCTCCTGGAGGACGATGAGCTGATAGGAGTAAAGCTAACCGATGGGAATTCAGAGATCATGCTCATCACAGAAGACGCTCAGTGCATTCGATTTCACGAGGCTGAAGTAAGGCCAATGGGAAGAAACGCCCGTGGAGTCACTGGTATTAGGCTTTCTGAAGGCGACAGAGTAGTGGCCATGGAAATCGCACAAGACGGCGCGGAGCTACTCACGCTGTCGCGGGACGGGTATGGAAAGAGGACTCCAGTCAGCGAATACAGATCCACTAGCCGGAGCGGCAAGGGTATAAAGACAATGGATCTGACAAGGACAGGCCGGGCTAACACAAAGATAGCCGGTGCCAAAGTGGTCAAGAATGGCGATGAAGTGATGATCATCAGCGCCGCCGGTTATATCATCCGGACGGCTGTCGAAGATATACGTGTAGCTGGGCGAGGGACCAAGGGCGTTCTGACTATGAAGCTTGAAGACGGCGACTCAGTAGTTTCAATGGCCCAGGTCAGCCACAAAGAGGACGATGAGTGAGTACCGAACACTGGATCATGCAGCGGATCTGATGATAGAGGCCTGGGGCGCTCACCTGGAAGACGCCTTCGGGGCAGCTGCGAAGGCGGTAGCGGAGCTTTCAGGCACACAGGGCAATGGAGCGGTAAACCAGGTCGTGGTTAGCGTGCGCTCGGCGGATCTTGAAGGGCTGTTGGTAGAGTGGCTTAACGAAATCGTCTACTTGATCTCTGCTGAAGAGGTCCATCTTGTCTCTATTTGGGTGAACTGTATACAAAGAGAAGACCAGGGGTGGTCATGCCGGGCTACTCTTCAATTTACCAAGCAACTATTCCGGACGAGAGACATCAAGGCAGTGACTTGGCACAGTGCCAGGGTAGAAATATCAGGTAAGATTGTTGTCAGGTTTGTGTTGGATGTCTAAGGGGGTCCAAAATATGTCCAAGCAGGTAGGCCCTCTCCTGCAGCGCGCTCCGTACCGGTACGAGCTGCCGGAGACGTATAAGAAGGGAATGCGAGTTCCCGGTATTTTATGGGTCAATGAGGCTGCTGCAAGGCTCATTGCGGAAGACCAGAGTCTTGACCAGTTAGCCAATGTGGCATGTCTTCCTGGAATTGTAGGAGCGTCTCATGGCATGCCTGACATCCATGCGGGATACGGTTTCCCAATTGGCGGAGTAGCTGCGTTTCGGACGGACTCAGGCGTCATCTCCCCAGGGGGCGTGGGCTATGATATCAACTGCGGCGTTCGGCTTATGAAGACGTCGATTACCGTAGAAGACGTGCGACCGCATATTGAGGAGCTAACCCGCAGGCTTCAACGTGACGTACCGTCGGGCCTTGCGTCTGAAGGCGAGCTCTCACTATCTGCGGCAGATTTACGCGATGTAATGGTGCAAGGAGCGCAGTGGGCAGTAGACAGGGGCATGGGCGAGTTACAAGACCTTGAGTTCTGTGAGGATCGGGGCGCGATGCAGGCTGCTGACCCCAACGCAGTCAGCGAGCGGGCTGTCAAACGAGGCCGCAACCAGCTGGGCACGCTGGGTTCAGGCAATCACTTCCTTGAGGTGTGCTACGTTGACAGCGTGTACGACGATGGACTGGCAGAGGCGTTCGGGCTACGGTATCACACAGTATGCGTCATGGTACACTCGGGTTCTCGGGGGTTTGGACATCAGATCTGCACCGATTATGTTTCCATAATGCTTAAAGCCATGACAAAACACGGCATTCATGTACCTGACCGGCAGCTGGCGTGTGCTCCCTTTGATTCGGATGAAGGGCAGAAGTATTATTCGGCCATGGCGTGCGCCGCCAACTTCGCCTGGGCCAACAGGCAGGTGCTTGCCCATCTTGTTAGAGGCGTTATGTCAGGCTTATTTCCCGGGATTAAAGTAAGCACGGTGTATGACGTTGCCCATAATATTGCTAGAGTGGAAAAGCATGTCGTGGAAGGCCGGCCGCTCGAGCTTATCGTTCACCGCAAAGGAGCCACCAAGGCATTGGGGCCGGGCAACTCTTTGCTGCCGGGCGCGTACTCCAGATACGGCCAGCCGATTCTGGTACCTGGAGATATGGGAAGATACTCATACGTGCTTGCGGGCACTGTGAAGGCACAAGAGGAGACTTTTGGGTCCACATGCCATGGGGCAGGCAGGCTCCTGAGCCGGGAAGCCGCGAAGAAGTCAGTGGACGGTTCGATGCTCAAGGCAACACTCCGTGACAAGGGCATTTTTGTACTTGGCACATCCAACGCTTCGTTGGCAGAGGAGGCGCCCGAAGCGTACAAAGACGTTAGCGAGGTTGTATCAGTAATGGTGGATGCCGGCCTTGCCCGAAAGGTCGCAAGGCTTGTGCCCATCGGTGTTGTAAAGGGCTAGGAATTCTGGTAAAATACTGGCAAAGCGCGAGGAAAGGGAACACCTTTCGGTTGATGGCACAGAGAGCCGTCGAATGGTGCGAGGCGGTCCGGATCTGAAAGGGTTGTCCGCCCTGGAGCGACCGGCAGAAGATGTCGGCGGCAGGCTCCGTTAACAGCCTTCAGAGTGGGTTTGAAACACAACCAACAGGGGTGGCAACGCGGGAGCACAACGGCCTCTCGTCCCCGGGGATACCGGAGGCGAGAGGCTTAGTTCTCAGAAGTACATGGTATGAGTTGGGCAAAAGGAGAGGGGAGGTATGCAAGAAATACCAACAAATTAATACATGTTAAGACGAATGTCATAAGGTTGTGGAACTACTAACCACCAGTAAAGCGGCAAAGAAGTTGGGAGTTGAATTACTTAGAGGCGGCACGGTCAGCACGGGGTTTCAATTGGGGTTATCTTGGGATAGACACCGACCCTGAGTTCCAGGTAATAGTACACCCGAACGGTTTTTTGCATCAACATGACCGCTGGCTTACAGCCGCACTTTCAAGAGTAATAGGCCGTATCTTACAGATCGCGGGAGGCAGTGTTTTCGCGAAGGTATAAGCCGGAGGTGCTATTTCGCGCAGTTTTCCCGTCCGGGTGGGACCCCCGGGGCCGAGGTCTCCCTGTCGCGAAGCCTGTTCCCAAGGGCAGGCAAATCAAATCCGAAAGGAGTGAAAGACCTGGTCATGGGGGAGGCCACCTAATAAGGATTGGCACAATGTGTCAAGAGTTGTTAGGTTTTGTGAACCAGGAGCCAATTTGTGAACCCTAAAGAGTGGTACTGGGAAATACAATGTGAGAAACTGGTAGATGTACTGAAATCAAAGAAATTCAATGCGGAGTTTATCAAGACTCGCACGGAGGCCAAAGACAGGCTGCTGGAGCTGATTCCCCGTGAAGCTACCGTCGGATTCGGCGGATCTATGACGTTATCACAGGTTGGCATTATTGAGGCGCTTTCGGAAAGGGGCAACGTGATCATCACCAAGAGAGGTAATCCCTCCGACCCGGAGACGGTAGAGAGCAGACGCAAGGCGCTGCATGCCGATGTATTCCTGTCCAGTGCAAACGCACTGACTAGAAAGGGGCAGCTGGTTAATCTGGACGGTATGGGCAACCGTGTGGCATCGATGATCTTTGGCCCAAAAAACGTATTTATCGTCTGTGGATTGAACAAGATCGTTAACTCACTCGAGGAAGCATTTGCACGAATCAAGATGGCGGCAGTCATCAACTGCAGACGGCTTGGAACCAACACTCCCTGTGTCCATACGGGGGAGTGCTCAGACTGCAGGTCTCCAGAAAGGATCTGTAACGTATACTCAATCATCGAACGTAACCCCGGGCAAAATCAGATTACAGTCATCATAGTGGGTGAAGAGCTCGGGTTTTAGGCAACAGTCACTCTGAGCCCGGCGTGCCGTGTAAAAGAATCCGTGCCGCACGGCAGGGGGCAGATACGCGTATTAGAATGCTTGGATGGACCGTATCACCGCCAGCATAGGCTGAGTGGAGGTCTCGGAGGCACCGGGAATGAACATACAACACATCCAGTTTAAGGAAAATCAGCTTGTATTACTGGACCAAAGAAAGCTACCGCTTGCTGTCGAGTACATCACCTGCACGACTCCGGAGGAGGTGGCCGAGGCCATCCGCACTCTGGCAGTAAGAGGCGCCCCGGCAATAGGCATAGCGGCAGCATACGGCATGGCGCTGGGGGCCTTGTTAGGAAGGGATCCCAGGGAAGTGGCGGCATTGCTAGGTAGTACCCGCCCGACGGCGGTAAACCTTTTCTGGGCGATAGAAAGGATGCTGTCTGTGATAGAGACGTCCGCCGGAGCAGAAGCTGCTGTAAGAGAGGCGGCGAGAATCCACCAAGAAGATATAGCGATGAACGAGCGGATCGGCGCGTTTGGTGCCTCCCTCCTGGAAGACGGGACTGCAGTGCTCACACACTGTAATGCTGGAGCACTGGCGACCGGAGGTCATGGCACGGCCCTGGGCGTTATTCGGACGGCCGTAAGATCAGGCAAACACCTGACAGTTTTCATTGATGAAACCAGGCCACTGCTCCAGGGAGCGAGGCTTACTGCCTGGGAGCTGCAAACAGAGAACATCCCATGTTACCTGATTACCGACAGCATGGCAGGGTATTTTATGAAGCAAGGCCAGATCGAAGCTGTCATCGTTGGTGCTGACCGCATTGCAGCCAACGGGGATACCGCAAACAAGATCGGCACATATTCCCTTGCCGTGCTAGCGAAAGAACATGGGATACCGTTTTATGTGGCTGCACCTTCTAACAGTTTTGACCTCTCGCTCGGTTCAGGAGACCACATAGTTATTGAAGAAAGAAATGGTGCTGAAGTACGGGAGATAGCCGGGGTCGCTACCGCCCCTCCTCAAGTACCGGCTAAAAATCCTGCATTTGACGTGACACCAGCGTCTTACATAACTGCGATCATCAGTGAAATGGGAGTCATAAGACCTCCGTATGAAGAGAACATAAAACTTACCCTGTCAGGGGCGAAGGAGAGAATGCGTCATGCTTGACCTCAAGTTCATTCGGCAGAATCCCGAACTTGTCAAGGAAGCGTTCATGAAGAAGGCGATGGATGGCCACGAGGCGGTGGACAGGATCCTCGATCTTGATCAGGAACGACGCAGGATCCTTGTGCGTGTCGAGGAGCTGCGGGGTCTGAAGAACCGTGTTTCGGAACAGGTAGCGCAAATGAAAAAGGCGAACGAAGACGCGCGCGATCTAGTCGAACAGATGAAAGCCGTATCGTCTGAGCTTAAAGAGCTGGAAACCAGGTTATCTGAATTGGAAAGAGAGCTTTCGGGCCTTCTGCTCCTTGTACCCAACATACCCCATCCGTCCGCGCCCGTCGGCCCTGATGAGACGCACAATGTAGAAGTGCGACGGTGGGGAAAGCCACGGGAGTTTTGCTTCGAGGCCAAAGCTCACTGGGACATAGGGCCAGAACTGGGAATATTGGATTTTGAGAGAGCGACCAAGGTCACAGGCGCACGATTCACGGTGTTCAAAGGCCTCGGGGCAGCACTAGTCCGAGCCTTGATCACGTTTATGATAGACCTGCACGTAAATGAACACGGCTACTCCGAGATATTGCCTCCCTTCATGGTAAGCAGGGAGTCGATGATCGGAACGGGGCAGCTGCCCAAATTTGAAGAGGACGCATTTTCTGTAAGAAACTCGGATTACTTTCTTGTACCTACGGCCGAGGTCCCGATAACTAACTTGCATCGCAATGAGATACTTCCTGGAGATATACTCCCGATAAACTATGTGGCATACACGCCATGCTTCCGGGCAGAAGCGGGTTCGCACGGGAGAGACACGCGTGGATTGGTCAGGCAGCACCAGTTCGACAAAGTGGAAATGGTGAAGTTTACACTTCCGGAAACCTCATATGAAGAACTGGAGAGACTCACCGATAACGCAGAAGATGTCTTACGGAAGCTCAAGCTACCATACAGGGTAATAGAGATGTGTACAGGTGACATGGGCTTTACCCAAACGAAAAAATATGATGTAGAAGTCTGGATGCCAAGCTATGGGAGGTACGTAGAAATTTCGTCATGTTCGAACTTTGAGGACTTCCAGGCGAGACGAGCGAACATTCGCTTCAGAAGAACCTCGACCGCAAAACCTGAGTTCGTACATACGTTAAATGGCTCAGGCCTTGCTGTGGGCAGGACGTTTGCGGCTATACTCGAAAACTACCAAAACGAAGATGGCACGGTCTCGATACCAGAAGCTTTGAAGAAATACTTGCCTGGCGTGGAACTAATTGGCAGGTCTGACAGAACACTATAATAAGTACAGTTGATTAATACGCACACATCCTTGGCATTGAAACCAGCGTGAATATGAACTAGAATGAAAATAAAGAGTGGCTAAACAAGGACTCAAACTGAATTGACAGCCTATGTGCTGTGTGATACATTCTTATTGCCGTTTCGAGGTCCGGAGGGGTGGCGGAGCGGTTGAACGCGGCGGTCTTGAAAACCGTTGTGGGTGTAAGCCCACCGTGGGTTCGAATCCCACCCCCTCCGCCATTGTAATT
>DYEP01000088.1 GCA_020725675.1 Symbiobacterium sp. | reverse complement strand
CGATCTTCACAGCTATGCTTGTGATCACGGCTATGATGAGTATTTGGGTGACAGTGCCGACCGGCACGCCGTACAGCAGATTCAACCCACCGTTGATCTGCATACTCCCAAGGCCAAGCGATGTGGCACAGCCAAATAGAGTGGCGAACACAGCCAGCACGTTTGCGGCTTTACCGATGGGTCCGAACGTCTTATCACCCAGCAAGGGATAGAGAGTAGAGCTGATGCAAAAGGGCAACCCCTTTGCAAATCCGAAGTATGCAAGGGCAAGTCCTACTACGATATAGATCGCCCACGGGTGAAGCCCCCAGTGGAAAAAGGTGTAGCGCATGGCTATGGACACTGCCTCAGGAGAGTTTGCAGTACCGAAAGGCGGACCCATATAATGGTACATTGGTTCGGCAATACTCCAGAACACCAGGCCTATGCCCATACCGCAAGCGAATAGCATTGCAAACCACGCGAGGTTAGAATATTCGGGCTTGTCGTCAGGTTTACCCAGCTTGACCGAACCGTACTTGCTGAACCCAAGCCACACCGCAAACACAAGGAAGGCCGCCACAGACATGAGATAAAGCCAAGCAAAGTTGCCTAGCAAGAATGATTGCACCTGGCCGATCGCCTTGCCCAGTGCCGATGGTGCCACCAACCCAGCAGCAAGAAACACCCCGATTACCAGCACCGACGCCAAAAACACGCCTCTGTCGTTCGCTCTCCCCGGAACCGGCGGATGGCTCATACTCTGATTCCCTCCCCGAACTTAGAATTTTAGCTGCTTTTTGCAGCTGTTGCGTGCTTCGTTGCACCCGGGGAAATACCTTTGTAAGATCTTTGGTGGCTTTTGTTCAAATTTTTGCAGATTTTAAAAGGCTCTGTGCTTTCAGTGGTACAGAAGTGGCGCTCGACCGAAGTATAAATGGCTGATAATCAGTCCCGTCTAGATTGTTTGTATATCAGGCTGCACCTTTTTTAAGACCAGGTCCACCGCCTCTGACAGTTTGACCTGCTCCCGCTCTCCGCCTGTTCTACACGCCATTTCCACGTAGCCATGCTGCAGCCCCTGGGGACCTACCAGCATTCTTATCGGTATACCCAGCAGATCCGAGTCGGCCATCTTAGCCCCAAGGCCCACATCTCGGTCATCAAGCAGAGTGTGAAGTCCCGCGCGCTGCAGGTCCGCATATATTTTGGATGCTTGCTCCAAAACGGAAGCTTCCCTGACTGTTACAGCGATCACCGCACAGCGGAATGGGGCTACAGATTTTGGCCAATTGAACCCACGCTCATCTAGGGCAAACCGGGCCGTCGCTTCTACCACCCGGTTCACATCAACGCTCACTGACAGTGCCGGCAGCTCCTGAAGCGTTCCGCTCCGCCCCTGGACCTTCATACCAGTGAGGATAAACCTTGACCCGGTAATCAGCCCAAAGCCTCGGTGCGAAGTCATCGTGCAACCACACACGCACCTATCCTGCGGAGTGGCCTTGCGAATTGTGGAGATTACGTCCGGAATAAAGTCGCGACCCGGTACAAGTCCTCCGAGATGGTAGTCGGCTTCGTTGGCTCCAGCCACGAGACCCGACGCGTGTGCCAAAGCGCTGTCAAGCACCAGCAAGGCCTTATGAGGTAAATTGCACGGTCCTGCAAAACCGCAAGGCGCACCCGTAATTTCCTCGATCTCGGCCTGCGTCGCAGCTCTGCAGGAACCGCCTGCGGCAGAGGTAAGTCTGCGCACGTCCACTTCGCGGTCGCCCCTTACCATGGCAAGCACCGGCATACCGTCTTCCCTCACATACACCATGGTCTTTAATGTAGCCTCCAACGGTATGCCAACCTGCTCACACAGGATTGCCATGGTGCTGGCGCCAGGAGTGTAGAGGCGCTTCAGTTCCGACGTTTCTGTCTTCACTGGCATGTCATCACGGGCCACTTGAACGCACCAGTCTAAGGCCTTTTGACCACAGCCGTTGCACTCGTACCAGTCGGTGTCACCCTTGTCATAAGGCAGAACCAGCATCCACTGTTCTTCCCCCGGAGACGCCGACACGAGCGATGAGCATATGCCAAGGTCTGAAAGCAGGCTGTGGATGTACTCCCGAAGAGTGCTTTCAATTTGGCCGATATCGCTTGTGCTCTCCGCTACAGCAGTCATCTCAAGACACAGACGATGCTGGGCAAAGGCAAGCCCGAATGATGGTCTCCGAACCGGGGTAGTCGATATCTTTCTCCGTTGTACTGCAAACGGGAGCATCTTGTAAGACTTGATCTCCTGCAAAAGCAGCGCGAACGCATCGTGCCCGTGAAAGAGCAGCTCATGAGCGCCCAACCGGGAAAATGCAGTCTGAAATAGACAACCGATGTTGTCAAACACACGTCTTCCGGCAGGTAGGACGTAGCAATCTCCGTCGCCTGCAAACCTTATCATACCTGCACGCACCATCATGCCGGTCCAAGGGGTAAGCCTGGGCTGATCTCCCTTCAGTGTGGGCAAAAAGAGTCTGGAGCAGTGCATGTGAGTGTACCTCCTTCCGAACTGGTCAAGCCGCGCCGGACAGGCAAGCCCCCAAACACCCGTCATAACAATTCTCCCACGTGAAAATCCCGTTAGCCAGCAGGTACAAACGAAATCTAAACAAAATCCCATCAATGCGCAATTGAGACCAAAGGTTTGCGACAGGCACCGGAGTATCCTAGCGTAAAAGTTGTTACTATTTTGATTTTTGTACAAGAGGGGAGGGGTAAAAGCCCGGATGCTTACCCAGGAGCATTTCTTGGAAAAGGCAAGGCACATATCGGAAGAAGCCAGGTCCAGAGGAATTGAACTACGGCTCCTGGGCGCGCTGGCTTTCCGCATTCACTGTCCACAATTCGGGTTCATGCAAGATCGGCTTGGCCGGGTCTTTACGGACATTGACTTTGTGGGCAGATCGAACCAGCGGGAAGCGATCCGCGCGTTCATGAAGGATATGGGCTTCCGAGAAGACTTTGAAGTGACAGTGCTGTATGGAGGCGACAGACTGACCTTTGATGAACCTGGAGGGTTACACAGCGATGTGTTCCTGGATGCGCTTGATTTTTGCCATCGCATCGAGCTGAAGAACAGGTTGCACCTTGACTTTCCCACGATCAGCCTGGCCGACTTACTCCTTGAAAAGCTTCAAATTGTAAGGATCAACGAAAAAGACATTATCGATACGTGCATGCTTCTGTGCGAGCACGACCTAGGAAAAGAGGACAAAGAGAGCATAGATGCAGACTTCATCGCAAGTCGTTGCGCCCAAGACTGGGGGCTTTGGCGTACGCTCACTATGAATTTGGACAAAGTGCTTGGCCGCATAGAGCAGTATGACCTGGCCTCAGAAGACAGGGAACGTGTACGAGACAGGGCAAAGCGGCTTCTTTCACGGATCGAAGCTGAACCCAAGAGCCTGTCATGGAGGATGCGGGCCCGTTTGGGAGAGAGGGTCAAATGGTATAAGGACGTGGATGAGCTGAAAGGATGAACAGAAATATCGGGAGGTGCTAGCATGCCTGAAACCACCGTATTTGTTCGCAAAGCGAGCGGTCTTGTTCGTGCGTGGTCCTTGTTCGATGGTTTCATCTACGCCTTTTTCTCTGTGAACCTAGTAACCCTGGGACTTTATATCTTCTCCTTCGCGCCCTACATCCCACAGGGGCACCTGGTTCCGGCTATCGTCATCAGCACCATATTCATCCTGTTCGAAATCGTCGTATATTCCATGTTGATCTCGGTCATGCCCCGGGCAGGCGGCGACTACGTTTGGCAGAGTCGGCTGCTGGGCGGTGGTATCGGGTTTGTCCTCTGCATGGTGGGTTGGGTATTCATCCTGTGGCATTGGGTACCGGTCTACGGCACAATCCTCGCGTACCAGGTGCTCACACCCATCCTGCTGGTGCTGGGTTCTGCGACAGGAAGTAGCGCATTGATTGATGCCGCGCTTTGGTTCACCACAGACCATGGTCTGTTTATCGCCTCGCTCCTGGTGATAGCCACAGCCACCGCCGTAGTCAGCCTGGGTATGAAGGGATATGCACGGGTGCAAAAAGCATGTTTCTTTGTAGCCATGGGTGGACTGCTGCTTGGTGTGATAGCTATGCTCGTAGGCACAAAAGCTGCATTTATGCAGCAGTTTGACGCCTGGGTGACGTCGGTAATTCGGGTGGATCCTGGTGCTTACCAGCGCATCCTGACACAGGCAGCGGAGATGGGATACAGCCCCATACCGTGGAACAAGCTGGTGGTGGCCGGTAGCCTGCCCCTAATTCCTATGGTTGTATTTTGGAACCTGTGGCCCAACTGGGGCGCCACGCTTTACGGAGAGGTGCAGGGCGCAGGTGAATTCAAGCGGAACTTCTGGAGCATGACAGCAGGATTGCTCGGAGCGTCAGGGATCGCTATCATCCTACTTGCGCTGTTCAACAAGACCTTCGGCTGGGACTTTTATCTGGCGTCCGCCTTTGCCTTCTACGAAGGCATCGAGGCCATGCCGGTATTTCCATATCCTGGCCTGTTCATCGCTCTTTTAAACAAAAACATCATCTGGCAGCTCTTGATACTCCTTAGCTGGTCTGCGTGGTTCTTCGGTTGGTGCGGCACAGTGTTCCTCTCCTCCACCCGAGTGGCGTTTGCTGCAGCGTTTGACCGCGTGCTGCCCGAGTGGATCGCCTATGTATCTCCAAAGACCCGCGCTCCAGTAAATGCCCTCTTGGTCATGTCCGTTGGCGCTCTGGTTGTCAGCGTTCTCTACTCCTACCTACCTGGATTCGCCACATGTACCCTGGATACGACCCTTGCAATAGCGCTCACCTATTTCGGAACCACAATTGCCGGTATCCTCCTGCCATACAAGGATCCGGTACTTTACAATTCCTCTCCAGTGTCGCGCTACAAGATCTTTGGGCTCCCCTGGATAACTGTGGCTGGCGTCATATTTGGCGGCTTCCTCATTTACAACTTCGTGCTGTGGATCAAGGACGACGTGTATGGAATCAACAACCCGATATCGGCCATCTACATGGGCGCGCTGTACCTGCTAGCCATCGTCATCTACTACGGCTCCAAAGTTGTACGGCAGCGGCAGGGTATCAGCCTTGACGTGGTGTATAAGAGCATTCCTGTGGAGTAGTGATAACCAACGTAAGGAGAGCGGGGAATGACAAGGATCTTTTTTGCCACAGATGTGCACGGATCGGAAGTCTGCTGGAGGAAGTTCATAAACGCCGGTAAGTTCTACGGGGCCGACGTGCTTGTATTGGGTGGTGACATGACGGGCAAGGCGGTTATCCCTATCGTACAGGGTGCAGACGGAAAGTACCGGGTCAACTATCTGGAACAGCAGTTTACGCTGAAAGAAAGCGAAGTCGATGGCATGAAACGTACAATCCGGGACAGGGGGTACTACCCCCTGGTCATCACGGATAAGGAGTACGGCGACATGAGTCGGGATACGTCCCTGGTGGAACAAGCGTTTCACAGGCTCGTGCTGCAGGTCGCCGAGGAATGGCTCGACTTCGCAGAAAGCCGGTTGGCCCAGGCAGGGATAGACTGCTACATCTGCCCGGGAAACGATGATGTGTTTGACATCGACCAGGTGTTTGCAAAGGGTACACGCGTGAAGCTGGCGGAAGGCAGGTTGTGCCAGATCGGCAAATGGAATATGATCAGCACAGGCTGGGCAAATTTCACTCCCTGGAACACATATAGGGAGTGCTCGGAATCAGAACTTGAGGCTAAGCTGGAAGAATTGGTAGGCCTGGTTTCAGGCAAAATGGATAGGACCATATTTAACTTCCACGCGCCACCATTTGATTCCGGGATCGATGAAGCGCCCGAGCTGGACGAAAACCTAAGGCCAAGATATGCCGGGCGCTCGCTGGTACCCGTGGGCAGCACTGCAGTGAGAAGAATCGTGGAAAAATGCCAACCTCCTCTCGGGCTGTTTGGCCACATCCATGAGGGCAAAGGCATCAAGCGGATGGGTAAGACCATTTGCATAAACCCTGGGAGCATGTATGAACAAGGGATCTTGCTCGGCGTATTGATAGACCTGGACGACCGGGGGGTCAAACAATACGTGATGACTTCCGGCTGAGGCGCCAGACGTACTCTAACATTACAAAGGGGAGAGTGCATCATGCCTGTTCAGTTCTGGGAACAACCGACAGCCATAAAACACGGTTTCGGAAGTGTATCAATAGCAGGTGAGGAACTCTTGCGGCTCGGAGCGGGAGCCCCGCTTATCGTTACTGACAAAGGAGTGGTCGCTGCCGGGCTCCTGGATAAGGTGCTCGAGCCCCTCAGAGGCTTGGGGTTAAAATACGCGGTGTTTGACGAAGTGGTCGGTAACCCGCCTGTTGCACTCATCGGGAAAGGTTCCGAGACCTTCCGAAAACACGCCTGTGACTCACTCATCGCATTGGGCGGAGGTAGTTCGATGGATACCGCCAAGGCCATCGGTGTTGAGGTGACACACGGTGGCTGTATCCTGGATTACGAGTATGGTAAAGAGCCCATCGTGCACCGGATCCCGCCGATGATCGCCATTCCTACTACAGCAGGTACCGGCAGTGAGGTGACGCTTTGGGCGGTCATAACCGACCAAGAAAGAAAGATTAAGTTTAACGTAGGAGGCACGCCTCTTATAGGTCCCCACGTCGCGCTCATCGATCCTGAGCTGATGATGGGCTTGCCCGCACATTTGACCGCATGGACCGGTATGGACGCCCTTTCTCATGCAATCGAATGCTACACCTGCGCCTACGCCCAACCCGTCACCGACGCAGTGGCGCTGCTCGCCATTGAATACATCGGTAAGTATTTGAGAAGGGCTGTAGCGTACGGCCAGGACCGGGAAGCCAGGTACAAGATGGCCATGGCGGCCACCCTTGCAGGCATGAGTTATGGCGTGGATTCCGCTGGCGCGATCCACGCGATGGCGCAGAGCTTCGGCGGTTACATTGACGCCCACCACGGTTACCTTACCGCGGTGATGATGCCGGTTGTGATGAACTACAACTGGATGGGTTGTCCGGAGAAGTATGCGCGTATCGCACAAGCCCTGGGCGAGGACATAAAGGGGCTTAAGATCGAGGACGCCGCAAAGCTCGCAGTACATGCCGTATCCGAGCTTGCGAAAGACCTGGAGATCCCGCCACTGTCCAGCACTGGGGCGAAGCGAGAAGATATACCGTTCCTGGCCAGAATCGCGTTTGAGGATCCTCAAACCATCGGCAATCCCCGGGATCTCACATACGACTCGTATGTGAGGATGTATGAAGAGTTGCTCCGGTAGGCGGTGAACGAGATGCCCAGATTGTCAGGCAAGTTCGATAAATGTACCGGTTGCAAGCGATGCCTGCTTGCCTGTTCACAGGAAATGACAGGAGACCTCTTTAATCCGCGCCTTGCACGCATGTGCATCCAGGAAGTGAGCGCTGGGCTTGCGCACACGCCGGTGGTGTGCGCTCAGTGCGAAAATGCGTTTTGCGCCACTTCCTGCCCCGCAGACGCCATATACAACAGCGACGGGGTGTGGATCATCGACCCGGACCGGTGTACCGGGTGCGGTGTTTGTGTAGATGCGTGTCCACTACGCGTAATAGTGACTTACAATGGCAAAGCAGCGAAGTGTGACCTATGCGGAGGCGCGCCCCGATGCGTAGATGCTTGCGCCTTTTCTGCACTGGAGCTCGCATAAGTGAAGGTGGTATCTGATATGAGCTATGGATGGATGGGCAACCTACTCCATGTGAACCTCTCTGACGGGTCTATCAAAGAGGTACCGCTGAACGATCGGATAAAGGAGGATTTCGTAGGAGGAAAAGGCTTCGGCGCAAGGCTCCTTTACGATATGGTGCCTGAATCAGCGGATGCGTTTAGCGAGCATAACGCGCTCATGTTTCTCACAGGACCGCTCACAGGAACCCTGGCTCCTGCGATGAGAGGGTGCGCAGTCACCAAGTCACCGCTTACAGGTACTTTCGTAGACTCATACTTCGGCGGCGATTTCGCACATGAGATCAAGTTCGCAGGCTACGACGGAATCATCATCACCGGGAGGTCACCCGGCCCGGTTTATCTCTCCGTCACCCCGGAGGGCATAGAGCTTAAGGATGCCCGGGATCTTTGGGGGCTTGATACGCTCAAGACGGCTGCCCGCGTACGTGAAGCCGTGGGTGCCCATCATGCGCCCAAGGTCGCCTGTATCGGCCCTGCGGGGGAGAACAAGGTCAGGTTTGCACTGATCAACTGCGACCCCAACCGGCACGCGGGCCGTGGTGGATGTGGCGCAGTCATGGGGGCAAAGCATTTGAAGGCCGTGGTGGTCGCAGGTAACAAAGGCGTTCGGGTCAAACGTGGAAGCGGATTTATGGAAGCAGTGAACGGTGCGCTGGCTGAAATGAAGGACAACCCTTACATTCTCGCGTTCAGGAATGATGGCACCCCGGGCTCTGTGCCTTTCGCAGACCTTGAGGGCTTGCTACCGTCATATAACTATAGGGGCGGCTCTTTCAAACAAGCCCACAAACTCGATCCCGCTGCTCAAAAGTCTGAATTTTGGTTGAGAGATGCAGCCTGCTTCTCCTGCCCCATCGGCTGCAGCAAAGTGGGGATGCTCAAGCGCGGTCGCCACAGAGGGCTCGTCACTGACGTGGTGGAATATGAAAGCGCGGGTATGATCGGCTCCAATCTGGGTATCGGAGATACCAAAGCCGTGGCCTACCTTACGTACCTCTGTGACGCCTTGGGCATGGATTCCATCTCCGCAGGCGGTGTGGTCGGCTTCTACCTCGAATGTGCCGAACGCGGCGTGTGGGGTAATCCGGACCACCGATTCGGCGACCCGTCTTTAGTAGAACGGCTCCTCCTTGAAATCGCCCACCGCTCAAGCGAAACCGGGGACCTCCTGGCAGAAGGGGTTAAGCGGGCCTCCGCAAGGATCGGAAGGGGCGCCGCTGACTGGGCAGTCCACGTAAAGGGCCTTGAAACCCCAGCATGGGGCGTCCGAGGAGCGCCTGGCATGGGCCTTGCGTACATGACCGGCGACCGAGGAGGCTGTCACCAGCGTGCGTTTCCTATCCTCTACGAGGTGGGCGGCGAGTACTGGAAGTCCGCCCCGGTGAAGAGGCTGGAAATAGAGGGTAAAGCAGAAATCGTTTCAGAACTCCAAAATTACCTGGCAGGGCTCGATACGCTCGTAAAGTGTGATTTCGGCCAGTATGGGATCTCCGCCACGAGCTACGCAAGGATGCTGTCTGAAGCCACGGGTGTTGATATGACTCCTTCGGACTTGTCAACAGTAGGCGAGAGAATATGGAACCTTGTGAGGCTGTTTAACTGCAGGGAAGGCTTCGGCAGGCAGCACGATTCGCTTCCGCGCCGCTTCACCAGCGAGCCCCTTCCCGATGGCCCCGCTGCAGGGCATATGCTGGATGAAGAATCGTGCGGGAAGATGCTTGACGAATACTACCGGCTACGCGGTTGGGACGCGGAGGGATATCCCCTCCCCGATACGCTCCAGCGTCTTGGGTTGATGCAAGGCGGTTGACGCACCCTTCCGCCAACGATATAAACCTATGCTCCTTCTAACCTGGTTTTCATTGATATGGCTGCCTCTCGTCGCACTCACCAAACGAGAGGCAGTCTTCTTCTATCGCGGCACAAGACGGCGGCTTCTTCTTGCAGCAAATGCCCTGGTATTCTAAAAACTCGTCTGTTTTTGGTTGACCCCTGTAACTTGCGTTGTCCATATGCAGCTATTGTACCTTTGTTCTCTGTCTAATCAGGTACCACGCCTGGTCTGCATCCCCGGACCATTCCCCGTGGGCGTAGGCGGCACCTTGACGGAACTGACGGGGGAAGTCGATCAGCCATTCGGTACTCCCGTCCGGGTAAAGCACATACAGCTGTCCTCCTCCAGTATCGGTCATGTAATATAGTTCACCGGTGTACTCAATAAACCATGCAGCGCTCAGGAAGGGGTGACTGAGCAAGTGCGTGCGCTCAGTAGTCATATCCACTCGCCAGACTGACCGGACACCTCCTCTCTCCTCCAGGTAGACAATTCCATTATCTGCGTCAACCCCGAGGTAGTGTGCCTTCGTACCCTCATCCACTGAGGTGAGATTCACAAGTCTCCCTGTCCCCTGGGTGATCGCGCCGATGTCCAGCGACGTAGCGTAGAAACGCCCCGATATCTCCATTATCAGCCCAAGTCCATCCACCCACCGCCTCGGCAGGATGAATTCGCCAGTTGATGAGTGTAGCAGACGCCTTGTGGAGTCAACGCTGTTGACCGCGTGTACCCGACTGCCATGCCCGAAGCTTTCAACATATATTACGTCATCGCCCGGTCCCCAGATGAGCGCCTGGACTCTGCCTGCGATATCCCGGCCAGGCACAAGAGCCCGCCTGTCTGCACCCTCCTTGTCCGCCAGCCATATCCCATCCTGGTCCACGTACGCCACGTGCATGCCGTCAGGTGAAAATGTAAAGTATTTCGGTCTGATGCCTGTCTGAACAACAGTGAGCTGTGTCATGTCTACATACTGCAAGGTCTCGTTCATGAATACCGCATCTCCGAAAAGTGCGATCGCGACTGGATATTCCGTGCCTTCGTTATTCTCAAGCGGGTATTTCACCAGAGCTGTACCAGTACCCGGGTTTACATGCACCCACGTCAGGTCAGTCGGTTCAACGAACCCAAATGGCCTTTGCGGCCACACCCGCACCGGACCTTGCCACGTCCCGTTCTCGCCCTCCACAGTAAGCTCGTATGAGCCCGGCTCAACATACATCACAAGCGGAGTAACGCCCACAGCTATCTTGTCCAGCTTGACCGTATCTCCGGGTTGTCCGGAGGTCACCTTCAGTCTGCTCTGGTCTCCCCGGACGAGCGTGACGTCAAGTGCTGTACCCTCCGCCCCTGCATTCACGTTCTGTTCCCATGTGAGGTACCCATAGCGGTACAGAGTAACGGTGTGCATCCCCGGCACTACAAGGGACTCAAGCGGCGTGACGCCTCGTCGTTCCCCGTTGATGAACACTAAAGCCCCCTCAGGGTCGGAGACGATGTTCAGTACTACGGGGTCTTTGCGTTCTCCCTGTACTGCGCCTGCCACCAGCCAACCGAAACTTGAGAAAGCCTGCTCCAGCCTGATGCTTTCATCATAGTAACCAACTTGGCCGTGACCTGGGTATATTTCCCACAACCTCAACGACACGAGCAGTGCGTCGTCAACCCATTCAAAATCAAGGTACTCCACTTCCCCGATCTCTCGCTCATAGTCCGTCAGCAAAGGTCCAGGTAGCCCCCCATACTCCTCTTCCGCACCCGCTGAAAGCAGCGAGCATAACGCTTCTGTATCCCGTCTCTTTCTTGCCGCAATGAACGCTTTCAACGTGCTCGCCGCACCGGGAGGGAACTCTGCCCGGGTAATTTGGACGGCCTGGATCCTGCCGCTTCCGTCGAGCGTCAGTTCTTCTATGGCATACGCCGCAGGCATATTGTCTATATCCCTGAAGAGCACCTTTACGGTATATGTATGGACCCCGCCGCGCCTCCGGGATGACAACATCTGGTATCCCGCAATGCGCTCCGGCGAACCGCCAACAAGCGCAGAAAAATCACCAGAAGGCCCGGAATATGGAAAGATGGCTCCCGGGTCAAGAAAGTACATAGCACCTCTGATATCTCCCCTCATGCGGCACGCCAAGAACTCTTGTATCCTGCTGTCCATCGACGGAACATCTGCATGTCCCAGGGAGGAAGTGTAGCAGCCGGGTAGAATCAAGATGAATATAAGCAGGATGGGCAACAGGTCTTTCATTTCCCGAGCACCTCCAGACAGTATGACTTAGTGCGTAGCACAAATGTTCCTGCCGCGCACTGGTAATTTGGAGAAGGGGGAGGCATTGGCTTGGACATAAAGCTGTACGACAGGCGTTTCTTCACTGACCTTTTTGCGCTTCGGAACGTGCTTTCGGAGGCTGACGGGGAACCTGCGGAAAAGGATGTCTTGCGCCTTGAGCATTATCTTGCGATGCCTTGCTGGGACGCATATAGAGATATCTTCCTTTGTTTTGAAAGTGATATGCTCGTGGGATGGACCGGATTTCTCACACTACATGAAGCGAACTTCGCGATACTGTTTCACGTCGTGGGTGGAGTCCATCCTGAATGGAGAAATCAGGGCATCGGTACAGCCCTGCTGGAAGCAGTGATCGGAGAGATCGGCTCGAGGTACCCTGATCGCAAGAGGCAAGCACAGGTAACAGTGAACTCCGCTTATCCTGAAAGGATCCAGTTCGTACAACGTCGTGGATTTCAGCCTGTACGGTATTTTTGGCTCATGAGATACGAAGGCGAGGCGCCCCAATCTGTCGAGCCCCCGGCAGGTTACACAGTGCGCGCCTCAAGGCAGCACCTTGAAGTGGAAGCGCTCATAGACCTTTACAACGACTGCTTCGCTCAGCATTTTGGCTACATCCCCACAACGAAGAAAGATGTGGAATATCTGTTCTCCAACCCCTATTCTACGCCCGATATGCAGCTCGTGGCAGAATATAATGGAGAGCTTGTTGGCTTCGTCAACTTTTCTGTAAAGCCCGGGGGCGGGTTTGTTGACTCACTTGGTGTAAGGCCCGCTCACCGCAGAACAGGCCTCGGCAGCTATCTTCTGTCGCTGGCTATTGAGAGATTGCTTTGCCTTGGCCAGACATCAGTAGAACTCTCACTGGACGGTCAGAACGAAGACGCCCTGCGGCTGTATCGCAGGGCAGGTTTCAAGGTCAAGAAGGAAACAGTCGTCCACCGGATGGAAGTTTCGCCTAGATGAGCGGATAATCAAAACCTATGCAGAGGTGCGGCTCGAACGGGGGCGACAGGATCAGGTCATCTCTTCTCCTGACGGATGAAAACGCCTCCTCGCTGCAATGAGCCAGCATCCTTACGGGGTAGATTCGGTGCTTTTTGTAGACGTCTACGCATTTGGGAGAGGGCTTTAAGAAAAACGCATAATGGCGTTCCAATTCTACCATACCCGCCTGCCGGTAAAACTCCCATGCCCCCGGGTCCATGCTCCAAAACTCGAGGTGAGTCGCACCCCTCGGTGCGGCACGCTCGGCGCCATGCCGCAAAAGAGCCGTTCCTATACCTCGCCGCCTGAACTCCTTCAGCACACCGAACTCCCACACAAAGCCTCCCAACTGGTCCTGCCTGTAACAGAGCTCCCCGGGCGCGTCCTCTATCTCAATGTCCATAAAACCCACGATCTGACCTTCGGCCTCTACCACCAGTTCCACGCTGCCTTCGCGCCTGACCGGCTTTCGCTGAACCACATAAAACCAAGCATGAGAGGTGGTGACCACGCGCCCCCACGCCGACAACCATTGCTGTTCATCCTCCGGCACATAATCCCGGATAATCCAGTTATCCAAGTCCAGGTATCCCCCTTGTGTTCCGCATACGCATAGTTTCGCTGTTTACCCAGCCCTTCCCTTTCGGAAAAGAGGGATCTGCCGCTGTTGTGTCCAACCATAGCATTAGTTGGTGAAAGGGGATGGAATTTCTATGATCATCGACGGCCATTGCGACACCCTGTGGAGGCTGCTGGCAAACAAGCAAGCAGATCTCTCTACGCCATCAGGGGGTCATCTCGACCTCCCTGGGCTCGTTAAGGGAGGAGTAGTCGCCCAGTTGTTCGCGGTCTACGTCGAGCCGGAGTACAAGCCTGACAGGGCATTGCACCGGGCATTGCAATATGTTGATTGCTTCTACCGGCAAATGGAGAATTGTCAAGGGATTTCACTGGTACGCAATGCCCATGAGATCAGGGAGAACATCGATCGAGGCGTGATCTCGGCAGTGCTCGCTCTTGAAGGCGGAGAACCCATACTTGACCTGGAGTGCCTTCGCGTGTTCCACAGGCTGGGAGTGAGGTCTATCGGGCTTACCTGGAACCAGAGAAACCATATCGCCGACGGGGTGGCTGAATCTGGCACAGGGGGCAGGCTGTCTTCGTTCGGCGTCAGGCTGGTAGGCGAGATGAACAGGCTGGGAATAATGGTAGATGTAAGCCACATATCTGAGCCGGGTTTTTGGCACGTGATTGAGATCTCAAAGAGACCTGTCGTAGCCACGCACTCCAACTGCAAGTCCCTGTGCGCTCACAAACGAAACCTGAGCGACGAACAGCTCGCAGCGATAGGCAGGTCGGGAGGGGTCGTCGGCATCACAATGCCTCCTGATTTTGTCAGTTCAGAACCTGAAGCAGCCGACGTGGACAGACTGGTGGATCACATCGAACACGCGCTGGCCCTGGCCGGGGAGTCCGCTGTAGGCCTTGGTTCAGACTTCGACGGCACCGAGCGCCTGGTGAAGGGCATATCGGGTGTCGCCGACTATCCGAGGGTGTTGGAAGCGATGAAGCGGCGAGGTTTCTCTGACGAGCTGGTGGAAAAAGTAGCGTGGAAAAACTGGCTATCAGTAATGGAAGCCGCATGGGGAGAGGCGGTGATAGAAGGTGCAGGTGATACCAATAACACTTGATGAAAAGGCTCAACTCGCCATATTGCGAAAGCTGTTGCTTGCATGGGATGGCCAGTGGTTTCTGAAAACAGTGGAAGCTTTCGGGCTGGACAGGGCGGTGGAACAAAACAGGAAGGTGCGCGCCTCTTTCGGCAGGATAGAAATGCGCTTAGTCCTCCAGGCGCTCGGACTTGATCATGCTCGTGACCTGGCAGAGGCCGCATCTATCCTCTCTGGCTATGCGCTGGCGTTTTTTGGGGATGCGTTGGACGCCTCGATGGACCTGTCCGGGAACACCCTATACGTCAGAGTAGCCAAATGCGGTGCCTATGATAATGTGGTGCGAGCGGGACTTTCACGAAAGGACCAGTCCTGCGTGGCCTGCGTGGACCTCTGGCCCGCGTGGCTCGGCGTGCTGCTTCCAGGCCACAACATATCCTGCAGTGCCCTTGAGAGAATGGGCGTGGGAGACTCATCCTGCGCATTCGTGATATCAGTTGGTGACAAGTGAAGCAAGGGGGCATCGAGTTGACAGAGCGGCTCTATTTTCAAGACCCATATTTGAAATCTTTCACCGCACGCGTGATCGGGCGGCTCGATGTAGAAGGACGGCCCGCTGTGTTGCTTGATCGCACCGCATTTTACCCTACATCTGGAGGACAACCCCACGACACCGGTCGCATCGGCGATGCAGAAGTGTTGGAAGTACTAGAAGATGGCGGTCGTATCCTTCACGTATTGAGCTCCCCGGTGAAAGAGGATGAGTTGTTGTGCGAGGTGGATTTTAAGCGCAGATACGACCATATGCAACAACACACGGCGCAACATATCCTCTCGCGAGCGTTTGAACTTCTGGCACATGCAGATACAGTAGGTTTCCACCTGGGCAAAGAAACCACCACGATCGACCTGTCCGTACGCGAACTGCCGCAGGAAACGATTCTCAGGGTTGAAGAACTGGCCAACGCAAAAGTGTTCGAAAACAGGCCCGTGCGCACCTTTGTGGTGCCTTACGAAGAGTTAAGCAAGTATAACGTGAGAAAGCCGCCTGAACCAAGAGAGTGGGTAAGGCTCGTGGAAGTGTCCGGGTTTGATGTGTGTGGATGCGGAGGCACGCACGTCAGGCATACGGGAGAAACAGGTCTCATCAAAGTGGTCGGCACAGAGCGCGTAAGGTCGGATGTGAGAGTACACATGGTTTCAGGGAAAAGAGCGCTGCGCGACTTTAGGCAAAACCTGGACCTCGTTCATCGCTGCGCAGCCATGCTATCGGCGGCCCCTGCCGACCTGCCCGACGCAATAGCCCGCATACTTCGTGAGAACGATGAACGGTTCCGTACTATCTCGCACATGGCCGAAGATTTGCTGCAGTTCCGGGCCAGAGAGTATATTCAGCAAAAGAAAGGCCGGCTGGTAAGCGACCTGCTGCAGGGGTACACCGTGGAGCAGGCGCGGATACTCGTACAGCGGATCGTCCAGCACCCGGACACGGTGGCGTTGTTCGGTGTAGACTCAGACCGTCCCTCGCTCATCTTCGCACGCTCAGATGATGTGGATCTGGACATGCTGCGACTTCTTCAGTTAGCGCTCCCGCTCATCGATGGGCGTGGGGGCGGCAATCCCCGGTTCGCCCAGGGAGGCGGAAAAAGACAGGAGGGCCTAAAAGAGGCCCTGCAGTTGGCTGTTTCAGCTGCCTACGCCGGCTCTTGATCCTTCCACTTGAGCTCCTGATTTAGCATTTCCAGGATCTGCGCCCTCAACTTAACGAACTCAGGGTCAAGTAGGTCCCTTGGCCGCTCTGCGGGCAAGGACAGCACTGCCCGGATCCTGCCAGGCCGCTTGGTAAACACCAGTACTCTGTCTCCGAGGTAGAGCGCTTCCTCCACGTTATGCGTGACAAACAATACGGACTTTTTGCTTTCGTTAAATACCCGTAAGAGGTGTCGTTGCATGGCTACCCTCGTCTGCGCATCAAGGGACGCGAAGGGTTCGTCCATCAATATGACTTCCGGGTCATTGGCAAGCGCCCGGGCGATGGCGACCCTCTGCTTCATGCCTCCGGAAAGCTGATGCGGATACCTATCTTCGAATCCCTCAAGCCCCACCACGCTTATGAAGTGCCTTGAAATGGAGCGTCTGACGGCCGGAGGCACCCGCTTGATCTCAAGGCCAAACTCGATATTCTGTCTGACCGTCCTCCATGGGAACAACGCGTAATCCTGAAACAGCATCCCTCTTGATGCGTCAGGTCCCCTTACAGGTGCGCCATCCATCTTGACCACGCCAGAATCCTGCTGTTCAAGCCCCGCGATGATCCTAAGCAGCGTTGTCTTGCCACAGCCGGACGGTCCTACAATACATACAAACTCGTTTACTCCAAGTTCGAAGGAGATATCACAGAGCACCGCCAGCGGGAGATTGTCGCTTGAGCGGAACCGCTTTGAAACCCGTTCAACCTCTAATTTCATCCTCTTCTGCACACTCCTTGCTAAGTCTGGGTCTCCACGCCGCCGTCTTGTTTTCCAAAGGTGAGAATACAGCGGAATCCATCACCCCCATGATTGTACCGATCACGACCATTGTAAGTAGCGTGATGTCAGTGCGTCCCGTACCCCTACCCAGCGTTAGCATATACCCCAGGCCGCTTGACACACCTACCATTTCAGCCGCCAGCACTACCCTCCATGCAAAACCCATGGCGAGCCTGAACCCTGTGACGAGGTGGGGCGTGATGGACGGGAGTATCACCTTTTCAAACACCTGCAGTCTAGTGGCACCCAGTGTGAGCGCGGCGCCCACCAGGTTTGGATCTACGTCCCTCACCCCCTGGGCCGTGCTCAAGATGATGGGAAAGATGGCGCCCATGGTGATAATGAACACCGCGGCCCTATTCCCAAGGCCGAACCAAATGATAGCCAGCGGCACCCAGGCGACGCCCGGAATGGGTTGAAATAGCCTAACGAATGGGTTAAGGAACTGCTCGGCAGCTCTTGAATAGCTCATAAGCAGGCCGGCCGGTATACCAATTAGCGTTGCCAAGGTGAAGCCTGACACCACTCGGTAGCAGGAAAATCCCACGTGCTTAAGCAGCGTGCCGTTGGCCAATACCTCTGTTATGGTATTCAAGAGCTGCAGCGGGGAAGGCAAAAACAGTCCCATGAGTTCTCTTGGATACCTCCCGAACAGGCCCGTCATGGATACCAGCTGCCACGCAAGCAAGAAGGCGAGTATGGAAAGCGTCTGCCTGATTAGACCCCTGCTTCTTCGCCAATCTGCAGAAACAATAGGCCGTTCAAGACGTTTTTCCAGCGTCGATTCCTGTTGCAGCATCCGTACGTGTCCCCCTTGAATGAACTGAGAGCAAAAACAGGCGTTCTTGCTCCCTCCTCAGATTGTTTTCCTCAGACATGTGTACAATGCCCGGTCCTGTCTCTCCATCCCCCGGCCGGGCGACCTCCCCAAAAGCCACCCGGCCAGAACCCGTAACACACCCAACCCCGCTTCAGTTCAGGAACCTCAAGTCGAACAGCTGCTCTGGCGACGGTATCTGATCGATATATCCGAGTTCAAACGCATACTGCAGCATCGCAAGAGAGTCCTGCACGTCTATCTGCCAGGTAAACTCCACTGACTCCCTGGCCTTCTCTATGATCCGTTCGTCTAAACCGGTCTCTTTGGCGATGAGTTTGTTCGCCTCTTCCGGGTTGTTGTTGATGAAGTCCTGGGTGCTCCTGTGGGCATCCAGAACCTTCTTTAAGAGGTCCGGCTTTTCTTTTATAAAGGAGCTCTTAGCTACCACGACGTTGACGGGGTAATTCCGACCATGTTGCTCGTACCAATAATCCTTGAAACTGAATAGCACTTCCGCGTTTTCGTATTGAAGCAGACTCTGTGCCGCGAAGGGTTCCCAGGTAACACATGCGTCGACCTCCTTGGTCAGGAGCAGCGCCGTCGGCATGTCGGCAGGAGCCATGCCGGGAAGGAGAGTAAGGTCTTTCTCCGGATCCAGTCTGGCGACACGCTTCAAAAACAGTGCTCTCATCAGAGTATCTGTGACGCTACCCGTGGTCGGGGTAGCCACTTTTCTGCCCGCCAGGTCCGGGTACTCTTTCAATCCCGAATCTTTCCTGACCAAAATAACGTGGCCACCGGAATTGGCTGAGGCAACGACTCTTAAGTCAATGCCTTTTGCCCTCCAGATGGCCGCAGGAGCAATACCGTTGTACGCCATATCCAGATTGCTGGAGGCAAAAGCCTCCATAAGTGCAGGCCCGCTGGGGAATTCCACTAGTTCAACCTTGATGCCTGCCTTCTGGAACGCTCCGACCCGCTCGGAGATGTACGGGGAAATAGTGCCGAGCGCCTTGATTACGCCTATCCTGACGTCCGGCTGGTCCTTCCTCGGCGAACAGGACACAGATACGAAACACAAAAACAAAAGGAGCACAAAAGCTGCGACTACCCGCCCACACCGCATAGCTGACCGATCCCTCCACCCCTACTGTTTCACCTGCATTGTATGCCGGGCGGAGAGTAACCGTCACCGTTTCGGTATACCATATTTCAACTTGCCGTTTCCCCCAACATGGATTCCTTTACAAAAAGCAACGTCAGTACCGAGGCCAGCAGCGCAACAGACGCAGCCAGGCCATGCGAAAGCACACCGAAATTCGCCAAAAGACCAAATACGGGTGGTCCGGTGGCAGCGCCTACGTGCCTCACGGTGCCGTAAAGCGCCGTGATCAATCCTCTTTGCTGTGTCTTCGCTGATGAGGTAATGATGGTATTCAGGCTGGGGAGCACCACTCCGTTACCTACTCCCATAAGAGAGACCAATCCCACCTTTAAGTATACCGAACCCAGCATGGCTGAGCCAAAGAGCGACAGCCCCGCCACTGCTAAACCGGCAGTAACCGCCGTCCTGAGCAAAGCAAACGGCTTTCCTGTAAGGAGCTTTCCGGCAAGCAGCGAAGTCACTGCCATGGCAGATACCGGCACAGCGATGACCAGACCGAGTGAAAGCCCCGTTACACCGTATCGCTCGCTCAGAAGATCTGATATGTTTGACAGCACGCCAAAGTACAGGAACAACACCACCATACCACCAAAGAACGCCGTCCCAAGTGGAAGGGCCTTTTTCTCGATGATCCGGGCAACGGTGCGCGCATACTCGGCCGCGGAGCTGCGGGTCCTGTTTGATTCGGGTTCTTTCACAGTGAGCCACACGGCAGCCGCCACGGGCATCGCAGCAGCTGTGTAAGCAAAGAAAGGAACAAACCATGCAATAAGTCCAAGAGCTGAACCGACCAGGGGAGCCAGCACCTTGCCAAAACCATTCGCAGACTCAAGGTACCCTAGCGCCTTTGTGCGCTCCTCGCTTTGAAAGATGTCACCGGTGAGTGCCATTGCAAGCTGGAATGTACCCCCTGCTCCAACACCCTGGAAGAACCGGGCCACCAGGATTAAGGGGAAAGGGTTGTTGATAGATGATGACACCAGTCCCGCAGCCCCGCCAGCTAGTCCATAAAGCAGCAGTGCGGGGACGATGACGTTCTTGCGCCCCACGTGGTCCGAAATCAAGCCCGCGATGGGTATGGTGAGCCCTGCGCCTACAGAGAAGAGCGTGATGATCAACCCCGCCTGTACCTGGCTGACGCCCAGGTTAGCACGAAATGCGGGTATCAAGGGGATCAGCATAGAATTGCCCAGCACCATCACTCCCGCCACAGCACAAAGGCTTGCAAATTTGGGTATGGTCGAGCGCTTCAAATGTCCACCTCCCGGCTAACTTATATATCCCGTGGCGCTGATGCTTCTATGCAACATACCAGTATCATAGTGTTGCTTTAGGAGCGCCTTGCCAGGAGGTGTTCGCTTGCAAAAACAAACCGCTCTGTTGACCATGGTACTTATACGTATGCTATCAGGTACTTTGGAGATGCTCGCTGCAGGAACCATGTACAGGCTGGGGGACTTAAGAAACGCATTGGCGCTTAATGCGTTGCTTGGCCTCGTAGGCCCGGCCGTATTGTTCTTCACAACCATCGCCGGCGTGGCCGGGCTTGCCCAGGAAATCAGGCCGGGCAAGCTGTTCCTCGTGATCGCAGGTGTAGCCCTTGTGTTTTTGGGCACACGGAGGTGAGGGATGTGTGGCAGCAGGGCTGGCTCCTTCTTGCCATTCTTGCGCTCGGAGTACTATCTCGCAACAATCTCTTGATCAGCGCGTCCGGCATGCTGCTTTTGTTTTTGTTTTCGGGATATTTGCCTGCCGTAAGCTTCTTTGAAGAAAAAGGCGTTGAACTGGGTATTCTTATACTCACCGTGAGCGTGCTGGCCCCGCTTGCCTCAGGCAGCGCCGGTCTTGCAGATATCCGAAGCCTCGTTACCGGGCGCAGCGGCCTAGCCGCCGTCATCGCAGGTATGCTAGCAGCCTATCTCACCGGCCAGGGTGTGTCCATCCTTCGGCTCCAACCTGAAATCGTCATGGGACTGGCCATTGGTTCAATACTGGGAACCGCTTTCTTGGGAGGCATACCTGCAGGACCGCTCGTGGCTGCAGGGTTTGCGTCGATGTTGCTCCGCGTACTCAGACGGATGTAAGCGCTCTTTGAATGAATTCAAGAAGCAGAATGCATCCTAGATAACGGTGAGAACCCTTGGGCAAGAAACAGGAACCAGCGCGCAACTCGACACAGAGAAAATATGTGAAGGAAGTAAACCGCAGGGCACCTCGCCCCCCGGTATTGCGCAACGTGATCCTCGCCTTTGTGACAGGCGGGACTGTGTGTGTCGTGGGCCAGGCCTTCACCGACTTTTATGCTTGGCTTATGGATCTCACTCCGCAGGAAGCGGGAAACCCGGCTGTGGCGACGATGATCTTGATCGGCGCGTTGCTTACCGGCTTTGGTGTGTTTGATAAGCTTGCAAAGGTGGCCGGAGCAGGCCTTGCAGTCCCCGTTACAGGATTTGCCAATTCAGTGGTAGCATCTGCCCTGGAGTTTAAGAAGGAAGGTCTGGTATTTGGCGTTGGTGGGAAGATGTTCCAGCTGGCGGGTGCAGTCATCGTGTTCGGGGTGGTCACCGCGTTCATTGTGGGCTTGATTTCTGCGTTACTGCCGTAGTGTGGAGGTGTGATACCTGGCACAGCGCGTAGGAAGACAATCCGTACGTATAGAGCGGCCCGTGTATGTGCGCTCTACAGCTGCCGTTGCAGGTCCCAAGGAAGGCAGAGGACCTCTCGGCAAGTATTACGATCACGTATATGACGACAACATTGCGGGAGAAAAGACTTTTGAAAAGGCCGAACGTGCTATGATGAAAGACGCGGCACTCCGTGCCATTCAAAAGGCTGGACTCACTGCCAATGATATAGACTTCTTTCTTGCAGGGGATCTGTTAAATCAAGTGACAGTGGCAAATTTTACAGCACTAAAAGTTGGGGTACCGTTCCTTGGCCTTTACGGAGCATGCTCCACGAGTGCCGAATCCCTAGCACTGGGATCGGTGCTCGTAGACTCGGGTGCCGCAAGACACGTAGTGATCGCCACGTCCAGTCATAACGACGCCGCCGAGAGGCAGTACAGGTACCCGACTGAGTACGGGTACCAGAGGCGTCCGTACGCCCAGTGGACAGTAACTGGGTCTGGTGCAGCCGTACTCTCTGCAGAGACGGGAAACGTGAAGGTGACCGGGTTTACAGCCGGCAGAGTACATGACGCAGGAGTAAAGGAACCCTATAACCTCGGTGCCGCTATGGCTCCCGCTGCGGCTGATACCATAATAACCCATCTGAACGATTTCGAGCTGACCCCGGGTGATTATGACCTGATCCTCACGGGCGACCTCGGCAAGTTCGGTACGGAGATGCTTTTCCAACAGCTTTCCACCGGCTCGGGCGTAGACATAAGTAAGCAACACAGGGACTGCGGGCTTATGATTTACGACAGGAAAGAGGACGTACACGCCGGGGGCAGTGGGTGCGCCTCGTCAGCGCTCGTGGTATTTGGTTACGTTATAGAGGCGTTAAGAGAAGGCGAACTGAAACGGGTGTTGCTGGTAGCGACAGGCGCCCTTCACTCTCCCACCACATTTCAGCAGGGTGAAAACATTCCTTCAATAGCACATGCAGTCATTTTGGAACGGGAGGAATAGCGCTATGGGACAATACGTAGCAGCGTTTGTAGTGGGAGGGGCGATCTGTGCCCTCGGACAGGTACTGCTCGATACAACCAAGTTTTCCCCGGGCCATATTCTGTCCGGTTTTACAGTAGCAGGAGGGGTACTTGCAGGACTAGGTCTTTACGAACCGTTGATTAAGTTTGCGGGCGCAGGAGCCACGATGCCCATATCCAGCTTTGGCAACGCGCTCGCCCAAGGTGCCATGAAAGAAGCCGCCAAGAATGGCGTCATAGGCGTGCTCACCGGCATGTTCGAACTCACGAGCACGGGCATCACAGCTGCCATAGTCTTCGGCTTCTTTGTGGCGCTCATATTCAACCCAAAAGGGGGGAAGTGACATGACCGTCCTGAGTGACCTGCAGAAATGCAAGGCCATCGCACTCCAGGCGCAGGGCACCTACGAGACATTTGAACAAGCCACTCAAGACCCCACGGCAAAGCAGATGTTTAAGGATCTAGCCAATGATATGCAACGGCATGTTCAGGTGCTTGATAACAGAATCCAGTATCTCAAGCACACCAACGAGCTGAATTATGAGCAGCAAAAGCAGCAGCAGTAGGTGAAAACATGGACTGTAAAGGTAATGATCTAGACCGTGCTGATCTTACAGAAAGGCTCAGCAAGGGTTACCGAGACGAGGAAATTGCCAGTGAGTTCGGTTTGACCCCTCGTGAGGTGCGCAACAGGCGCCGGGAACAACTGGCAAAGAAGATGCCGGGAACTAGTGCACCTGACCTTGAGTTCGTGGAGTAAGACCCGGGTGACGCCGCAGCAATGACTGCGGCGTCCATGCTTAATGTTTTTAACATATAGCTCAATAAGTGTGACATGTGATATTGACATCCTTGAGGTCAATATTATAATATTGCTCTAGAAGCAAAGAACTGGGAGTGGTGACCTTGACGAGACAAGGCAGCAACGCAAGGGACATCGAGTATTGGAGGACAAAGCAAGGCTCGTATCCAAGGACGCCCGAATCACGATATTTCCATAGCCTTCTGATAATGTATGGCATGATAGACTGTCTGATCCCTAAAAAGCCCAGGTAACTTAGTGATCACCATTCGCAGGTACATGTGAGCACTCAGTCTTCTTTCTGCCCCGGAGTTGACCGGGGCTTTGTACTTGGCACAGTTATTTGTTCGGCTTAGTTGTGCAAATTACGTCAATTTATATGGAGCAACAAAGGAATTTACGCTCAAATGGCGAATGTTAATTTCATTCTCTGCGAAATCGTTCGGATATTGTGAGGTGATGATCTTTGAAGTACACGGGGCAAAAGACATACACTCTATCGGTTTGCGGTCTTGAGAGAGAGCTTCCCGTAGTCCGGGTGGGCGACAACCTCTGGATCGCCTCCTTCGTTATGCTGGGAGACGTGGAGCTGGTCAACATCTGTGCAGCAAATCTGGCCGCAAAGCTCACCAAGTTCGAATTGGATTACCTTGTGGGGCCCGAAGCCAAGGTTGTACCACTGTTACAGGTCCTCGCCACACTTCTTGGACACAGGCGTTATGTGGTATGCAGAAAGAGCCTGAAGTCCTACATGCAGAATCCTTTGGTCCAGGAAGTAAAATCTATCACCACCGCTGGTACGCAAAAGCTCGTCCTTGACGGCGTCGATGTGGAACGATTACGCGGCGCACGTGTAGCAATAGTGGACGATGTGGTGTCTACAGGAGGAAGCCTTACCGGCGTGCAGCAGCTCCTGGAAAAGGCGCAGGCAAAAGTGGTGTGCCGCGCAGCAGTACTAAAAGAAGGAGACTTCTTTAGCGAAGACCTCATATACCTTGAAAATCTTCCTGTATTTCAACAATAGTTACAAGAGGTGAATACAAGATGCAGGATCTGCTAGCTGCCATCGCCGTCGTAATCAACGGTTTGCCCCAGGGTCTCCTGGCGCTATCATTCGGATTTGCCGCGTTCCCCACCGCCTTGGCATTTGCGGTGGGTGTAATCGGAGCTGTCGTGTTCCATTCAGTTGCACCCATCTCTTTTCAGGCAGAGTCGATTGTTCTTGCAGGTACCATGGGCAAGGACCGGTTTGAACGCTGCAGCATCGTGTTCATAACCGGGGTCGTCATGGCACTTGCGGGAGCACTTGGTGTTTTGGAGCCTACCATCAGGTTCATCGGGCCTGCGATCGAAAACGGGATGATGGCAGGGGTCGGAATCATACTCGCCGTCGTGGCTATTAACATGCTCAAGAGTGCCCCGCTCGTGGGTGCAGTCTCGATGCTAACGGCTGTGCTCGTTTACACCTTCTTAGGCAAGAACCTGGTGTACACTATTGTGGCAAGCGTGGCGCTATCCAGCATAGTGTACCTGCTGACGAGGAAAAAGGAACAAGAAGATGTCACCGTGGATAGGGATGCTGAGCGGCTGAAACCTATTAAGCTGGTGCTCGGCTCACCGCGGGTGATAAGGGGAGCGCTTGCAATGATTTGCCTTCAGGTCGGTGGCAACATTGCATACGCCGGTATTACGGGCAACATCGCAGGCACCCCCGTCAACGTGGATCACGTCACCCTCTATTCGGGCATCGGTGACGCGGTTAGTGCATTCTTCGGAGGCGGTCCCGTGGAAGCCATCATTTCCGGAACCGGCGCCGCGCCCAATCCTTGGCTCGCCGGCGTGCTGATGATGCTCATCATGACAGTCATACTGGCAGTGCGGTTGTTACCCGTGCTGGCCAGGTACGTACCGAGCCAATCCATCGCAGGGTTTCTCTTCGTTCTCGGCGCCATCGTGGCGTTCCCCATAAACATGAGCCTTGCCGTGCAGGCAGACCCCATTCTTGGCGGCGCAGTCACAGTGGTGACCGCTGCAACTGACCCGTTCATCGGGCTGGTTGCGGGTGTGATTATACGGCTTTTGTTCTCAGTTGCAGGGATCTGAATTGAGTGTGCTACGCCGCAGCATTATTGCTGCGGCGTCACATTTTTTGTCTCTTGCCTGTCAAACCATTTGATGAACAGCATGGAAACGATGGTCATAAACAGGCTGACAATCTGAGAGTAGGAAAGCGGCCCTAGCATCGCGCTCTCACGGAAAAATTCAATTATGAAACGGTATCCGCCGTAGAGTGCAAGGAATGTTAGAGACTGCCTACCTGCAAACGATGGTCGTGCCGACCACAGGTGAAGCAGAAGGAAGATCGCAAAACCCGCAACGGCTGAATAAAACCATACTGGATGTCGCGGCACCCCGTACACGCTAACCGCCCAGGGAAGCGCGGTCGGGCGACCATAGATGTCACACCCCAGCCTTCCGATGCCATAAGCCAGGGCGACCGCGGGAGAAGTAAGATCTGCAAGTGCCAGAGGATTCATATGCAATCTGCGGGAAGCAAACCAGGCGTAGATAGCTCCCGCTGAAAACCCTCCAAAAAACGACAGGCCGCCTTCCCACACCCGGAGTATTGATAGCGGGTCCGAGAGGTAATGCGGAAGTTCCATCAGTACGTAAAGGGCCCTTGCACCCAGCATACCGATAAATACGGATGAAAACAAAAGGTCAGTTATCAAGTCCTTTTTGAGCCCCGCACGATCGGCATGACGCCTGCAGTAGTAAACAGCTGTGAGCACCCCAATGCCGATCATGAGGCCGAGCAAGTTAAGTCTTATAGGACCCAGCACCAGCACTCTATGCACGGACACATCGATCACCTGCTTATAACGTCAAAGTCGCTATCTCCCCCGACAAGAGATACCACTATCCGGTTGGGGACACACACAATGGTCTGTCCCGGCAGATGGATAAACCCAGTATGGGAGCATATCCCCTCCGGGCAGTACTCTCGCGGCATCGGGATCATTCTGACCTTATCGTCCCGGACCTCAAGCGTCGCAGTCGCCTCTCCCCCTTTTATCAGAAACTCGAAAGTATCAAATCCCGGGCTTTTCAGAGGGAACTCCGCCACAACCTTTCCATCCACCTGGACGCGTACAAAAATGGGCTGATCACTTCTTACCAGCCTGGGATAGGCCCATAGCCCGATTGCGACAAGAAGCACCAGGGCGATGAAATACCTGTCTATCCTCGTCAAGGAAGACCACCCATCTCTCCACAAAACTACCACTATACCCCTATAGGGTACTTGCGCCAACTTCATTGTACAAGCCCTGCATGCATATGTCAACCAGCGTGATTTACACTATCAAGAGTAAGAAATCGAAAATGCCCCGACATTGTCCTTTTGTGCACGGGGCATTTTCTTCGATTTTACGGTACCAGTCTATCTCTGTCACGGGGGAACAGACTTGCTTCTCTGATGTTGGCAAGACCGCATATCTGCATGGTCAGCCTTTCAGCTCCTATAGCAAGACCTCCATGAGGCGGCATGCCATACTTGAAGATATCGAGGTAGAACTCGAATTCTTCCGGATTAAGGCCGAATTTTCGCATGTTTGCCACGAGCATGTGGTATTGGTGTATTCTCTGCCCGCCGGTGGTTACCTCAAGTCCGCGGAACAGCAAGTCAAAACTTCGAGTAAGTCCCGGGTTGTCAGCATCCGGCATGGCATAGACAGGCCTTTTTGATGCAGGGTAATGAGTAATAAATAACCATTCGGATTGCAGGCTTTCCCTGACGTACTTGGAAATTAGGCGTTCACCTTCAGGGTCCAGGTTGCCTTCGGGCGATGACTTACCCATCTTTTCAAGGATCGCCTGTACTTCAGATAGCCTCATTCGGGGGATCTTACCCACTGAGGACAACTTGACCCGCAGAGTGTCAAGGAATTTGGTACACGTCTCAGCCAGATAGTTCATCATGTACTCAAGAAGGGCGTTTTCAAGATCCATCAAGTCGTTTTCGTCCTTTATGAAACCCATCTCAAGGTCAAGACTGAGATACTCATTAAGATGGCGTGAAGTATCGTGTGTCTCAGCTCTGTAAGCCTTGCCCACCTCAAATACCCTCTCGTACCCAGCGCCCACCATCATCTGCTTGTAGAACTGCGGACTTTGGGCAAGATATGCCATCTTATCGAAGTACCGAACCGAGAACAGCTCCGCGCCGCCCTCAGTACCCGCCGCCACGATCTTAGGTGTCGAGATCTCAGTGAAGCCCTGCTGTCTCAGGAACGAGCGGAATGCGTGTACCATCTCAGCTTGCATTGCAAACACCGCAGCCACATCCGGTCTCCTTATGCTGAAAGCCCGGTGCCTCAACATGGTGTCAAGACCCGGAGCAGGCCCGTTGAGGCCAAACGGCAGCCTGTCACACGGACCGGCCAACACCTCCATCTGTAGAGCGTAAATCTCATACCCCCCGGGCGCTCTTGCATCCTGTCTTACAGTGCCGTCAACGCGTATCACTGACTCCTCTTTCACTCTTTCAACTGCGTTTTCCCATACGACCTGGACGGTGCCGCTCCTGTCCCTGAGCACTATGAAAGTGACCTGCCCCATCTCACGGACGTGGTAAGCCCATCCCATAACGGTGACGCGCTCGCCGGCGTAAAAGGCTACGTTCTCTGCCAACACTCTCATCGTCTCATTCTCCTCCAACATGTTCGTCTTGTTGCGGTCGTCGTTGTCGTTGCCGTCGTCCACACTAATCACCCCCGTCCAGGAAAGGCAAAAGCCCTCGCCCAAAAGAAGGGACGAGAGCCTATACTCCCGCGGTGCCACCCCAATTGACCCTAGAAAGGGCCCGCTCAAGCATCCTTAACGCGGACCTTTCGCCCTGCTCTACTTCATTTTCGGCAGGGGGCTCACGGATGTCTTCACCGCGATTCACCAGGCTTGCACTCTCCCCGGCTCGCTGTGTGCTGCGGTTACTTGTTCCCTTCATCGCCGATGAAATTAATAATAATCGTAGCGTACCTGGCTGTCAAGATGTAGCAGGGGGCATTCTCACCTCGAAAATGTCATTGGGGTGCGCAGAACTGTTTCGAGTGAAGTCAGCGCCCCTGCTGTCACCTGATCCCCGGGTGGCAAGACTTGCAGAATACCTTATGCGGAGCCTGCGTGAACCTCCCCTGGCTGAAGCCAGAGGCT
>DYEP01000009.1 GCA_020725675.1 Symbiobacterium sp. | reverse complement strand
CGGCTAGCGCTCCGCTGGCGGTGCCCGTAGCCGCTTCTTCGTTAATGCCTACAGAAGGTGCAAAGTCCCTGCAGTGCGCAGTGGCCTCCGGCGCTTTTGTCTCCATGGTAAATGCGTGGACGCTGAGAAAGCCACGCTCCTTTGAAAACCGGGCGAGCCTGTTCATATCCGGTTCCATCTCCCACAAAGCTTCGAGGGTCCTGACGGGCAACATCAGGTCAGGAAGGCCTGTGGACACGATCTGTGGGCTCATCCACACCTGGTTCGTGTGTAGCTTGAGTATGTCACACAACTCTTCTGTCTCTTTTAGCGTTCCGAGTATTTCCGGGGGACGCTGGTGCATCATCACTCTTGTCACTTCGCCTTTTTCCCTGTGGATCTCCACGGGCAAAAGGCCGGCAAGCGTCTCCTGGATCACTTCTGTGACATCCCCTTTTAAAGATATGACGCCCTCTTCCGATAAGAAGAAAAATGTTCCTACCGTCGCATGTCCGCACAGATCCACTTCTCCTGTGGGAGTGAAGAAACGTACCCGGAAATCCGCAGAAGGGTGGGACGGCTTCAGCACAAAGGCCGTTTCCGACAGGTTCATCTCCCTGGCTATGGCCTGCATCTCTTTTTCTGTAAGTCCGTCAGCATCGGGTACCACACCTGCTGGATTCCCGCCAAAGGGAACCTCTGTAAAGGCGTCCACCTGGAATATGGGGAGGCCCATTCGGCCATGGGTGTTGGGGTTGGTCATATCCGGTCACCTCCGCTCTTTTTGCTTTACCTTTCCACGTAACCGGAAGAATACCTTGTGTGCCAAGTGAGAGCTGGCAGGTCATCCCCGTTATCGTGCCGCCTATGAAACCGTTACATCACACTACCAGCTATTAATGGAATGACGCAGTTGAAGATACGTGACATGTTTGAAGATGAAATTGGGTACAGGTCCAGTCCATTCCAAAGAAGGCACAGGTTTCCTTCAGTGGTTCCAGGCAATTCAAGATTGAGGATTAATTCGCAGGGCAGTGTGCCGGTGTTCGAACGGATCGTTCGTGAGTTGGTGCTCGTAGCATCTTTGAGAGTGTATGTTCATGAAAGAAGGGGTGAAGAAAGCGCAAAAGAATAGGGACTGCAAGGTCCCTATACTGGTGAATATGTTCCGCCGTTTTCGACGGCTTCCTCCAAAAGGTTATAATCCACCCTGGTATTTCGGGCCATCTTTTCTTTGAGGAAGGTAAGCGCCACAGAGGGAAAGAGCGCATATGACAGCACATCTTCCATGGAATCAGCGTATGGCGAAGAAGCCTTCTTTGCCGCCTCCAGCCCTGGTGCAAGCAGATCAGCAGGCCTTACGGTGATCACTTCCTGATCCCCAATGATCTTCCTCTTTATTTCCTCCTCTATCGGATGAGGCGGTTTGCCGTAAAGACCCCTCACGTATGCCCGCACTTCGTTGGATACCATCTTGTAACGCTCCCCTGCGATGACGTTGAGCACCGCCTGCGCCCCGACGATCTGAGAGGACGGCGTGACCAGCGGCGGATACCCCAGGTCCTTCCTCACCCTTGGTACCTCTTCCAGTACTGCCGGCAGCTTGTCGAGGGCGTTCTGTTGAGACAGCTGCGCGATGAAGTTGGACAGCATGCCTCCTGGGATCTGGTACCGGAGCACCGCCACGTCCACCGACTGCGCCACTTCGAACTGGCTGTACTTGGTCTTTATGTTCTTGAAGTACTCAGCGATCTCCGAAAGCACAGAAACACCAAGCCCCGTATCGTAGGGGGTGTCTTTTAACGCAACTACGATACTTTCCACGGGCGGCTGACCCGTGCCTCCGGCCAGCGGGGATATGGCGCAGTCCAGCACGTCCGCACCTGCTTCCGCTGCCTTCAGATAGGTCATGGGAGCAAGACCGCTGGTGCAGTGGCTGTGGACGTGCACAGGCAGGTCCACTTCCTCTTTCAGTCTCTTGATGAGTGTGTAGGCATCGTATGGGGCAAGAAGCCCTGCCATGTCCTTTATGCAGATGGAGTCGGCGCCCATCTGCTTAAGCAGAGCCGCCTTTTTCACGTAGCGCGGGATGTCGTGCACAGGGCTTATGGTATACACTACCGTAGCCTGGACATGCGCTCCTTCTGCCTTTGCCACCTGCATGGAACGCTCGAGGTTTCGCACGTCGTTTAGCGCATCAAAGATGCGGATAATGTCTATGCCGTTTCCGACCGACCTTTTTACAAACTCCTCCACCACATCGTCGGGGTAATGCTTGTAGCCTACCAGATTCTGTCCGCGCAGCAGCATCTGAAGCTTGCTCTTTTTGAACCGCTTCCTCAATGCCCTGAGTCGTTCCCACGGGTCTTCACCTAAAAACCTCATGCACGCATCAAAGGTCGCCCCTCCCCATACTTCCAGCGAGTGAAAACCCGCTTCGTCCATCAGTTCTGCGATGGGCAGCATGTCCTCTGTGCGTAATCTTGTGGCAAGGATGGACTGATGTCCATCCCTCAGCGTGGTGTCTGTAATTCCTATCTTCGACGAGCCCAACCTCCCCACTCCCCTTGATCGTTTCGTTTATGGAAAGAACGGAAACTGCTGCTGAAGGAAAGGCAATGCATTAGTGATAGCCGCGACGGTGATGGCGACGAGGGCGACGATCACGGCAAATGTGACGATCACAGGCAGAAGCAGTGCAGCGATGGCCCTGCCCACAGAAATTCGGTAGATGGTCTTAACGGATATCACATAAAGGACCACAAGCCATCCGAACACAGCCAGCGACACCATGTTGGAGAACCAGTCACCTACGGCCTTGGCGATGACAGCAGCGGGTACGTTGAAGAGCTGTATGAAGCTCAGCATGCCGGCGGCGGAAAAAAGCGCAAGCGCCCTTCCGCGCCCTCCGAGCAATTCCGCCCACAGGTGTATGACGGCTGTCCCGATAAACCAGCCGCCGTAGGCGAAGATCAGCCCTGCGGCAGTGGCGAGCCCGGCCAGGGCGCCGAGGTTTGGTATCCCGTGTCCATAAAAAGGAACATCGCGCGCCACGACCAGGGTACTGATGATCGTCGATACGGTAAATACAACGAGCGCTGCGCCCACGGGCGGCCTGTTCGCCAGCCGCTCCATGGTTGCCGCAGGTTTTGCCATTATACCATAAAGTAGTTCGAGGATATCGGGGCTTTTTTCTTCCCCGTCAGATTCCTGGATTTCGGAGGTGCTTTGGACTTCCTTCTCTTCGTCCACTTGTCTTCTCCTTTCGGCAGTGATGCGGGAAAACTGTAATAAGTTAAAATCCGGGCATGCGCACCAACCTTCGGTACAGTTGCGTATCAAGCAGCCTGCCGGATAGACCGTATCCTTGTATCGATGCGCCAAACCAGCGAAGGATCCGCTCAAAGGGGGCAGACTGCCCGTAGAAGTAGACTTCGAAGTCGTCTTCGATTTGGGCAAGCCTTGCTGCCTGCTCTATAGCATCATTGAAGTTGCCGAGCCCGTCAACAAGTCCAAGGTCCAGCGCTTGCGTGCCAGTTAGCACCCTGCCGTCTGCGATCTCTTGCATGCGCTGAATCGGAATGCCCCTGCCCTCGGACACGGCAGCGACGAACTGCCTGTGTATGTCGTCCACCATGCCTTGAAGGATGCGCCTTTCCTCGGGCGTGAGTGCTCTTGTGCTGCTGCCGATGTCTTTCTTGTCGACGCTCTTGATCACTTCCGGTTCAAGCCCCAGTTTGTCATACAGCTCCGACATGTTCAAGAGTTCCATGACCACACCGATGCTCCCGGTGATAGTACCGGGGTTTGCCATGATGTAGTCTGTGGCAGACGCGATCCAGTAGCCTCCGGACGCGGCCACATCAGCCATGGAAGTGACGATGAGCACTCCCGCTTCCCGGGTCTTGGCGATCTCCCTGGCGATCTCCTGGGCAGATGCGGCGCTCCCTCCCGGACTGTTGATGCGGAGCACAAGCGCCTTCACCTCCGGGTCGCCTGCTGCATCCCTCAAAAACTCAATGATCTGGTCAGAGCCCACGGCCGAAGCGAACAACCCCGGGACGGACTGACCGCTCGTAATGGTCCCCTCAATGTAGATTACGCCGACGATGTTCCTTGTGCTCCCATAGAACCTGCGCCCGCCATCCCCGGCAGGCATCGCCAGGGCTATCAGCACAGATATGACCGCCACCAGCAACACCGCAACGGGTACCCATCTCTTTTTCACGCGTCCCTTCCCTCCCGGGTTTTCTTCTTATCCAGGGCGGCTTTGATAAATCCCGCAAAAAGCGGGTGTGGCCTGTTGGGCCTCGATTTGAATTCAGGGTGGAACTGGGTGCCCACAAACCACGGGTGTCCTTTAAGTTCCACTATTTCCACAAGGTCGCCTTCGGGCCATATCCCGACTGGGGAAAGCCCGTGGCGCTCCAGCTCGTCCCTGTACGCATTGTTCACTTCAAACCTGTGCCTGTGCCGTTCACGCACCTCCAGCACCCCGTACGCCCGTTGCGCGATGCTGTTTGGCCGGAGCGCGCAGCGGAAAGAACCAAGCCGCATAGTACCGCCCATCAGCTTGATCTTTTCCTGCTCGGGCATGAGGTGGATGACAGGGTGCGGGGTGTCCGGCTTAAACTCAGTGGAGTTTGCATCGTACCCGAGCACGTTCCTTGAAAACTCGATCACCGCGCACTGAAGGCCAAGACACAGGCCCAAAAACGGGGTATGGGTAGTCCTGGCGTAGGTAATGGCATTGATCTTTCCCTCAATGCCTCTGTAATCAAAGCCTCCCGGCACCAGCACTCCATCAACATCCGACAGCACCCTGGATGCATCCACTTCCTCTAACAATTCCGATTGCACCCATTTTACATGCACTTTGGCGTCGTTGGCAATGCCTGCGTGCTCCAGCGCTTCCACTACACTCAGGTAGGCGTCATGAAGCCGCACATACTTCCCCACGAGCGCTACAGAGACCTCCCTGTCGGGTTGGAGCACCCTCTCGACGATGCGATTCCAGTCGTTCAGTTCGGGCGCGCTGCACTGGAGGTTTAGCCTTTCGCATATCTTCTCTGCAAGCCCTTCCCGCTCGAGCAACAGGGGCACCTGGTAAATGCTCCGCGCATCCACGTTCTCGATCACTGACTGTCTTGGAACATCACAAAACAGCGCGATCTTGGCTCTTAAGTCCTCCGACAGAGGCCTTTCGGTACGGCACACGATGAAGTCTGGCTGTATACCTATGCTCCGCAGTTCCTTGACGCTGTGCTGTGTGGGCTTGGTCTTCAGCTCGCCCGCTGCCCCGATGTAGGGAACCAGTGTTACGTGGATGTAGGCGGTGCTGTCCCTTCCCACATCCATCCTGAACTGCCTGATGGCCTCAAGAAACGGAAGGCTTTCGATGTCGCCGACTGTACCTCCCACTTCTACGATGATGACATCAGCGCCGCTGTCCTCTGCCACCCGGACGATGCGCTGCTTGATCTCATTGGTAATATGAGGGATTACTTGGACTGTACCGCCCAGGTAGTCTCCCATACGCTCCTTGGCGATGACACTGTGATAAATCTGGCCCGTCGTCACGTTATTGATCTTCCTCAAGTTCACGTCCATGAACCGCTCGTAATGCCCAAGGTCCAGATCTGTCTCGGCACCGTCCTCGGTGACGAACACCTCCCCGTGCTGGAGCGGGCTCATGGTACCAGGATCCACGTTGATATATGGGTCAAACTTCAGGGCAGTGACTGAAAGACCTCTGGCCTTCAGGAGCTTACCCAAAGATGCTGCTGTGATGCCTTTCCCCAAAGATGATACCACGCCGCCTGTTACGAACACGAACTTGGCCACACGGTCTCCCTCCTTCAAAAAATGAAACTCTAGCCTGATCAGCTAGAGTGTGTGCCCCAGGGCGGTTCATGCATACTGGAGCACACATATTCGCCTGTCATTCTGCTTCAGATCTTCCTGGGTGATTTCCAAAGTGGTGGAAGGGATCATCTCGGCCCCTCCTACAAGATCTAAAAATGCGTCCACCGGGTCGAGGGGAAAAGAAAGCGCTTCCGTTTTGTAATGCATGGGTATTACCACCTTCGGCGACAGCATGGCGACCACTGACGCTGCTTGCTGGGCGTCTATGGTGAAGCGGCCTCCGACGGGAATGAGCAGCACATCCACCCTGCCTATCTGGGCCCTCTGGCGCCCGTCAGGCACGTGACCGATGTCCCCGAGGTGGACAACACGGATGCCTTCGCTCAAAAACACGAACACGAGGTTGTTGCCGCGCTTTAACCCTGCCTCGTTATCATGATAGGTCTCCACCGTCCAGATGCTAAGATCGCCCCAGGCGTAGGTGCCCGGGTGCTTTATGATAGTGGGTTCCCCGATCTCTTTGAAAATAGAGCTGTGATCGAAGTGGTCATGGGATATTGTAACGAAATCAGCGGTCACACCGGGGGACACGTACCCTACTGTCTCATCGAAGGGGTCGGTGAGTATGCGCCGGCCGTCGTATGTGGTGATGAGGAAGCAGGAGTGTCCGAGCCAGCGGATTTTCACGAATCGTCACTCTCCCCATCCCATTCAGAGTCATAATCCTCATCAATTTCCTGGGGTTCTGCCTCGTCCGAGTCCTGGTCCCAGAGTCTGTATGCTGGCTTTTTCACTGGAGGATCGGGCCTTATCACCCGTGAGCCCCCCTTGGGCTGCCATTCCTTCAGAGCCCAGTTGCCCTGGCCCACGTGGACAAACCGGCTGTCCAGGTTGATCTCCGTATGCGCGCGAGCCATTTCCCGGGTCCTGTTTTCTTTGGGCGCCCCGAGAACGTCGAGCACGGTGTCGATGAGTTCCCGGTAATTCAGTGCGGTCTTCTTTTCCTTTAGAATCTGATATGCTATGTCGGCCACTGAATCCGTTGGGCGGAACTTATCCATTCACCCATCAATCCCCTCACGTGGCGTTATTTCTTTAGTAATTATAACTGTCCCGGGTGTTGAAAACCAGCTTTTTTTGTAGCAGAAGTATTCCACTGTTCGAAATCGCAACTGTTGACACGTGTGTTTGCATCGGGATAGAATGCAATCAGGGGGGCGAAGGAGGTAGGAAAGCATTGCTTTCACCGGAAGAATGCCAGCGATTGGCAGAATTTATGCAGGGATTCAGCAACCCCTTGCGCGTACGGATACTCTGTAAGCTCCGGAATGGTGAAAGGACCGTGGGCGAAATCGCCGCAGAACTGGGCGAGAAACAATCCAACGTATCCCAGCAGCTGTCCATCCTGTACCATAAGGGATACGTCACGCGGAAGAAGCACGACAGGCATGTATACTATTGGCTCCGGGACGAAAGCCTGTGCGAGATCATGGAGCAGCTGGTACGGTACGTGCTAAAAGACAGTGCAAGAAGCCTAAAATCAGTGTGATGCCCCAGAACCCTTGATCTTTCAATAGCAAGGGGTTAAAATATGGTTATAAATTTAATATCTATTAATATATTAATGCTTGGACAGGAGTTGGTGTCATGGCGAAGATTTGCATCCTTGTCCAGACGGGGCCTTACACGTACGAAAACCTGGATACCGCCCTGGCGCTCGCCAGGAGCGCGAAAGGTGCCGGCGTGTCAGTGGCCCTTTTTCTGTATGTGGATGGTGTTATCTCAGTCAACTCAAAGATCGACTCACCAGGCGAGAGAAACCTCTCCAGGCTGCTTTCTGACCTGATCCAGGAAGGCGTGGAGGTGTCCGCGTGCGGCGCATGCTCCAAGTTTCGGGGCATTACAAAGCAGCTGTACGTGGACGGGGCCAACATGGGAAGCATCGTGGACATGGCGGAGATGCTGGAAAACGCGGACGCCCTGGTATCCCTGGGGTTTTAAAAGGAGGCGCTGTATGAACAAAGTCCTGGTACTCATAACAAAAGGGCCGTACGGCACGTCCTTGAGCGCCGAAGCGTTCAGACTCGCTGTGGGCCTTGCCTCGATGGAGATGGAAGTGAGCATCGCGTTCACGGATGACGGCGTGTTCAACCTCGTGAAAGGGCAGACGCCCGACGAACTTGACATGAAGCCCATGAGCCAGGCGTTCTCAGGCATCAAGCAAGGCTTCGGGGTGAACACCTACGCGCTGGATGAGTCTTTGCGCGTGAGGGGGCTTTCCGCAGACGAACTGGTAGAGGTGGGTGTCATCGACTCTTGCGCCCTCGCCAGGATGCTTGCTGATGTGGACGCGGTCGCCAGGTTTTAACGACAGTCCTTGGAGGTGGCTGACTTGAGCCTTTATCTTCTGTCGCGTTCCCCGTGGGAGCGCCAGGATTACAAAACAGTACTGTCCCTGTGCAAAGCCCAGGCTGAACAGGGCATCGATGCTGCGGTCCTGTGCATCCAGGACGCTGTCGTGGCCGAAAAGAACGCTCCGCCCGACTACGAAGAGATGGTCCGCCTGGCCAAGGAGGCAGGGGTCCGGTTCTACGTGCTGTCTGCTGATCTTTTAGCCCGTGGTCTTTTGCCGTCCGTATCCGAGCCTGTGGACTATGACGGGTTCCTCAGACTCATACTTAAACACAAAACAGTGGTGTGAGGTGTCAGTGTCGTGAGGACGTTCCAGGTGGACGAATATACCTTCAGGTCGGAATACTACTACGACTCAAACCACGGCTGGGCAAGGGACGATGGCGACCTCGTGACCGTGGGGCTCACAGACTTTGCCCAGAAGTTGGCCGGAGCTTTCATCCATATCGCATTGCCCCGCGTAGGCAAACGTGTGGTAGCCGGAAAGCCCCTCGCCTCGGTGGAATCGGGCAAGTGGGTGGGACGCGTGCACGCTCCAGTGTCCGGCGAGGTGGTAGAGGTGAACGAAGAACTCGATGAGCGAGTGGAGCTGCTCAACCTAGACCCCTACGACACGGGTTGGATCGCCCGCATAGCCCCGGACGACAAGGCCGAGCTGTGCGTGCTCTTAAAGGGCGAGGCCGTCCGCGAGTTCATCCTCGCCGAAAAGGCCAAACACTCAAGGTGACGGAGGGGTGTTCTTTGAGCCGTGTCAATGAGACTGCGCTGAAGAAAAGGGCAGCGCTCTGCGCCTACTGCGGCTCCTGCACCGCGTGTTGCCCTGTACAGTCCGTGGCGGCGGATTTTGGCCCGCGGGCTGTGGCACGTTGCGCGCTTTTTGGTCTTTCGGCGGAGGCCACGGAGGCTTCATGGCTGTGTGCGGGTTGCCACAAGTGCGATATGGCCTGCCCTCAAGATGTGAGGCCTTCTGAGATAATCCGGGACCTGCGCGCTCTGTCCCCTGAAACGGGCAGACTTCATCCCGTTTTTTCAAAACAGATGGAGCTCTTGATAAGACAGGGGAGGCTTTACCTGGTAGACGAGTTTGAAAACGACGGCCGCGAGGACGAAGGCCTGCCGCGACTTGCCGAAGAGCTTCCGGACGTAGCCGTGTTGCTCGGAGGAGGGGAGCAGGCATGAAGCAGTACGCACTATTTCTGGGCTGCACTGTGCCTGTGAGAGCTCAGGCGTATGAAAAGTCCGTCCGGGCGGTCGCCTCCCGTCTCGGCATCGGTTTTGTAGACATTCCGGAGCTTTCCTGTTGCGGATACCCAATAAGCAGCGTGTGGGAGCAAAAGGCGCTGGCTCTTGCAGCAAGGAATCTTGCGCTTTCAGAGGCCGTTGGCATAAGTCAGATGGTATGCCTGTGCAGCGCGTGCACTCTTCACCTCAAGGAGGCAGCCAGCACACTGGCCCAGGACGCGCAGCGTCTGCAAGAGGTAAACCAGCACCTTCTGCGTGTCGGATTGACCTACCACGGCACAGTGAGCGTAAGTCATATCGCGGACGTGCTCTTGTCCTCCGATTTTCACGTGAAACGTGACTTGTCGCACTTACATGTCGCCTGTCATCACGGCTGCCACTACTTCAACCCGTCACGTTTTGTAAACATGCCTGAAATGCCGCTTCACCGTCTTGTACAGCGGACCGGCGCACAGGTGGTTAAATACCCCACAGAACTTGAGTGCTGCGGCGGAGGCTCCATGGCTGTGGACGAACGCATACCGTCAGCACTCGCCAAATTGAAACTCCAGGACGTGTATGAACATTCGGCCGACCTCTTTACAGTCGTCTGCCCCTTCTGCCACATCGTGTACGGGGCGAGCCAGAAAAAGCTCGGGCTGCCGTTTTCTGTACCCGTCTACTTCTACCCTCAGCTCTTGGGGCTTGCCATGGGGATAGACGCTGCTGAACTTGGGCTTTCGCCTGCACAGGCCAAAACACTGTTGTCGCAAGGAGGAATACCCGCTTGAAGCTGTACAGGATACCCGAAGCCCCGGGCCTGCTTTCCATGACCTTTTTTCACGCCCTGGCGAAAGAAGGCATCGAATCCCTTGTGCTAGTGAGACCTGCCACCGCGTACGTGAGCACTGGATATTTCCAGGACCCGGCATCGTGCGTGAACTTCGATTATTGCCAGACTCACGGCATACCTGTGGTGCGTCGAGAGGTGGGAGGAGGAACGGTGCTGCTTGACCAGGGGCAGGTGTTTTTCCACGTAGTGTTGAGGCACAAGCACCCCCTCTTGCAAAGGGGAGTAGACAAGCTGTACCAGGTGTTCTCCGGACCGGTCATCGCCGCGTACGAGCGCCTCGGAGTGCGCACAGCGCTCAGGCCCGTGAACGATATCGTCACAATGGAAGGCAAGAAGATCGCGGGACTGGGTGGCGCGAACATCGGTCCGTGCGGCGTGTTCGTGGGCAGCATCATCATGGATTTCGACGTAGCCACTATGGTGAAATGCTTGAACCTTCCGGACGAAAAGTTCCGTGACAAGGTGTGGAAATCAATGGAGTCTGCCATGACCACGCTCCGCGCGGAAACCGGCGAGATGCCAGAGCCCTCTTATGTGTTCACTGTTTTGGAGGAGGAGTTTTCAAAGCTCCTGGGTCCTCTGGATGAGTCCACGCCAGAACCGGCGCTGCTTGAGATGGCACAAAGCCTCCAGTCCAAGATGCTGGTGCGCCCTCTAGAGCTGAAAAAGGCGCAGCAGACAGTGAAGATCAAGTCGGGCTGGCACGTGGCGCGCGCGCATCACAAGGCTCCCGGCGGACTCATCTCCGTGTACATCGTGGTGGGGGACGGAGCGGTGCAGGACGTCCAGGTGACGGGCGATTTTACCATGTGGCCCAAAGAAGCGCTTTCTTTCCTGGAGCAAAGCATCAAAGGAGCGCGCCAGCACGAGCTCCCGGAGCGCATAGAGAGCGCGCTGCGTCACACCGGTGCAGTGGTTCCGGGAGTAGGTGCAGAGGATTTCGTCCAGGCGGTAAAGTCCGCCTGGGCCCAGATCAAGGAGGAAAGTTCATGAAGGGAGACAGGTTGCTGGATGTGAGGGGTATGCTGTGTCCCATGCCCATCGTGAAGCTCTCCAAGGCCATACGGGATGCTGCCAGCGGAGAGGTCATCGAGATGCTCGCTGACGACGAAGGCGCATGGCAGGACGTACCCGCGTGGGCAAAAAAGACCGGAAACGAATACCTGGGTTCAGAGAGGGCTGATTCCTACTCCAGGCATTTTGTGAGGAAGACCTGAAGGGAGGGTTCGTCGTGGCGAACGACAAAGTGTCCATCATCGTATTCTCAGGGGACCTTGATAAAGCGCTGGCTGCGTTCAACATCGCCACGGGAGCGGCGGCGTCGGGTATGGACGTGACTATGTTCTTTACGTTCTGGGGCATCAACATGTTAAAGAAGACAGGTCCAAGAAAAGGTGCAAGGACCCTGCTTGGCAGGATGTTCGACCTGTTCATGCCCAAAGGGCCCGACAAACTGCCACTGTCCAAGATGAACATGGGCGGGATGGGCTCGGTCATGATGCGATACCAAATGGCCAAAAAGAAGGTCCAGCCGCTTGGTGAATTCATCTCTATGGCCAAGGAACTGGGCGTCAAGATCGTCGCATGCACGATGTCCATGGAAGTGATGGAAATCCCGCCAGAGGACCTAAATCACGTGGACGAGTTCGCAGGCGTGGCCGCATTCCTCGAAGAAGCCTCAAAGTCCAAGATAACGCTATTTATTTAGTCTCATACAAGGCTAGAGAGGGCGCCTACGCCGCGGGCGCCCTCTCCCCTTTTGATGAAAGTTCACTCGTCCCGGGCCGTTTGCGCCAGCCTTCTCGCCAGCTCTTGAGCGATGTAAGAGGCGACTTCGGACGGGACAGTACCCGGCCCGAACCCGGCATCATATCCCAGTTCCACTGCGAGCTCGTGCGAGATCCGCGGGCCGCCGCATATGAGGATCACCCGGTCCCTGTAGCCTTCCGCCTCCAGCAATTCCACCAGCCGGGTAAGGTTCGGCACGTGTACGTTCTTCTGCGTTACCACCTGCGAAACCAGTATGGCGTCAGCGCCCATCTCAATAGCCTTTGCGACCAGCGTTTCGTTGGGTACCTGGCTGCCCATGTTCACCGCGACGAACTCGGGATAGCGCTCAAGCCCGTAGTCGCCGTGGAATCCCTTCATGTTCATGATCGCATCAAGCCCCACGGTGTGCGCGTCTGTGCCGGTGCATGCCCCGATAACCTTGATCTTGCGCCCGATGTGCTCCTTTATGAACTTGTTGATCTGGTAAAAGTCCATTTTCTCCACTTGGGCGCGGGCGACGGTGAGCTCGTCCGTGTCCACGGCAAAAGTGCACTTGCCGTAGGCGACAAAGAAGGTGAACTCTTCGCCAATGGCCTCCATGTGCACGATCTGGGGGTCATCAAGCCCCATGCGAGTAAGCAGCACGCGGGCCGCTTCGCGGGCCTCGTCCCCCTTTCTCATAGGGAGCGTGAAGCTAAGCTGCATGGCGCCGTCGTTCATTGTGTCACCGTAAGGCTTTACCAACACGTCACGTCACCTCCCGCAGGCGCCCTCCTGGGCAACAGCGTCTCGAAGGGGTTGTAGTAGTCGGGGGATTTTTCTACCACGCCGTCATACCCCTTGCCTCCCTTTCTTGGCCTTTTGACCGCTGCGAATGTGCCCTCCTCCAGCGCCTCCATAAGCCCCCGACTCCTTATATAATCCAGGAGGTCGACGGCCTTTTCAAGCACAGCCCTTGCGCGCTTTTCGATCCTGCCATCCTTTGCGTATACCACTTCATCAGCGAGGTGCCTTGCGTTGTTCATAATGTATTTCGCATTTTCAATGGACAGGTGCCTGTCCTGGAGGTACGGCGTATGGATCGCTTCGGTCAGCATCCCGAGCAGGTGAATGCTCTGCCCCGTGAGCACAGAGACGAAGTTGAACATAGCGTTCAAAAGGTGCCCGAAAAAGATGTTACCCGTCATGTATTTGGTCGGAGGCATGAACTTAATAGGATACTCAGGGAACAGCTGCCTGATCAACTGGGCCTGCGCGATCTCGTTCAGGAGCCCGTCTTCCATGTACGGGTTCATCTGGAACGCGTGTCCAAGCCCGATCTGCCATGGGGAAAGTCCGGCAGCGAGCGCAAATTGCTCGTTTATAAACTGGGATGCGATGACCGTGTGAGCCGATTCGTATGCGTCATCCGTCGTTAAGTAGTTGTCCTCTCCGGTGTTGATGATGAGGCCGCCGAGGGCCAAGATCCGCCTTGAGAAGAACTGATCCACGAATGTGCGCTCCATGTTGATGTCACGGAAGAGTATCCCGTACATCGAGTCCGAAAGCATGAGATCGAGCCGCTCCATAGCACCAAGCGCAGCGATCTCAGGCATGCACAGGCCTGATGAATAGTTCACGAGCCTCACATACTTGCCGATCTCCTCGCCCACCTCGTCCAGGGCGGCCCTCATCAGACGGAAATTCTCCTGAGTGGCGTAGGTACCGCCGAAGCCTTCGGTGGTCGCCCCGTAAGGAACATAATCAAGCAGGCTCTGTCCCGTGGAACGGATCACCGCTATGATGTCGGCGCCCTGTCGCGCGGCTGCTTTTGCCTGTACCATGTCCTCGTAAATATTCCCGGTCGCCACGATCACGTAAAGCCACGGTGTCTGGCCAAGCCCAAGCTTTTTTATGAGCGCTTCCCTCTTCTGTTTGTTTTCGATGATGCGCTCAATCGCAGAAGCAGCGATGGGGTAAAGCGCCTTTTCTACCTCTTCCTTGGGCCGCGGGCAAGCGGTAATGTCCAGCTTGCCAATAGCGAGGTCCAAAACGGCTTCGTCCAGTGTAATGCCGTGTTCAAGGCACGCGCTGCCCAACCAGTAGGCGACGCCTTGCCCGAGTTTTCCCTTGTCTGCCACTGCGTCCACTACGACGTTGGGGAGGGGAACGCCCGCCTCATCCACACCGTTTATACCAAGCAGCCTGCATACCGTGCGTTCTACTGCTGTCGTGGTGTGCGCGTCTATGTGCTGCTGCATACTGCCGGTGATCGCTCGGGCTGCAGCTCGTGCCCGCTCGATCATACCGGCGTCCAGTTCGAACCTGTCTATCTTCATGGTATCTGGGCTCACCTCGCTTCAGTATCTTCACGTTTCAGATGCATGGATGTGTTGGCGCTCTTGTTTGCAACCAGGTCGAATACAGGTACCGGATACAGCGCTGCTCCCATGGCAGCGAGGAATACATCCGGGTTGTACCCCGGTGAAAACGGCGATGTGGGGTTTACTGTGACCGCCACCAGATTGATCGGGTTCAGGCAATAAAGCGAGCCACCTGCGCGCAAGAACCTGCGCCAGACAGCCGTATCCAGGAATACCCGCGTACCGTCGGCGACGATGAGCGGCAGTTTACCTGAAAGGTCCAGCTTTATCACCGTTTCTATGATGCTATCAGTGAGCGACCCTCCGAGCACCAGCGCCCTGGCACCGTGAGGGTAATGCCGCGCTATAGCCTCAGACTGCCCAAGTGCCGTTCGTACAGGCACATCCAGGCGCTCGTAGTTCCTTCCGATGAACGCAACTTTCCGATCAGAAACGATATCATATGCCAGGATCCCGAGCCGGGTATCTGGAGGAGGCGTGAGCTCGAATAGTTCCTTCGTCATCTGAGTCTTTGCCACTGTAATGGTCATGGAAGCGCTGAGCGCTGCGCCCGTCGCCAGTATGGTAGCATCGGTAATGCCGGGAGCAGCAGAGGCGACCCTGTCAAACGCGCCGTCTACCAGGGTCATCTCAGCGCCGAGCCGCTTCATCTTCCCCAGCACCTCTGCGATTTGCTTCATGGTTTTAGGACCGATCAGCTCAAGTCTTCCGGGCTTTGTCACCCGGGCGATCACCACACGTCCCATCCTGGTAACGTGCCTCGTGGCATTGAGGATGTCGACCTCGGCCGTTGCGTGCTCAAGGCCAGCCTGTGCAGTCGCGACCAGGCTGCCCGCGGGCACGTGTACTGAAGGTTTAGGCAGTTCGGTTATGACATCTCGTTGCTCACCGTCTCTGCCAGTTGAGGTAAGGCCAAGACGGATACCCGCCTCCGCCGCTTCTCGGATCAGGTGGTTCAATGTTACGGTCTTGCCCGCGTTCTTCACCATCCCCACTACGGAGACGCTGCTTGCATTGCTTACCAGTGGCAAAAGCTGCACGGCCGACCCTCCTTTTCTTTCAGTGTTTCTTCCGCCTCCGGGCCCGCTCCAGACCTTCCGGTTCTATGCTGACAGCCTTGTCGTTGTAAAGTGGGGCAAGCCCGATATCATACTGCTTTCCTCTTTCACAGATTTCACAACCTGAAGGACACGTACTCTTTGCGTCCTCAGGCTCCGCGTACGAGCAGATGACGCCCTCATAGTTTCTTAAGATCACCTTGTCCTGCCCCATAGAGATCAGATATTGAGGGCCGACCGGTATCTTCCCACCGCCGCCTGGCGCATCCACGACGAACGTGGGTACCGCATAGCCAGACGTATGACCCCTGAGCATCTCCATGATCTCAATTCCCCTGGAAACGCGCGTCCTGAAGTGCTCAAGCCCCCAGGAGAGGTCACACTGGTAGATGTAATACGGTCTTACTCTCATACGGACCAGCTCGTGTACCAGTTTTTTCATGATATGTGGACAGTCGTTTATGCCCCGCAGCAACACCGACTGGTTGCCAAGAGGCACGCCCGCATCTGCCAACATGGCGCACGCCTTCTCTGACTCGGGTGTAACTTCTTTCGGGTGATTGAAATGAGTGTTAAGCCACACAGGATGATGTTTTTTCAACACCCTGCACAGATCCTCAGTAATTCGCTGGGGAAGCACCACTGGCGTGCGGGTACCTATCCTCACCACTTCAACGTGGGGGATAGCACGGAGGCTTCCCAGAATGTAGTCGAGCATTTCATCGGAGATCAAAAGACCGTCCCCGCCTGAAATGAGCACGTCCCTGACCTGCGGGGTCCTCCTGACATAGTCGATCCCCGCATCAATGCGCTCGCGTGAAGCAGGTTCATCGTGGATACCCACCGACCGTCTCCTGGTACAGTGCCTGCAGTAGTTGGAACACTGGTCGGTCACCAACAACAGCACCCTGTCAGGGTACCGGTGGGTGAGACCCGGCACAGGCGAATCCGTATCCTCATGCAAGGGGTCAAGCAGGTCGTGCGCACCTTTTTTCAGCTCGTGCACGGTGGGGACGGCCTGCTTCCTCACTGGACATCCCGGGTCGTCAGGGTCCATCAACGAAGCGTAGTACGGGGTGATGGCCATCCTCAGCGCCTTCAAACACTCCTTGACGCCTTCCTCTTCTTCCGGGACCAGATTCACCACGTTCTTCAGCTGTTCCAGCGTGGTAACGCGGTTTCTTACCTGCCAGTGCCAGTCGTTCCACTGTTCGTCCGTAACACGGCTCCAGAGGGGTATCTCACTCCTTGGCCTCATCTTGCAAATCCCCCCTTTATTCAATCAAGGAACAGTCTCTCAAACATGGCCCGAAGTTTTCCGCTCTCCCTCATCAGGTTCAGCGCGATTTGGTCGTGCCCCCTGGTGTAGCCATTTCCTATGATCATAAGGGCATCGCTCCCTATACCTTCAGCGCCCAGAGCGGCCTTGGTGAAGCTGGTCGCCATGGAGAAAAAGTAGATGACTCCGTCGTCCTTGGTCGCAAGAATCGATGACATTTCTGTATCCGGGATGTTCACACAGTTTATAGTCACATCCGCCCTCTCGCCCCCAGTCGCTTCAAGCAACTTGTTCATGACCTCTACGGGTTTTGTGGCGTCGCCGGCGAACACGATGTCAGCGCAGCCCAGCTCACGCACTCTGTCGCAGCTGGCCTTACTGTGCCCCATCGCAATGACCTTTCCTGTGATGCCTGTCCGCTTCTTCGCTTCGTAAGTGCACAGAAGTCCTGACTTGCCGCCCGCACCTATAATGAACACCGTCTGGCCCGGCTTTACCAACTTGGCGGTCTGAGCGGGCGCCCCAGCCACGTCCAGCACCGCAAGCGCAAGTTTATCAGGGATATCCTCCGGCAGCTTGGCGAATACCCCACTTTCAAACAGAATGGCGTGCCCTTCGATATCCACCTGGTCCTTATCGACGTGTACCTTCACTATCCGATCGATCTTAAGCGGGGTGAGCGAGAGAGAAACCAGGCTGGCGATCCTGTCACCCACCTTCACGTTCTTCTTCGCGGCCAGCTCCTCGCCGACCCATTCTACGGTGCCGATAAACATGCCGCCCGAGCCCGTCACCGGGTTATGCTGCTTCCCTCGCCTGCCCACGATGTCCAAGATGATCTCGGCTATTCTGTCCTCGACGCTCTGACCGTCCTTCAGGCTTGACCTGGCCTCTTCCTCTATCTGGGTAAAGCTTGCAGCGTCTATGTTCAGTGTCTGTACCCTCACCAGGATCTCGTTGTCATACGGCTCCATAGTATTATCTATGCGCCATGCTGGCTGCGGTAACGTACCTTTAGGCTCAATTACTCTGTGAGAACCAAACGGGCATCCACGTTTCATCATCTCAAACCCCCTGTGTCGAATTGTCTCCGGTATATTATAAAAGCAAAAACCGTGCCACCTCTCGCAGACTGGTAGACACGGTCAGATCCTGATCGCGCTGACTCATGCTGCCCAAATTTGGGCATAAAAAGTGTTATGCGTGCCCGCTTTTGGGCTGTCTCATTTGTCTCAACCTGTATTGCAGAGTCTGACGGGGAATGCCGAGCATCCTGGCGGCTTCGGTGACATTCCCGCCCGTTCTGTTCAGTGCGCCGCGGATGAGCTCTGCTTCCAGTTGCTCCACAGCTTCCCGCAGCGGCCTGATCTCAGTCGTTCGTCCCTTTCTGATCCCGGGTGGAAGATGCTCTAGGCGGATCTCGTCCCCATCGACGATGTTCATGGCGCCCTCAATCGCATGTTCCAGCTCACGGACGTTCCCCGGCCAATCGTAGCACATGAAGAGATCCAGCACCTGGGGGGATACACGCGCTACGGAAAGCCCCATCCTGGCGTTATATTTCTCCAAAAAGTGTGCGATGAGCGCGGGGATGTCTTCTCTTCTTTCAGACAGCGGCGGTACCCTGAGGGAAATGACGTTCAACCGGTAAAACAGGTCATGACGCATCTCCCCGCGCTCTAGCGCGATGCCAGGCTCTGTACTGGTGGACGCGATGAACCGCACGTCCACAGCCCGCAGCACCGTGTCGCCCACCCGCCTTACCGTCCTGTCCTGTATGACCCGGAGGAGCTTTGACTGAAGGTTCCTGTGCATGGAGTTGATCTCGTCAAGATAAAGCGTTCCCCCGGATGCCAGTTCAAACAGGCCGGGCCTGTTTTCCGCTCCAGTGAAACCGCCCTTTACCGTACCGAATAGTATCCCCTCAAGCAGCGCCTCAGGCAACGCAGCGCAGTTTTGGGCAATAAATGGGCCTGTACGCCTTGGTCCCTCGTTGTGTATGGCCTGTGCCACGAGTTCTTTTCCTGTGCCCGTTTCGCCAAAGACCAGCACCGATGAAGTACTCATCGCAGCGCGCCTGATGGTGTTTTTCAGTTCCTGCATGGGCGGGCTGTCCCCAATGATGTCGGACAGGTGGAACCTCGCCTCGCTCACAGTGGTAGCCCTGCCGGCCCGCTTTTCAGACAGCGCCGCCTGCAAGGTCACCACCTTTTCAGAGAGCGCCTTCACTTGAGTCAGGTCCTTTGATACCTCGACCGCGGCCACCACACGTCCTGACTCTATCACAGGTACAGTGGAGTTGATCGTTGTAATTAACTTGCCTTTGAAATTGGTGAAACTCTGCTGTTTGTTCAGGATGGGCTGCCCCGACTCCAGCACCTTAAGAAGGGTGCTTGTATGGGGAGTGAGGGAAGGAAAGATCTCGAGCACATGCCTTCCCAGCGCCTCTTCCGCAGGCACCCCGTCAAGCCGGGCGCATGCAGGGTTGTAAAATACCGTGTGCCCGGATTCGTCGACTATATGGATACCCACGTCAACGCAATCCAGTACGGTACAAAAAAGCTTTTCCATCTGTTCTGGGCTTAACTTCATGCGGCACATCTCCTGCCCAAAATTGAGCACCAGGATCCTTCCACACGAGCGGGCCTGATTCCTCCCACAGCGGGCTGCCACATTTCACAAACCCAGTCAAAAGGCGGTTACACACTTTTTGTAACCGCCTGGAAATAACCTTTACATCCTGTCGGGCGCGCTCACCCCGAGCGCGCGCAGGCCGCTTGCGATAGTGATCTGTACCGCCTTGATCAGCGCAAGCCTGGCCAGGCTCACATCCTCCCGTTCTCCTATCACGCGGCACCTTGTATAAAAGGTGTGGAACAACTGGGCGAGATCCATGAGATACTTGGTGATACGGTGAGGCTCCCTGTTTCTGGCCGCATCTATCACTTCGTGAGGCCAATACGCGACCTCCCTGGCCAGGTCGAGTTCGCTTGCGTCCCCCAGTACGGAAAGATCGACGGATTCAAGCGGAGGCATCTTAAGTCCCACTTCTTCCGCCTGCCGGAAGATGCTGCAGATGCGCGCGTGAGCGTATTGCACGTAAAACACCGGGTTTTCGTTGCCCTGGACCTTGGCGAGGTCCGTATCGAAGTCCATGGGGCTGTCAGGCGCTCTCATCAGGAAGAAAAAGCGTGCAGCGTCCCGGCCCACCTCGTCTAACAGATCATCCATGGTGATGAAGGTGCCGCCTCTCTTTGACATCCTGACGCTCTCGCCTCTTGAGACAAGGCGTACAAGTTGCACGATGAGGATCTCAAAAGAACTGGCGGGGTAACCCAGCGCCTGAACGGCGGCGCTCATCCTGCCGATATAGCCGTGGTGATCGGGTCCTAAAAGGTCGATGAGTTCCTCAAATCCTCTTTGATATTTGTTCAAATGGTACGCGATGTCAGGAGCAAAGTATGTGACATCACCGTTATTTTTTACCAGCACCCGGTCCTTATCATCGCCGAAAGCAGTGGATCTAAACCACAGCGCGCCGTCCTTTTCGTAGGTGTATCCTCTCTGCTTAAGTAGAGCCAATGTGTGTTCCAGCGCTCCCGACTCTTCAAGAGCCTTCTGGGAGGACCAGATATCAAACCGGACCCCGTAACGTTCAAGCGACCGTCTCTGCGCTTCCAGGTTCTTACGCACGGCATAGGAGGCCATAAATTCGATCCTTGCCTCGTCATCCATAGACAAAAGACGGTCTCCCTCTTCTTTCACCAGCTCCTGAGCCATAGAAATCAGGTATTCGCCCGGATACCCGTCTTCAGGAACAGGCACGTCCATTCCCAGGGCCTGTTTGTACCTGGCATCCAGTGAACGGCCCAAATTCCTCACCTGATTGCCTGAATCGTTGATATAGAATTCGCGTTTTGCACAGTAGCCTGCCATGTTCAGCAGGTTGACCAGGGTATCGCCGATAGCGCCCGCACGCGCCTGGACAACCACCATCGGTCCGGTAGGGTTGGCACTGACGAATTCCACAAGCACTTTTTTGCCCCGGCCGGTGTCTGTGCAACCGTAACGCTCCCCCTCTTCCAAGGCCCTTCTGATGGCGCGGTACAACCATTTCTGGTCAAGGAACACATTGATGAATCCGGGTCCAGCCACTTCCAGGCGGTTGACTACACTGCCAGCCGTATCCACATTTGAAACGACGATCTCAGCAATGCGGCGCGGGGGCATCTTCATCTGCTTTGCGCTGGCCATCGCCACGTTGCTGGCGAAGTCGCCGTGTTCCTTCTCTCGCGGCACCTCAAGCTGGATGTCATTTTCCAGCGCAGGCAGAAGACCCGCTTCGTGAGCCTTTGCGAAGCCGGCCGCCAACATGCTCTTAATCTCTGTTTGGATTTCCTCCAGTACTGTCGGCATTGGCATCAACCCTTCTTTGTCTGTACTGAAGCGAGGATGACTTCCCGTATGATCTTGGCACCGAGCACCGATGTGATATCGGAATGGTCAAAAGGAGGACAGATCTCCACCAGATCAAAACCGACGATGTTAAGACCAAACAGGGCCTGAATGAACGAAAATACCTGCACCGGCGTGACGCCCCCTGGTTCGGGAGTCCCGGTGCCGGGGGCGTACCCGGGGTCAACAGCATCAATATCAAAGGTCAGGTACACCGGGTGTGCCTTCACCTGTGAGTACACTTTCGAAAGAGCGTCGAGGCTAAATGTATAGAGATTAGTTTCTGCGAGGGAAAATTCCTCCAGGGTGCCCGATCTGATGCACAGCTGGTATATCCTCGCCGGATTTACATGCTCCGCTACTCTGCGCATGACCGTGGCATGCGAAAGCTTTTCTCCGTCGTACTCGTCTCTCAGGTCTGCATGGGCGTCTATGTGGATCACCGCAAGGTCAGGATAGTATTCCAAAGCGGCCTGAATAAGCGGCAGGCTCACCAGGTGCTCCCCTCCGATGGCCAGCACAGGCCTGTGCCTGGCATGGAGGCGACGTGCCTCACTCTTTATCCGTTCAAGTGAGCCTTGCAGATTTCCGCCAGGAAGCACCAGGTCCCCCACGTCCTCGCACAGCCCCTCGGCAAGCTCCCGGCGGAAGTAAGGGCTGTATATCTCAAGCGACCTTGAGAGCTCCCGTACCTTTGATGGGGCCAGCCTGGTGCCTGGCCGGAAACTCACAGTGGAGTCAAATGGCACCCCAAACAGCGCGGCCGTACCTGGCTTATCGCAGTTTAAAAAGCTCGGCGATGGTCTGACAAGCCCGGTCAACTCCCACCACCTCTTACTAGCTCCTGGACGAACGTGGGCAAGCTGAACGCGCTCTTGTGTATATCGTAGTTGTAGTACCTCCCGGTTACGCGTTCCGCCCTGGACCTGTCAGGTAAGGCGGGGTCGTATTGTTTGGAACCGACAGTAAAGCTCCATAAGACCCCGGGGTATGTGGGCACTGTGCCAAGATAGAGCTTGCAGATCGGGAACACCGACGATACGTCCGCGTAAACCGACCTTATCACATCGGGCATGATGAACGGAGACTCTGTCTGGGCGGAGAAGATGCCATCGGGCCTCAGAGCCTCGTACACGTTTCTATAGAAGTCGCGTTTGAAAAGCCCCACGGCAGCACCGATGGGATCCGTCGAGTCCACGATGATCACATCGAAGGCTTCGCGGTGCTCAGCAACAAACTTGATGCCGTCTGTAAACTGCATCTCTACACGCGGGTCCGATAGGGCCGAGCTGAGAGTGGGCAGGTACTCCCTCGCGGCGGCGGTCACTTTTTCATCTATCTCCACAAGGGTGGCCTTCTTTACGCTCGGGTGCCTCAGAATCTCCCGGATACTGCCGCCATCTCCCCCGCCGATCACGAGCACGGACTCGGGGTTCGGGTGGGCGACCAGCGGGACGTGGACGAGCATTTCGTGGTATGTAAATTCGTCCTTCTCAGTTGTCTGGACGATACCATCAAGGGTGAGCATCCGCCCGTAAAACTCGGTCTCCATGATACAAATATCCTGGTACGCGCTCTTTTCCTTGCAATAAGTCTGGAGCGTTCTGAGGCCAATTCGAAGCCCCTTTGCCTGGTCCTCGTAAAACCAGAGTTCCATCTCACCAAGACCTCCTAGTCCCAAAGAGCTACTGCGGCAATTACAGCGCCCACGTTCTCCACCACGTGTTCTGTACCCATCGTCAAGAGCTCATGGATCTCCATACCGCGGTTGGCAAACGCTTCCTCTACCATCTGCCTTACTTTCGCCACCGCCTCCTCTCTTGAGCACAGCGATGCGTATTCCATGATCATACCAAAGCTATCTTTTGATACCCCGACGCCAACTGCCGCCGCGATCCGTTCCCCTTTCTTGTCGCTGACGATAGTGCCGAATGCGGCGGGCAGGAGCGCCCCGGGGGGTACGTCCAACTTGTTCATTCGTGTTGCACCCGGAGGCAGGATGCTGGATACCTTTATCAGGTTGTAGTTGCCGATCCCTGCATCAAGCAGTGCAGCGTCAAAAGCTGTAAGCTTCTTTTCCCCTTCTCCCACTCCTGCCACGAGAGTATACTTGCCAGGTACATGCATAAAAATGCCTCCTTCCGATGTGTAAAAGGTGCAAATGGAATTATATCATCTGGTTTGGAAAAAGAAAATGACCAGATGCATAAAAAGCCTAACATACTCAAATATACCACAAGCCAATGCCTGTGTGGCTGAAGAATTGATGAAAGTTCACCCGTCTCGGGGCAACCTATACTAAGGAGGTGCGCGCTTGGAATCCAGACGAAAAAAGACTAAGACCCGGAAACGGGTGCTTAAATGGATAGCCTTTTCCGTTATCATTATTTCTCTTGCTACCTTCCTTTATATCCTCGCCACTCCGCTGCCCAGGGCTGAGGTTCCTGTTGTGACCCGGGTGCTCGGAGCAAACGGTGAAGAAATCGCCAGGCTCTTTGTGCAAAACCGTATAGAAATACCTGGCGATCAGATCCCCGACTCACTGCGCGCAGCTGTAGTAGCGGTTGAAGATGAGCGATTCTACTGGCACAAGGGGATTGACCCCGTGGCACTGGTCCGAGCGCTGTTTGTGAACCTCAGGGCAGGCCGTGTGGTCGAAGGCGGCAGCACCATTACCCAGCAGCTAGCCAAGAACCTCTTTCTTTGGCCCGAGCGGACGTTAACAAGAAAGATCCACGAGGCGTTTCTTACCATAAAACTGGAGCTACAGTTTTCAAAACAAGAGATCCTCACTATGTACCTAAACCAGATATACCTCGGGCACGGAGCCTATGGAGTCGAGGTCGCTTCGAGAACCTATTTCGGCAAGCCTGCATCTGACCTGACTGTGTCAGAAAGCGCCCTGATCGCCGGGGTGTTGAAGAGCCCGGAAAACTATTCGCCTTACAGGAACATGGAACGGGCCATCCAAAGGCGCGATCTAGTCCTCACCAAAATGCTGAACCAGGGAAAGATCGATCAAGCCACGTACGACAGCGCCCGGGAGGAAGAAGTGAAGCTGGCGGGGTTGCCCAGGACGTTAAACCACGCCCCATACTTCGTCGACTTTTTAATCCGCTACATCACTGCTTGGCACAAGAACATCACCGAGGCGGACCTCATACGCGGAGGCTTTACCATACGCACGACTATCGATCTGAAGATGCAACAGGCGGCGGCAGAGGCGCTTGTCCGAGGCCTCGGCGAAGGCAAGAAAGATGAAAAGGGCGTAGAGCAGCCCCAGGGCGCCATTGTTGCGATAGACCCTACGAACGGGCATATCAAAGCGATGGTGGGAGGCAAGGATTTCGAGAACACCCAATTCAACAGGGCGGTCATGGCAAAAAGGCAGCCTGGATCGGCTTTTAAACCCTTCCTCTATGCAGCGGTGCTGGAGGCAGGCTTTACCGCCGTGAGCAGGCAGAAGTGTGAACCCGTCTCCTTTCCTACAGGCGTGCCCGGGCAAATGTATGAGCCGAAGGATTATGGCGATCAAGATTATCATTTCCGGGAAATGACCTTGAGAGAAGCGATACGAATCTCAGATAACGTTGTGGCAGTGAGGTGGGCCAACCGGATAAAGCCCTCAAAGATCATATCTGTGGCGCAACGAATGGGCATAGAGAGCCTGCTTGAGCCCAACCTTTCCCTGGCACTGGGCAGTTCAGTGGTTACCCCGCTTGAGCTCGCTGTGGCTTACGCCCCTTTGGCCAACGGCGGCCTGCGCGTGGAGCCGATTTTTCTACTGTCTCTTGAGGACAGAAACGGCAACGTGCTGGAGACCCAAAAGCCACGTCTTGAAAGAGCCCTGGATGAAAAGGTGGCATATCTGCTAACGGATATTTTAAAAGAAGTGGTAAGGCCCGGAGGTACCGCGGGCGGAGTACAGGCGGTAGTAAAAAGGCCTGCCGCGGGTAAGACGGGGACGACCGACGAGTTCAGAGATGCCTGGTTCGTGGGCTTCACGCCTGACATAGTCGCCGCGGTTTATGTAGGTAACGATGACGAGCGGTTCCCAGTGGGCAGGACAGGCGGGGCCATCGCCAGCCCCATCTGGGCGGATTTCGTCAAAAACGCTCTGGCGGACATGCCCGCGCGAGACTTTCCAAGACCGGCGGGAATTGTAGAGATCAACGTCTGTTCCGAAACGGGTCTTTTGCCCAACAGCACGTGCCCCACGGTCAAAGAGCTGTTCATCAAAGGTACTGAACCCAAGAGAGTAGATCCAACGGTACACGTTCGCGAAGAACAGCCTGCCCCGTGGCGGATCAGAAGACCCCGGGCTGAGCTGGTACCGGGCGAAGAGGAAGAACCGCTAGAACTTCCTGAGGACACAGAAGAAACGGAGCCGGAACCCCAAGAAACAGAGCCCATAGAACCGCCCTCGTAAATCAGAAAACTGATATCAGCCGCGTATCACCCAACCCTCGGGTTCCTGTGAGCCATCAAGAGATCCACGAATGGCTCAATCGAAACAGGGCTATGGACAACGATTCAGCCCCAGGCTAAAAGCGTTACTGTTTTGCGCTTGAAGGAGCCATCTGATACTAACCCTTTGGCCGTATAATCCCGCACTAGGCCGGGCCAAGAGGATCCCGAACACGAACGTGAACGGATCAACCTAATACTTGGGAGTCCCCACTTGGAGTGGACAGAAAACGAATGTCATCAGGCATTGACGTCAAAGTAAGGGGCCTTACAATAAAGTAAGGAAGGGAGAACTTACCTGGAGGTAATGAAAATGTATCGGGCAAAAATAACTGCCAAAGGTCAATTGACTCTTCCCAGGGATTTGCGGGCAAAGTTGGGCTTAAAGACAGGTGACTACATAAAAATCAAGGAAACAAAGGAAGGCTATGTCCTGGAAAAAGAGCTGGATGAGGGAAGGTTTCGTAAATATGTTGGTCTGCTGGACCGAAAAGGGGATAGCGGTGAGATCATTAAGGAGCTGCGGGGAGAATGACTGCTACCGTTGATACCAACATTCTTCTGGATATTCTCCTTCCTGACACCAAATACCTGGAAAGGTCTTTATCTCTGCTAACCACATACGGAAGCATTTGTTAATTATTTCAGAGGTAGTTTATGCTGAGCTGGCAGCTCAATTTTCGGACAAAAAGCTGCTGCTGGAGTTTTTAACAAATACTAATGTCAATCTGGTGAGCTCCGGTCCAGAAGCCCTGTGGATAGCCTCCCGCGCATGGGAGAGGTATATGAAAAGCGGAACCAAAAAAGGTTCAATGTAACAACTGCGGCAATATGCAGACTTTGAAGTGCGAAATATGCGGCCAGTCAACCACCGGCAGACAGCATATCATTTCCGACTTTTTGGTTGGAGGACATGCCCTGTTTCATGCCAGCTTATTGCTAACACGTGACAGGGGTTATTACAGCCGGTACTTTCCTGAATTGGCCGTTATTTATTAGACATGGCTTGGTTGGTCAAGTCCGATTCTGTGTGTAAAATCCCAGATATGTTCATCCATGCCAGATACTCCGCCATGTCCAAGTAGCGGTGGCCGGTTGAGGTTAACGATGATACGGCTCGTTCCGGATAATCTTAAACGCCCTATACAGCTGCTCAAGCAGTACCATGGGCACCATCTGGTGCGGAAAGGTCATTTTAGACAACGAAAGCAGCATCGCCGAGCGTGCTTTGAGGCTCTTTGACAATCCATGGGCTCCGCCTATAATGAACGTGACATCAGATACCCCCGATACCATCAGTTGTCTAAGGTACGAGGCAAATTCCTCTGAAGTCAGATGTCTCCCCCGTTCATCGAGCGCGATCATGTGGCTATCCCGGCGGAGCCTTCCTGTAATGACTTCCGCTTCCTTCTCCAGGTATTGCTCAATGAGTAAGTCATTCACCATGTCCAGCTGGGGGTGGGCTCCTGTTTCAACCACTTCCACTTTGCTGTACGGGGAAAGACGCCTTTCGTACTCAGCTGCCGCTGCCCGGAAAAATGGCTCCCTTATCTTACCAGATAGGATCAGGGTTATGCGCATCATCGCACTTCCTTCAGTTCTGCGAAGGCATCTCTCCCAGCACTACTTCCACGGATACGCTGGTATTATTCCTCTGTACGACAACAGTAAGTCGCTCATTGGGTTTGTGCTTTTGGAGGATCGACTTTAGGTCCTCGAATGAATTCACGTCCTGAGTGCCTATCTTCAGGATGATGTCTCCTTCCTTAATACCTGCCTTTTGAGCCGGACTTCCCTCAGCCACTCTGGCAACATACAGGCCCCTCTCGAAGTAGATGCCGTAGGTGGCGGCAATCTCCTTCTCAGCAACCCATACACCCATCCAGGCTCTTGATACGCGACCCTTCTCGATCAGTTCCTGAATAATGGGTTTGGCGGTATTTATTGGTATCGCAAACCCCATGCCTTCGCCGCTCAGCAGCTTCAGGGT
>DYEP01000087.1 GCA_020725675.1 Symbiobacterium sp. | reverse complement strand
GTCTTGGTAGAAGCAGTACCTCTCCTCAGCGCGGCTCTGTACGTGACCACCGCCTGGTGCAAGAGAGCAGGATTCACTTCCGCTCCGAATATGCGTTCGTTCAGGTCGATTTCTCCAACCTGCTGTCCTTCCGTATTGTAAACAGCTACCGTGGGCACCGTGTTCCCTCCTTCCTCTACCAGGCGCGTTACTTCGCCTTCACACTGGACTTGATTGCTACCAGGGATCCCTTTGGCCCAGGGATACTACCCCGGATCAAAATGACGTCACGTTCCGCATCCACTCCGACAACTTTCAGCGCCTGGGTAGTTACCCGTTCCCCGCCGAGCCTGCCGGGGAGCTTTCTCCCTTTAAACACGCGGGATGCATCTCTTGACTGAAGTGATCCCGGTCCTCTATGGTACTTGGAACCGTGCGCCATTGGTCCACGCTTGAAGTTCCATCGTTTGATGCCGCCAGCGAAGCCCTTCCCCTTTGAGGTGCCAGTTACGTCTACAATATCTCCCGGCTGGAAAACGTCCGCCTTGATTTCCTGCCCCACCTGGTACTGTTCGGCATCATCAAGCCTGAATTCGCGCACAAATCTTTTCAATGGCAGTTTCCCGAAGTATCCCTTTTGGGCCTTATTGGCCCGGGTCACTTTCATGTCTTCAAATCCTACACAAATAGCGGAATACCCGTCTTTCTCCAAGCTGCGCTTCTGAACCACGACACAGGGTCCTGCTTTCACCACCGTGACGGGTATGGCATGACCCTCGTCGCTGAAGATCTGGGTCATTCCGATCTTCTTCCCCAAAATCGCCTTTCGCACCCCTGCCACCTCCCTTGCCTACAGCTTGATCTCGATGTCCACACCAGCCGGCAGGTCAAGTTTCATCAAAGCTTCCACCGTTTTGGGCGTGGGCTCAAGGATGTCAATTAGGCGTTTGTGCACCCGCATTTCGAATTGTTCCCGGATGTCCTTCTCTCCGTTTGGCGCCACAAGTATGGTATAAACACTACGTTCGGTCGGTAACGGCACCGGCCCGGAAACGCTGGCTCCAGTTCTTTTTGCTGTATCCACAATCCTCTGGGCCGATTGATCCAGGATCTTGTGATCGAATGCCCTGAGGCGGATACGGATTTTTTGTCCAGCCACACCGTTTCCCTCCTTCTACTTGAAACCTCCGTGGATTTCCACCCGGGGGCGAGCGATCCGCCCCCGGCTTTTGTCGGTTAGTCTTCGATGCTCGTGACTGCGCCTGCCCCTACGGTCCGCCCGCCTTCCCTGATGGCGAACCTCAGCCCTTCTTCTATCGCGATAGGGGTAATCAGCTCTACTTTCATGTTCACGTTGTCTCCGGGCATTACCATCTCCATGCCCTCCGGCAACTTGATCTGACCCGTCACGTCAGTCGTCCGGAAGTAAAACTGCGGTTTGTACCCCTGGAAAAACGGCGTGTGCCTTCCGCCTTCCTCTTTCGTCAGTACGTATACCTGCGCACTGAACCTCGTATGCGGCTTGATGCTCCCGGGCTTGGCCAGTACCTGCCCTCTCTCCACTTCATCCTTGTCCACCCCGCGTAACAGCGTCCCGATGTTGTCCCCTGCCACTGCCTGGTCAAGCAGCTTCCGGAACATCTCTACTCCGGTTACCACTGTCTTCCGCGGCCTCTCAGCAAACCCTACTATCTCAACTTCGTCCCCTACTTTTACTGTGCCCCTCTCTACTCTACCGGTCGTTACCGTACCCCGCCCCGTGATGGAGAACACGTCCTCTATGGGCATGAGGAACGGCTTGTCTGCGTCTCTTACCGGTGTGGGAATGTACTCGTCTACCGCGTCCATCAATTCCCACAACTTCCCGCACCACTCGCACTCCCTCTTCGCACAACCGCACTCCAGCGCCCTCAGCGCTGAACCCGCTATCACTGGCGTCTCGTCCCCGGGGAACTGGTACTTGCTCAAAAGCTCCCTCACTTCAAGCTCTACCAATTCCAGCAACTCCGGGTCGTCTACCATGTCCGCCTTGTTCAAAAACACCACCATCGCTGGCACTCCCACCTGTCTCGCCAGCAATATGTGCTCCCGCGTCTGTGGCATCGGACCATCCGCTGCAGACACCACCAGTATCGCCCCGTCCATCTGCGCCGCTCCGGTGATCATGTTCTTGATGTAGTCTGCGTGTCCGGGGCAGTCCACGTGCGCGTAGTGCCTCTTGTCCGTCTCGTACTCAACGTGCGCCGTCGCTATCGTGATCCCCCTGGCCTTCTCCTCCGGCGCCTTGTCTATCTGGTCAAACGGTACAAACTCCGCTTTCCCCGCAGCCGACAGTACCTTCGTTATAGCAGCTGTCAACGTCGTCTTCCCATGGTCGATGTGTCCTATCGTACCTACGTTTACATGTGGTTTTGTTCTTTCAAACTTCTTCTTGGCCATCAGTCAAACCCCCTTATTTATAAACAGCTCGGTATCCGTAACCCCTTGCGATAATCTGCTCTGCCAGGTGCGATGGTAATTCATCGTAGCAAAGAAACTGCATGGTGTACGTACCGCGACCCTGAGTCTTCGAACGTAGCGCAGTGGCATATCCAAACATCTCGGACAGAGGTACCCGCCCCTTGATCACCTGGGCGCCTCCCCTTCCTTCCATGCCCGTTATGTGCCCCCTGCGTGAGTTCAGGTCACCCAACACTTCCCCTAGATACTCCTCAGGTACAACCACTTCCACCTTCATTACTGGTTCAAGCACCACTCCTCCCGCTTTGGAGACCGCCTCCCTGAGCGCCATGGACCCGGCGATCTTGAAGGCAACATCGGAGGAATCTACCTCATGGTAAGATCCGTCTATCAGCGAGGCCTTAAGGTCTACCACGGGAAAGCCCGCCAGTACGCCGTTTTGCATTGCTTCCCTGATACCCACTTCGACAGCGGGAATAAACTCCTTGGGTATAATGCCGCCTACGATCTTGCTCTCGAACTCAAAGCCCTGGCCTCGCGCCAGAGGTTCTACCTGAATTACGACATGACCATACTGCCCCCTGCCCCCGGTCTGCCTGATAAAGCGGCCTTCCGCAGAAGCCGGTCTTGTGATGCTCTCCTTGTAGGCGACCTGAGGCTTCCCGACGTTCGCGCCTACTTTGAATTCCCTGAGGAGCCTATCCACGATGATCTCAAGGTGGAGCTCGCCCATTCCGGAAATGATGGTCTGACCCGTTTCCGCATCTGTGTGCGTACGGAATGTCGGATCCTCCTCGCTCAACTTGGAAAGCGCATCGCCCATCTTGTCCTGGTCAGCCTTAGTTTTTGGCTCTATGGCGATGGAAATTACGGGTTCGGGAAATTCCATCGATTCGAGTACAATGGGATGTTCCAGATCACAAAGCGTATCGCCGGTGGAAATCTCCCTGAGGCCTACCACAGCAACGATCTCCCCTGTGAATGCCTCTTGCACGTCTTCCCGGTGGTTGGCGTGCATCCTGAGGATCCTGCCGATGCGCTCCTTTTTCTCCCTGCTGGAATTGTACACGTACGAACCAGCTTTGAGTATGCCTGAATACACCCTGAGAAACGCCAACTTCCCCACAAAGGGGTCTGACATGATCTTGAAAGCCAGACCTGAGAAGGGTTCTTCGTCCGCAGGCATCCTCTGTTCCTCAGTACCTGTCGAAGGGTTAAAACCTGTAACAGGCGGTATGTCCAGAGGCGAAGGGAGGTAGTCTACAACGGCATCAAGGAGCAGCTGTACTCCTTTGTTCCTGTAGGCCGAACCGCACAAAACGGGAACTACCCGCACAGCGAGTACCCCCTTGCGCAGCGCAGTCCGTATATCGGAATCGGAGATCTCCTGGCCCTCAAGGTACTTCATCATCAGGTCGTCGTCGAATTCAGCTACGGCCTCGATGAGTTCGGTGCGCTTTTCCATCACCTCGTCCATCATGTCGCCGGGAATGTCCGTCTCCTCACTTCTTGTCCCCAGGTCATCAGTGTAATAGATGGCCTTCATGGTGATAAGGTCCACGATCCCCCGGAACGAGTCTTCAGCACCCACTGGCAGCTGAACGGGCACCGCCCGCATTCCGAGTTTTTCGTATATCATCCTAACAACACGGAGGAAATCTGCCCCCACGATATCCATTTTGTTTACAAAAGCGATCCGTGGCACATGATAGCGGTCAGCCTGCCGCCATACAGTCTCGGACTGAGGTTCAACGCCTCCCTTGGCGCAGAAAATCGCTACTGCGCCGTCCAACACCCTGAGCGAACGTTCAACCTCCACCGTGAAATCCACGTGTCCGGGCGTGTCGATAATATTGATGCGGTGATTTCGCCAGTAGCAGGTTGTGGCAGCGGAGGTAATGGTGATACCCCGTTCCTGCTCCTGGATCATCCAATCCATGGTAGCCGAACCCTCATGGACTTCTCCCATGCGGTGAAGCTTACCTGTATAAAACAGGATCCGCTCGGTAGTAGTCGTCTTTCCGGCGTCGATGTGAGCCATAATGCCGATATTTCGTGTCACTGACAGAGCGTGTTCCCTGGGCATCTCCAAACCTCCTTTCAAAGAGCGTGTTCTACTTACCACCGGTAGTGCGCAAATGCCTTGTTGGCTTCTGCCATCCTGTGAGTATCTTCCTTCTTCTTGACGGAAGCGCCGGTGCCGTTGGCCGCGTCTATGATCTCACCAGCAAGCCTTTCCTGCATGGTCCTCTCGGACCTTTCCCTGGCGTAGCCCGTCATCCACCTCATTGCAAGCGCGATCCGCCGTTCCGCCCTGACTTCAACGGGGACCTGGTAAGTTGACCCTCCAACCCGGCGTGCGCGCACTTCCAACACCGGCATGACGTTCCGAAGCGCCTTGTCGAAAACCTCTACGGGGTCTTTCCCCGTCTTTTCATTTACAATCTTCATGGCGTCGTAGAAAATTGATTGGGCCAGGCTCTTCTTACCGTCTACCATGATTTTGTTTATGAAGCGTGCGACCATCTCACTGCCATAGACCGGATCCGGCTGAATCTTGCGTCTTGATACTCTGCCCCTTCTCGGCATGCAAACTTCCCTCCTTTGCCCAAAGCTTACTTCTTGGGACGTTTAGCCCCGTACTTGGACCGGCCCTGGGCTCTCTTAGACACTCCTGCAGTATCCAGTGTACCCCGGATAATATGGTAACGTACACCCGGAAGGTCCTTCACACGCCCGCCGCGCACCAGCACTACGGAGTGCTCCTGTAGGTTGTGGCCGATTCCCGGGATGTAAGCGGTGACTTCCATTCCGTTTGTCAACCGGACTCTGGCGACTTTGCGCAGGGCTGAGTTGGGTTTCTTCGGAGTTATCGTCCAAACACGAGTACATACTCCGCGCTTCTGAGGGTTCTCTCGCAGAGCCGGAGCAGCGGATTTCGCCCTGACTTCCTTTCGGCTTCTACGTACCAGTTGATTGATAGTCGGCATCGCTACACCTCCTTCTATTCTGATAAAATGGCAGCAGCCGCTGCGGATACTTCAATTCCACACGCCTTTCCAAGCAGGGCCATTGATTCAACATACGTAAGTTTAACTCCGGATTCTGCACATGCAGTGATGATTTCACGCACTACCCTTTCATCTGCGTCTTTCGCTACAAACACCTCAACAGCCTTGCCGCGGTTGATCGCTTTGTACGTTTGCTTTGTGCCGATGCTCTTCTTCTTGGCGGCTTTCAGAGCTTCAAAGGACATAATTAGAATCCCTCCCCTTCTCAAAAAGGAGTCGGAAATCCTGAGCTCATCATGACAGTCCTCAACAGCGCATGAGGACTGTCCGAAAGACACTTCTTTATTCTAGCACCTGCAACAATTGGTGTCAATAAATCGTTGACCTCGGGTTCGTGTCCTTCAATTGCCTGCTCACCGGCAGTTTGTCCCAAGCTGGGTCTGCAGGAGTGGCAGGATGCTGCCAAGCGATCATTCCCCAGGAGTCAAAACGTCTTCCGCAGGGTCGGTCCTGTGAGCAGGTTCAGGCAGCACAGTAGGCGTTTCACCGTTGGCGCTCTCGATCGTAATGTTCCTGTACCTCGTCATCCCTGTCCCAGCCGGTATGAGCTTTCCGATTATGACGTTCTCCTTGAGCCCAAGCAGTGGATCCTGACGACCCTTGATCGACGCCTCTGTGAGTACTTTGGTAGTCTCCTGGAACGAAGCGGCTGACAGGAATGAATCCGTTGCCAGCGACGCCTTAGTGATGCCCAGCAGGACGGGCTTTGCCACCGCCGGTCTTTCACCGCGCTCTAGCGCCCGGGAGTTCTCCTCTTCATACTCGAACAAGTTCACTTGCTCTCCGGGAAGCAGGCTCGTGTCGCCGGGGTCCTCCACCTTAACCTTTCGGAGCATCTGCCTTATGACTACTTCGATGTGCTTGTCGTTGATGTCCACTCCCTGCAACCTGTATACGCGCTGTACTTCTTGCAACATATATGTCTGAACTGCTCTTACTCCCTTGATCTTCAGCAGGTCGTGCGGGTTGATAGAACCTTCGGTGAGCTCGTCACCGGCGGAGACAAACTGCCCGTCTCTTACCTTCAGCCTGGCGCCGTAAGGCACAGCGTACGTCATGACTTCTCCGTTATCCGCGGTGACCTGGATCTCCCTTCGGTTCTTGCCCTCCGTTACCTTCACTACGCCGTCTATTTCCGAGATCACTGCCTGGCCCTTTGGCTTTCTCGCCTCAAAAAGCTCCTCAACGCGAGGGAGACCGTGGGTGATGTCTTCGCCTGCTACGCCTCCCGTGTGGAAGGTTCTCATTGTAAGCTGGGTTCCCGGTTCCCCAATGGACTGAGCGGCGATGATTCCCACCGCTTCACCTATTTCAATAAGACGACCGGTAGCCAGGTCCCGCCCGTAGCAGTTGATGCACACACCATGACGGGTCTTGCAAGTGAGTACAGACCTGATACGGACCTCAGTGATCCCCGCAGCCAAGATCCTTTCAGCTACTTCCTCTGTAATCATCTCGTTCCTCTGGCAGATTACTTCCCCTGTGATGGGATCCACCACCGGTTCTGCGGCGAGCCGCCCGACTATCCTGTCATAAAGCGGTTCAACCACTTCGTTGCCGTCTCTCAGTTCGCTGACCCGGACGCCATCTGTCGTGCCGCAGTCCGTCTCCCGCACGATCACATCCTGAGATACGTCCACAAGCCGGCGAGTCAGATAGCCTGAGTCCGCCGTCCTCAAGGCGGTGTCTGCCAGACCCTTTCTCGCTCCGTGAGTGGACGTAAAGTAATCAAGAACTGTTAAGCCTTCACGGAAGTTCGCCTTAATCGGTAGTTCGAGAATGCGGCCTGACGGGTCAGCCATAAGACCCCGCATTCCAGCAAGCTGGGATATCTGCTGCACATTGCCTCGTGCCCCGGATATGGCCATCATATAGACCGGGTTGAACTTATCCAAACCCTGCATCAGCGCGCTGGTCACCTTGTCCCTCGCGTCGTTCCATATTGCAATCACCTTATTGTATCTCTCTTCCCCGGTGATAAGCCCTCGTTTGTACTGCTCCTCCACCTGTTCGACAAGGCTCTCTGCCTCTTTTAAGATCTCTTGTTTCTGAGGCGGGATGACAATATCGTTAATACCGATTGTGGTACCTGCTTTTGTCGCAAAGGAAAAGCCAAGTTCTTTAAGTCCGTCCAGCGTCTTTGCAGTTACCGCAGTGCCGAACATCCTGTAGCAGCGAGCTACGATCTCAGCCAGCATCTTGCGGTCGACAACCTGATTGCAGTAGCGCAGCGCTTCAGGGAGTCTCTCGTTAAATAGCAGCCGGCCCACGGTGGTCACTATCTTGGAACCGTTTATTCTTACCTTGATCTGCTCTTGAAGCGAGGTGTATCCAAGGTCGTAAGACATTATTGCCTCATCCGGAGAGCAGAACTCCTTCATCTCCTCTTGTGGCTTCTGCTTTTCAAGGGTCAGGTAATAGCAGCCGAGCACCAGGTCCTGTGACGGTGTCACTACTGGCTGGCCGTCTTTAGGGTTTAGAATATTGTGTGCCGACAACATGAGCACCCGGGCCTCTGCCTGAGCCTCGGCTGAAAGCGGAACATGCACCGCCATCTGGTCGCCGTCAAAGTCAGCATTGTACGCCGTACACACCAGTGGGTGTATCTGTATGGCCTTGCCCTCGACCAGGATAGGCTCAAATGCCTGAATGCCCAGCCTGTGTAGTGTGGGCGCTCTGTTTAAGAGTACGGGATGTTCTTTGATCACATCTTCCAGTACGTCCCATACCTCAGGACGTACGCGCTCTACCATGCGCTTTGCGCTCTTGATGTTGTGAGCCAGGCCGTCCTTGACAAGTTTCTTCATTACGAAGGGCTTGAACAGCTCAAGCGCCATCTCTTTGGGTAGACCGCACTGGTGAAACTTAAGCTGCGGTCCTACCACGATCACAGACCTGCCTGAGTAGTCCACACGCTTCCCGAGCAGGTTCTGGCGGAAACGGCCCTGCTTGCCCTTGAGCATGTCACTGAGCGATTTGAGCGGGCGGTTCCCGGGACCGGTCACCGGACGACCTCGACGTCCGTTGTCGATCAGCGCATCGACTGCCTCCTGAAGCATACGTTTCTCATTCCTGACAATAATGTCAGGTGCGTTCAAGTCCAGCAGGCGCTTTAGCCTGTTATTGCGGTTGATGACCCTCCTGTAGAGATCATTGAGATCAGACGTAGCGAATCGTCCGCCGTCCAACTGCACCATAGGCCGCAGGTCAGGTGGAATTACGGGTATGACCTCGAGTATCATCCATTCCGGGCGGTTTCCGGATTTCCTGAAGGCTTCGACGATCTCCAGTCGTCTCATGGCTCTCATCCTGCGCTGCCCGGAGACGCTCAGCACTTCTTCTCGCAGTTCGCGCGCAAGCGCATCGAGATCGAGCTGGGATAGAAGCGCCTTAATGGCTTCAGCACCCATGCCCGCCTTGAATGAGTTTCCGTACTTGTCCCTGGCTTCCCTGTATTCGGTCTCGGTCAACAGCTGCTTTTGCGTCAGAGGTGAAGTACCAGGGTCCGTGACTATATAGGAAGCAAAGTACAGTACTTTCTCAAGAGCACGGGGGGACATGTCAAGTATAGCGCCCATGCGACTCGGGATACCTTTGAAATACCAGATATGTGATACCGGAGCGGCAAGCTCAATGTGCCCCATTCGCTCTCTCCGCACCTTCGAGCGAGTGACCTCTACGCCGCAACGGTCACAGACAATGCCCTTATACCGCACGCGTTTGTACTTGCCGCAGTGGCATTCCCAGTCTTTCTGGGGGCCGAAGATCTTTTCGCAGAAGAGACCTTCTTTCTCTGGCTTGAGAGTCCGGTAGTTAATAGTCTCGGGCTTTTTCACTTCGCCTCGGGACCATTCTCTGATCTGTTCGGGCGAGGCCAAGCCGATCTTGATGGAATCAAATTCATTTAGATCTCTGGTTTTCTTGCTTTCTTGATCAAACTTAGGAAGCTCCTGGATCCTTCTTTCTTCAATAGACAAAGGCTGTCTCCCCTTTCCCGAGGTGACCTGCACATCTCATCTAGTACTCGATCTCGTCGTCTTCCAAGTCACTCAGCCTGCTTAAACGTTTGAGGTCAATCTCATCCTCATCATCCAGGAGGCGCTTCTTTGGCCGCCTTGTTTCCTGGTCTTCCCGTCGTTTCAGTGATTTCTTACGTTTTGGATAGTAATCTATGTCCACGTCATCGTCTTCAGCAGGTTTCGTCTCCACGTCAGGCAGGAACTCTTCAAGCTCCAATTCATCCTCTCCCGGTAAGTCCTTGAACTCGCTGTCTTCGTCGTCCAGAATCTCATCCTCAAGGATCTCCTCAGGGAGAACCTCTTCTTCAGGCTCGGAAACGTCCACCTCTTCCTCTTCCAGGATTTCCTGGAGCTCCTCCGCCATATCTTCGTCTGCTTCTTCAGCGATTTCCTCAAACCTTGGCCTTTCCCTGACTACTCGTTGCACCATTCGCTGAGGCTTTTGGCCGCCGATATCCAGATCCAGGTCCCTTGCTGTATCGGCTACATCGTCGTCAGATTCCCGGATCTCGATCTCCCTCGCATCTTCCGAAAGTACCTTTGTATCCAGGCACAGGCTCTGAAGCTCCTTAATCAATACCTTGAACGACTCGGGCACACCGGGCTCTGGAACGTTTTCGCCCTTCACAATGGCCTCGTACGTCTTTACTCGTCCTACCACGTCATCGGACTTGACCGTAAGCAGTTCTTGAAGCGTGTAGGCCGCACCGTACGCCTCCAGTGCCCACACTTCCATCTCGCCAAACCTCTGGCCTCCAAACTGCGCCTTCCCTCCGAGCGGCTGCTGAGTCACGAGGGAGTAAGGTCCAGTGGACCTTGCGTGTATTTTATCATCCACGAGGTGGGCAAGTTTCATCATATACACATAGCCTACCGTGACTTCGTTATCAAATGGCAACCCTGTGCGCCCATCATAAAGAATGCTCTTGCCGCTAGGGGGCAAGCCCGCCTTGCGGAGCATGTCAAATATATCTTCTTCGTTCGCCCCGTCGAACACAGGAGACGCAATGTAAATGCCGAGCGCTTTCGCCGCATACCCAAGATGGCACTCGAGGATCTGCCCCAGGTTCATGCGTGAAGGGACGCCAAGAGGGTTCAACACGATCTCCACGGGCGTTCCGTCAGGCAAGAAGGGCATATCCTCTTCCGGTAGGATCTTCGCGATCACACCCTTGTTTCCGTGGCGGCCCGCCATCTTGTCTCCTTCAGATATCTTTCTCTTTTGAGCGATATATACTCTTACCAGGTGATTGACTCCTGGGGATAGTTCATCTCCGTTCTCCCTGGAGAACACCTTCACATCCACGACGATCCCGCTTTCCCCGTGAGGCACCCTGAGAGACGTGTCACGGACCTCTCTGGCCTTTTCACCGAAGATCGCCCTCAGTAACCTCTCCTCTGCGGTAAGTTCAGTCTCACCTTTTGGAGTGACTTTGCCCACAAGGATGTCGCCGGGCCTTACTTCGGCACCGATCCTGATGATGCCCCTGTCATCGAGGTCTTTCAGCACGTCTTCACCGACGTTGGGGATATCCCTGGTGATCTCCTCAGGACCGAGCTTCGTATCCCTGGCATCGCACTCGTACTCTTCTATGTGGATGGAAGTGAATGTATCTTCTTTGACCAGCCTTTCGCTGATAAGGATAGCATCTTCATAATTGAAGCCTTCCCACGGCATAAAGGCAGCCAGTATATTCTTGCCAAGCGCTAGCTCGCCGTTGTCCGTACAGGGGCCATCGGCTAGTACATCGCCGCGCTTCACCCTTTCCCCTTTCTTCACCACAGGCTTTTGATTCATGCACGTACCCTGATTTGACCGGGCAAACTTCATAAGAGTGTAACGCAACAGTTCTCCGTCGTCAGACCTGACGGCAATCTCGGTGGCAGTTACCCGCTCCACCACGCCGTCCTTGTCCGCTACGATGACCACTCCCGAGTCCAGTGCGGTACGGTACTCAAGCCCCGTTCCGACAAGCGGCGCTTCAGTGCGCATCAATGGAACGGATTGACGCTGCATGTTGGAGCCCATGAGCGCGCGGTTCGCATCATCGTTCTCGAGAAATGGGATTAGGGCGGTCGCCACTGACACCACCTGTTTGGGTGACACGTCCATGTAATCAACCTGATTTGGCGCCACCTGCAGGATCTGGTCACCGTATCTCACTGTCACCCGCGGGTTCAGAAAGGTCCCGTCCTCAGCGAGCGGAGCGTTAGCCTGAGCGATGACTTTGTCGTCCTCTTCGTCGGCGGTCAGATATACAATCTCGTCAGTGACCCGGCCCGTTGCCTTGTCCACTCGCCTGTACGGTGTTTCGATAAAACCGTAATCGTTTACACGAGCATATGTGCTGAGCGAACTAATTAACCCGATGTTAGGACCTTCAGGGGTCTCAATTGGGCACATCCGGCCGTAGTGGCTGTGGTGCACGTCACGAACCTCAAACCCAGCGCGTTCTCTGGACAGTCCTCCGGGACCAAGCGCGCTGATCCTGCGTTTGTGAGTGAGCTCAGCGAGTGGGTTCGTCTGGTCCATAAACTGCGACAACTGGCTTGAACCAAAGAACTCCTTCACTGCAGCGGTCACCGGTCGCGTATTGATGAGCGCCTGAGGCGTGATGACGTTTACGTCCTGAATGGTCATGCGTTCTCGCACTACCCGGTCCATACGAGACAGGCCTATGCGGAATTGGTTCTGTAGTAGCTCACCCACAGACCGAAGTCTCCGGTTGCCAAGGTGGTCAATGTCATCTATAGAACCGAGCCCGTAAAACAGATGGATCAGGTAGTTGACTACGGCTACCACATCCTCTTTTGTCACGGTCTTCTGGTCTATAGTGGGTGCCCCGTTCGATAAGACCTTTAGCTCTTTTCCGTCCTTATTCTTCACCCACACGGACGTAACTCCGGAGTTGCTTATGCGTTCGGCCAGATCCCTGTCGATATAAGTGCCGGCCTCAGCGATAATCTCGCCACTGTCCGGATGCCTGACAGTTTCAACAAGTTTCGTATCAGCAATACGCTTTTTCAATGAAAGTTTCTTGTTAAGCTTGTACCTTCCCACTGCAGCAAGATCGTACCGCTTCGGCTCAAAAAAGAAGGTTTCAAGCAGATTTCTGGCGCTTTCTATCGTGGGCGGTTCGCCTGGCCTTAGCCTCTTGTAGATCTCGACCAGGGCGTCTTCCTGGTTCTCGGTGGGATCCTTCTCAAGCGTGGCCCTGAGCTGGGGCGTTTCCCCCAGTAGCTCCGTGATTTCCGCATCAGTACCGCACCCCAGTGCCCTAAGCAGGACGGTTACAGGAATCTTCCTGGTACGGTCGATCCGTACGTAGAGCACGTCGTTCGGATCTGACTCGAATTCGAGCCAGGCGCCTCTGTTTGGCATGAGTGTTGCCAGGAATATCTTCTTCCCCGATGCGTCCAGCTGTTCGTCAAAATAGACTCCTGGTGAACGAACGAGTTGGCTGACGATAACACGTTCCGCCCCGTTTATAATGAAGGTACCGTGCTTCGTCATCAAAGGAAAGTCTCCAATAAATACTTCTTGCTCTTTGACCTCTCCGGTTTCCTTGTTGATCACCTGCGCCTTGACCTTAAGAGGTGCAGCATAAGTCATATCGCGCTCTTTGGCCTCTTCGACTGTATACTTTGGTTCTCCGAGATAATTATCAAGAAACTCTAAAACGAGATTACCAGCAAAATCATGTATTGGTGAAATGTCTCGGAATGTCTCCCGGAGCCCCTCCTTTATAAACCAATCATAGGACTTCTGTTGGACTTCAATGAGGTTAGGTACTTCAAGTACCTCCTGGATTTGGCCGAAGCTGAGTCGTTCGCGCCTGCCGACCCTGATGGCACGTGCCATGCTTCTTCCTCCTTGCCTGTGAAATGAAGCCTCGAAAACCGCTTCCAAAAAACCAAAATAACCAAAAGTGCATGGAACACTTTTGGATTTTGCTAAAATCTCCCACACATATAATTAGCTGTATTCGCTCTAAATATTCAAGCGGCGGGCGTCACCGCATGCCAATAGCAATTTATTATACTACCACAAGCGCATTGGGCTGTCAAGCCAGTTTTTGATGGATGTTGCCGGACTGTGATATTGTCACCCTGTAAGCGGACTGAGAAAATGTCAGTATGAAGGGAGAAATCTTTTTGAGTGCCAAAGAGTCCCGCAGGGTGTTTGTGATTGAACAAGCCGTCAAGTGCAAAATTACTAGCAGG
>DYEP01000086.1 GCA_020725675.1 Symbiobacterium sp. | reverse complement strand
GGACAACTGCGTGAAACAGGATAACTTGTCGGTAGCTGCTAGAAACCTCCCCTCATGGTGCTCAGGGTTACTTCTATCCCTCATGATCGAAATCCTTCCATTTGGAAGGGAGGAGGGGTTGCAAAAGAGAATACCGGAGAAGAAAATGGCAAAACATACTTGGAGATGAGCAGCAAAGAGAGGGTTTCGGATGAAAAAACTCACCCTGCTGACCGTCATTTCGGTCCTGATATTCGCCCTTGCCTCCCCGCCCGCAGCTGCCCAGTTCGCGCTAGAGGTAGCTGCCCGCGCATACGCGCTTTCTGATTTTCAATCCGGGGACGTAATCGTATCAGAAAACGGCGATGAACAGATGGTACCCGCCAGCCTCGTCAAGATCATGACGCTCAAGCTGGCCTTCGAAGCTGTTGAAAGAGGGGTCGCTCGTCTGGATGACCCGGTGCCCATAAGCCAGAAGGCGTGGAAAACAGGCGGGTCCAAAATGTTCATCCTGGTCAATACCACCGTCCCCCTGCACGAGCTTTTAGCCGGCATCGCCATCGTCTCGGGTAACGATGCGTGCGTCGCTGTAGCAGAGTACCTCGCCGGGACTGAAGAAGCGTTTGTACAGCTCATGAACGATCGTGCAAAGGAGCTCGGGCTTACACATACACGGTTTGTGGACTCGCACGGTCTGTCAGATCAAAATGTAACGACTGCAAACGACATTATCCGCCTCGCCCGAGCATATGTTGCCGATCACCCGGAGGCGCTGCAGCTGCACTCACAGCGAACGTTCACGTACGGGGCGCCCGGGGAGTCTCCCATCACCCAGCAAAACCGCAACCGGCTGCTCGGCACGTATGAGGGCGCAGACGGATTAAAAACGGGGTTCACAGAAGCAGCGGGTTACAACTTGCTTGGCACAGCGGAAAGGGACGGGCAGCGGTTCATCGCGGTCGTGCTTGGCGTATCAGCCCGTACCATGGAAGAAGGCGAGATAAAAAGGGCAGAAGAAGTCGCAAAACTCCTGAATTTTGGTTTTCGCAACTTTGTTACAAGAACTGTGGCCACACCCGAACAGGTATCAAGACAAGTTCGGGTATACCGGGGCACCTCCGATTGGGTGCAAGCAGGCATCACATCCGACGTCATTGCAACACTCCGCAGGGGAGAGGAAGACGCAGTACGGCTCGTGACTACCATTAACGAACCTTTGCTCGCTCCTGTCAAGAAAGGGGATCCTGTGGGCACGCTGAACATCGTTGCAGGTACAAGGGAAATCAAGAGCCTTGACATCGTGGCGCTTGAGGACGTGCCACAGGCAGGCCTGTTCAAACGTTTCCTTGACAGTATCCGTCTGTTCTTTGCCAGGCTTACGCGAAGGGCCTAGCTCAGCACTACATCAGAGTCTGCCGCTTTTTTTGGCCAGATAAGAGCCGATCCTCCTGATGGTCGGGTGTCTGGGTACAAGGTCGACCGCCTGCGAAGGACACAATTCGTGGCAGCACAGACACCTTATGCACTTGTCCATCCGGATGCCGGATGAGGGCTCCTTTATTGCTGATACTGGGCAGCTTGATACGCATACGGCGCAACCTGTACACCTTTTTGAAATCCTGGGGACTATCTCCATGAGGTCCAGCACCCATCTTGACAAAAACCCGGGCAGCCGTTTTACAGTGGTCGTGTCGGGCAGTCGAAACCGCGTTGTTGCCGGCTGGTCACCGAGCACCCGGATGGCTGAAAGGTCCGCAATGCCAAGCCCCCTGCGCGCGGCAATGGTGGTGGTGAGCACGCTGCCTGAAGGTATGCCGATTGTGTGTTCAATCACCGCATCGAGCGCCACCGGATCCTGTGAGGCAAAGATGTATCCGAGGTGCTTGGGCCTGCCTGCGGAGGGCCCGTTGCCTTCCATCCCAATCACGCCGTCGGCCACCGCCAGCTGTACTCGGCATGCAGCGTATATGTCAACCAGCACCTCCGAAAACTGCTGTATCGTCGGTGCCTGCCTGTGCAGCCGTGACTTTGACAGCCCGGGGACAACCCCGAACATGTTCTTCACGGCCCCTGTGTATACTGTAAGCCCGTGGGTTTTGACCTTTGGCAGACTGATCACCACGTCCGCCTCGGTGATAGCACGACTTATGTGAAGACCTGCTACCTCCACTGTCCCGTAAGAATCAAAGTTGATCACCTCTGCGCCCGCGTCCAGAGCCGCGGTCCTTGCACCAGTACGGTCCAGTGCCGTGGAGGTCATCCCCCTTCCCTTCATCGTACCTCCTGAACTGTCGCCCACCACCACATAGCCTCCCGCACGTTTCACAACGGTGGCTACTGCCCAAATCAGATCGGGGTGAGTGGTAATGGCTTGCTCAGGAGCAGCGGGCCTCAAGAGGTTAGGCTTGAGTAACACACGGTCCCCAGGGGAAACGAACCGGTTGATGCCCCCAAGGAGCGAAAGCGCACGCAGCACTGCATCGAGCACCTTTTCCCTTCCATATTCCGGGGTGCGAACGCAGGCAACCTCACTCATGAGTGCATCTGGAGCGCCTTCCACGCAATTGCAGCCAGGAGGGCTGACCCGTACGGCATGGCGTCCTCATCAAAATCATACATCGGATGGTGCCCGGGGTAGCGCTTATCGGGAATACCTCCACCCAGCCTGAAGAAACACCCCGGCGCATGCTTTAGGAAATATGAGAAGTCTTCAGCACCCATGGTTGGCACCCGGGCTAATTCCACGTTATCCGGTCCCAACATCTCTATGGCAGTCGTCATCACCAGCTGCGACATCCCTTCATCGTTAACAAGCGGCGGATAGCCAGGCACGAACATCAGCTTGTAGGATGCTCTCATCGCACACGTTACGCCTGCGATGATTCGCTCTATACGTTCGGGCATCTCAGCCCGGGTCTTTTCGCTGGTGGTCCTCACAGTTCCCCTGACTTCCACCGTGTCCGCAATGACGTTCTCCCTGTAGCCACCCTTTATAGTACCCAGCGTGATGACGACCGGATCCACCGGATCCACTTCCCTACTGACCACAGTCTGCAACGCAGTGATCACCTGCGCCGCCACTGCGATGGCATCCACACCCATGTGAGGCGCCGCACCGTGACCGCCCTTGCCCTCGATGATAAAACCGAATGCGTCAGCAGCTGCGCTGGATGGGCCGGGTTTCACCGAGACCTTTCCGGCATCCAGGTCCGTGAACAGGTGAAGGCCGAACACGGCGTCTACACCTTCCATGGCGCCTTCCGCGATCATGGGTTCAGCACCGCCCGGTCCCTCCTCGGCAGGCTGAAATAGAAGGCGCACCTCACCGATGAGATCGGCTTCGTGCTGTCGTAACAGCTTGGCCGCGCCAAGGAGCATGGCGACATGACCGTCATGCCCGCACGCATGCATCTTGCCTGGCACTTGCGACTTGTAGGGGACGTCCTTTCTGTCCTCAATAGGCAGTGCATCCATGTCCGCTCTCAGCGCAACGCACGGTCGCTTGCCGCGGTTTATGTACCCAATGACGCCCGTGTTCGCTACGCCCTGTCTGAAACCGACGCCCAACTCGCCAAGCAGGTCCGCGATGAGCCGCGAGGTCTCCCATTCTTGCATGCCCAGTTCCGGGTTCTGGTGTATCCTCCTCCTTATATCCACCATCCACTGTTTAATCATGACCGCCTCGTTCAGCCAGTCCCGTGTTTGCAACGCGCACACCCCCTACTCCCAGTCACTGAGCTTTAAAAGCTCGAAAACAGCTTTGATCCTTCCTACCACCTGTCCCCTGCTGTTTAGCACCTTGGGTGATGAGAACTTCGCCAGGTCGTCAAGTTCAGTTCTTGACAATACCCCAAGTTGCTCAAGCACCGCAATGACCGTGGGCGCAAGCCCCCTTTCGGCACCGTCCTCCATCTTTATGGCTACCCCGAGGCCGAGTTCGGGAAGGGACATGCAGTAGACGGCCTCGGCTCCTACTTTTGCCAGCACCCGCCCAGGGAATCTGCTTAACAGTTCGGTACACAACCGTTTGCGACCGCCCACCATGTGCGGGTGGGCCCACATGGAATTGATAATCCTCTGACAGGCAGCAGCCCTTTGTTCTGACATGTTGTAGCCAGTCGCGAGCCTGGCGAAGGACATCGCCATGCGCCAAAGCGGCAGGGCGTAAACGGGCACGCCGCAGCCGTCCACCGCCAGCACAATGTTCTCCGGAAGCATGTCGGTGAACTCCGCGATTACCCCGAGCACTTCCTGCTGCACAGGATGGTCCGGCAGGAGGTAACCATCGGTGGGATAACCCCGATATACACAGAGTGCCAGAAAACCGGCGTGCTTACCGGAACAGTTGTGGCCAGACGCCGTGGGCGCCCGGTCCTCCCGGATCATCTGCCTCCTGGTTGCAGAGTCAAGCGGCGGGTGGGTGCCGCACTGCAGACAGTCTTCTTTGAGCCCTATCTTCTCGAGTATGCTCTGTACAGTATCCAGGTGCTCTTGCTCTCCGCTGTGAGAAGCGCAGATGATCGCCAGTTCCTTGTCGGTCAGCCCAAAATGGTCCAGTGCGCCTGATTCTACCAGCGGGATGGCCTGGATGGGTTTGGATGCGGACCTCATGTAGGTGATCTTAGCCGGGTAACCTAGCCACGCCACGATCTTGCCCTTATCGTCAGCCACCGCCACGTCCGCCCTGTGAATGGACTCGGGTATCTCGCCCCTCAAGACGTGCACCGCCTCCACGGTCACCGTTTTCCCCTCCTTCCACGGTTCACCACTTCAACGACTTTATCAAGAGGGATTCCCTCTCTTATGTGATGGTCCCTGCCTACCATCGTATCAGCCATGAACATCGAGTTCATGACCGCTTCTTCTGTAGCCTCGGCCGCTGCCTGAAACATCAGGTTATACTCGTTATCGGAAAACCCCGGGTGCTCACCCGCAATGGTAGAGAATGC
>DYEP01000085.1 GCA_020725675.1 Symbiobacterium sp. | reverse complement strand
TAAAAGCCCCGTCCTTTCATTTCAATGTCACGCTGGCAGGCCAAGAACGCCACCTGAGATATGCGTTCGCCTGGACGGAACACCAGGAAGTCCTCGTTCCAATCCTGCGCCACCAGCCTTTTGAGCAAAAGGGTAGATCCCTTAACTTCCTCATACTCCAGTTTTAGAAAACGGGCCGCTTCTTGCGCGTGCTTGCGGTAGGGCATGAGATCCGGAAGCCCGGTATCAATGAACACCAGGCGTCGGTAATTCTTGTAAAGCTCTTCCATGACCCACAGGGCGTCCTGCCTCCCATATTTCTCCTCATACCGGTAAAACTCAGACAGCGGGTCTCCCCCGTGTTCAATCCAGCCTTTGCTCAGGTAATACGTGCCGGGGCGCTGCGAAAACTCTTCCAGGTAACGTCGCACATCCCCAAGGAGCAGGCTTATGCAGTCATGTGCGTTGGGGATGACTATGGTGTGCCGGGTTGAGGTGATGCCCACCACCCCATTGGAACATAGCCCATAGGCCAGCGCCAAGCAGCCCGTTGATGTATCCTCCTGGATGCGCCGGCTCAGCTGTCTTCTCAGCTCCTCCGGGGTGCGATGCAGGGAATATTCCAGGAATTCGTATCTTGTACCCTCGGGCATGACTTGCAGCAGTTCATCGCTCAGCACATGGCAGGCAAGCACCCGCATATCATTCATGTCCACTCTTTGCCTCCCACTTGGGTTTGCCATAAGCGGTCACCCTGACGCGCGCCTCCAGAAACACAGGGTCTGCCCCGCCCAGCCCTGTAGTACACCATGACTCGTCCCGGCTAGATATCACCTGGGCTTCGTGTGCACCCGACAACGCCGCTTTCCATGTCACCAGATCTGCCCCCTCGCGCTCAGCGTAAGCGATGGCATCCTCCATCGACCGAAAGATGCGCATTGAGCGGGGTGAATGAACGAGAAAATACCCACTTTCATCGGACCTGACCAGACATTCCACGGACTCGACCACATCCCCGCTGATAGCACCCACGGCATTGGCCACCTCTGAATGAGGGGGAATAATCAATTTGGCACAAAGTCTTCTTGCTACCTCAGGTAAGTATGCGGAGGCTGGTGCACCGATCCCGATAATAGGTTTGGCGAGCTTGAACCGTATCTCGTACGTTCCCTTGCCGCTCCCGTCACTGCACATGGTATTCACGAAGTACTGGTAGCTATCGTCTTTCCTCACGTGTCGAGTACCGCGGGCGTCCATCACCAGCTTTTCGATAATGCCGGAAGCGATGCGCCTGGTGAGCTGCTCCACTACAAGCTCCGCCAGCTGATGGGGATCCATGCCGCCTCGTTTTGCCAGGATCCTCATGCCTGCCTCTGCAGCCTCGCGGTCATATACCACATACTCCCCTTTGAAATGCAGTACATCCGTTGGGGTGATGCACGCCCGCACAATGATGCCCCTTCGCTCAAGTTCAGCTAACGGAAGCAGGTTTGGGTCAGAGCACAGCACTTTTCCCAGGTGAAATAGCGAATGCGGGCCGTCCGCCAGCGCCGAGAGCACTCGGCCCTCTTCACCTGTCAGACCGCTTCTTGCGAACCTGGTGTGGGCAAGCACAGCCACATGTACCGGTTGATGCAGCACCGGGTCGTAGCCGTACTCCTCTATTTCTCTCAGTTCATCAGTAAGGTATGGGTAACGGCTAGCCAAAAAGCAAAGGGGGACTGCTCTTTTCGGGCCTACCGTCACTTTCCCGTCAGCATATACACCGACCTCACTGTCGCCTCCGGCCCCGATGGTGAACGCATCTACAGCGCTGACCCGGGTCGCCCAGCTATTCACAACCGCTCCGTCTTCCCTCACCCTGGGTCTGCCTCCGCTGATCACCGAAATGTCCGTGGTGGTACCACCGATGTCCACCACGACACCCTCTGACTGGTCAGACAGGAAAGCAGCTCCGCTCACGCTCGCAGCAGGGCCAGAGAGGATGGTCTCCACGGGTCGTTGTCTGGCCACCTGTTCGCTGATGAGAGCGCCGTCTCCCCTGACCACCATGAGCGGCGCTCCTATGCCGAATTGGGAAAGCACCAAGCGTACGGAATTTATCAAGTCCTCGATCAACGGAAGCAACCCAGCATTGAGCCCAGCAGTGAGAGCCCTTTCGTAAAACCCGAGACTTTGAGTAAGCTCGTGCCCGCACACGCACGGCAGCCCGCAAACTGCGGCGATCATCTCGCGCACCCTTAGCTCGTGTTCCGGGTTCCTCACGCTGAAGAACCCCGTGACTGCAAAAGCGTCCACATGGTCCTTCATTGTCTCGATGGCCAGCCGCACAGCCTGTTCATCCAGGGGCTCTTTTTGCCGTCCGCTCATCGTATGCCCTCCACGAACGAATGCGACATACCTCGACGGCAACGGCCTCTCAACCCCAGAGCCGATCAACAGATAGCCGACAACCCCTCCCTTACCCTCCACAATGCTGTTGGTGGCAAGCGTCGTGGAGAGTGATACAAGGCCCACGCGCTTGAGGGATTGACCGTCCAGGGCTTCAAGAGACTTCTTTATGCCCACGCAAAGGTCGTCCGAAGTGGTGTGAGCTTTGGAAAGACCCAGTACCCTTTTGGTTTCAAGTTCCAACAGCACGGCGTCAGTAAACGTACCTCCTGTGTCAATGCCAAGCCCCAAAGTCAAGCAGGGTCCCTCCAGTAAAAAGCACGGCCGGCTACAGGCCCTCTCTCCCTCGATCCGCCGGCCGATAGCTGTTTTCAGATGCCGAGACTCCCTTCCGCCCGCGCTACGATCTCGCTGATCCGCTGCCTCACATTCGCAGGAAGAGGTGCAGGTTCGTGTCCCTCCAGTATCTCCTTTACCTTCGTGTTAGCCCTCTTGGTGAGGTTGGTTCCCCCGCTTTCTTTCCACGCGTCGTAGCGACGCCTGTCGAACAGCTCTGGGAAAAAGGTCTCTTTCTTGAACCATTTGAAAGTGTGATCGTGGGAGAGGAAGTGCCCTCCAGGACCTACTTCGTCTATCACGTCAAGCGCAAGCGTTTCGTCGTTCACTTCTATGCCGCGCGCCATTCTCCTCGCCATCCCGATGATTTCGTCTGAGATCACAAGGAGTTCAAGACTCGCTGTAGAGCCATATTCAATATATCCGACGTCGTGGATGAGGTTGGCGCCGGAAAAGGCAGACAGCACGATGGATATTGCCGCTTCCATAGCGGCCTGACCGTCCATGATCTTTGAGTCGGTGCAGCCTGCGGTACCGAACATAGGCAACTTAAAGAAGTGAGCCATGTCGGCCAGGGCAGACATCATGAGGTTGAATTCAGGGGCGCCATAGGAGAATATAGTGGAGGACATATCCATCACCGTGAATACGCCGCCCATGATGAACGGGGAACCCTCCCGCGCCTGCTGGTTCAGCACGAGCCCGCTCAGGCTTTCCGCAAGGCCTGTGGCCATGGCGCCTGCCAGCGTGGAAGGCACGGTCCCTCCGGCCATAATGCACGGGGTATACACCACCGGAAGACCCTTGTGTGCTGCAAGAAGCAGTTTGGTCGCCGCTTCTGTCGCGTGCTGGAGCGGGGAGATGGGCTCCGCATATAGCGTCATGAACGGGTGGCGCCGCAGTTCCTCTTCTCCGCCAGCGATACACTCGCACATCTCGATGATGTCTGAAAAGCCTGCTACGTCTACTGCTGTGGTGACTATGGGCTTACTGGTATTTAAGACCTGCGCTTCGAACTGGTGCCTGTCATAGATCGCCTGAGGCACGTCCTGTACGATGCCTAGCGACATGACAAACTCTATATTAGGAAGAGCATCAATGACCTTGCATGCCCACCCTACGCTCTTTTTGCTGGATTTTTCTCTCTGACCGGTGTACGGGTTTATAAAAAACGGGGTGTCGGATCCAGTGCCGAAATAGGCGTTGTTACCCTCCAGATCCATCACGGGCAACCCCGTTCTGCTATCGTGAAGAGTCACGCGCCGCGGGGCCGTGAGCAGAGCTCTGTCCACAAGCTTGGAGGGGATACGGACCCGCTTTCCGTCAACCCAGCAGCCCGCCTTTTTCATGATGTCCAGCGCTTCATTGTCGTGGTATATAACGCCTGTCCTCTCCAGGATCCTGGTTGCGGCAGAGTAGAGCAGCTCGCACTGATCTTGAGAGAGGATGCGCAGGTGGACACTGCCGTTTGCAGTGTAATTGCTTCTCATTAGTCAGCACTCCTTTCTTTTGCCCTACCGCCGCTTCTTGGCCTTTGCAGCTTCTCGCTCCTCGGCCGCGCTGACTATTTCATCAAGACGGGCGAGGACATGATCGGGCAAAGGCCGTGGCTGGTGTCCCCTGATGATAGCTTGCGTCTTTTCTTTCAAGCGCTGCTCAAGTGAGGTGCTGCCATGAGCCACCCAGTCATCGTACCTGCGGCGGTCGCAGAGGGTCGGGAACCACGTCTCTGTCCTGAAATGTGCCATGGTGTGGTCCTCACCAAGGAAATGCCCTCCTGGACCTACCCTATCGATGACCTCCAGTGCCAGGCTTTCATCATCTATGTTGATCCCCCTCATGATCCGCTTCACATAGCCAATGATCTCGTCGTCGAGCACTAAGAGTTCCACGGAACCGGTAGAACCGAACTCCATGTAGCCGCAGTCATGGACAAGGTTTGCTCCCGACAGTGCAGAAAGCAGTATGGATTGCGCAGCTTCTGCAGCTGCCTGCGCATCCAATACCTTGGAATCGATGCATCCTCCTGTTCCAAATACCGGCAACCCGATGTGGTGAGCCACTTCCGCCAGAGCCGCTTGCAGCAGGTTGAACTCAGGCGCCCCGTAGCTTAGAATGGTACTGCTCATGTCCATTATGGAGATGACGCCCCCCATAATAAACGGTGCGCCCTTTTTCAGCAGCTGTACCGCCGTGAGCCCTGCCAGGCTCTCTGCCACAGTAATGGCCAGCGTGCCAGCCATGGTAGCGGGTGCGGTAGCACCTGCCATGACGCACGGCGTATATATCACCGGGATCCCCATTTCCGCAGCATAAAGTGCTTTGGCTATGGCCTCTTTTGAATGTACCAGCGGAGGACTGGACTCAGAATAAAGCACTATGAACGGCCGCCGCGCCAGCTGCTCCAGCCCGCCTTTTACCGCCGCGGCCATCTTGATGATATCCTCATACTGCTCGACGTCAAAGCCCCAGTGGACGATGGGCTTTTCGGTGTTTCTTACCATGGCATCGAAGGCGTGTACATCTGCCAATGTGGAAGTTACGTCCGAAGGTGTACCGAGGTCCATCGCGTAATCAATGTTGGGTAGAGCATCCACCACACGCGCCACATCGGCCTTATCCGTTTTCAAAGGTTTTCTGCGCTCGCCTGTGAACGGGTCAAGATGGAACGTGTTGGTGGGGCCAGGTCCGAAATACACGTTGTTCCCGCCAAGATACATCGCAGGCCTGCCGTTCCGATCATATATGGTCACGTAGGACGGAGCAGCCGCAACCGCCCACTCAACCAGCGCCCTTGGGAAGTAAACGCGCGTCCCTTCTACCTGACACCCGTTCTGCTGCAACAGCTCAAGCGTGCGTTCGTCGTGGATCTGGGCTCCGGTGCGGGCCAAGATTTCCAGAGCTCCAAAATATATCTGCTGGCGCTGGTCCTGTGTCAACACTTCAAACTGGGGTGTCACGCAGACCTTGAAGTTTGGGCACACCATATTACCCAATCTTCATCTCTCCTTTCCTCATGAAGAAACACTAAACCCGACGATCTGTTTGGCAAGTTCGGCGGCAGAGGCTGCATCAGGCGCATATCCGTCTGCCCTTATCTCTTCGGAGAAGTCCCGCGTCACCGGGGCCCCGCCTACAATCACTTTTACCTTGTCCCTCAATCCTTCTTCCTCCAACAGTTCAATGGTATCTTTCATCCTCAGCATTGTGGTGGTTAACAGCGCAGACATGCCAAGTATATGCGGCTTATGCTCTCTGATCGCGCTGGCAAACTTCTCAGGCGGGACGTCCACACCGAGATTGACTACCCGGAACCCGGCGGACTCGAGCATCATCGCTACCAGGTTCTTACCTATGTCGTGAAGGTCTCCCTTTACGGTCCCAATCACTACGGTTCCTGCTGACGGTACTTCTTCGTCTACTAGCATGGGCTTTAGAATCTCCATGCACGACTGCATCACACGTGCAGCCATGAGCACTTCAGGCACGAACATGTCGCCTTTTTTGAACCGATCTCCTACTACTGCCATACCAGGTAATAGCCCGAGGTTCAGTATGTCCATGGGCCTTGCGCCAAGATCCAGCGCGTTCTTGGTGATTTCCGCGGCCTGACCCACGTTCCCCGCGATCACCGCTTTGCTAAGACTCTCGAAGTTCGACATGCATATACCCCCTTGAGCAGTTTGTAAATATAGTTGGGAGAGTCGCTGCCGTTCGGCGAGCGCCTCTCCCCAGAGCTCACCCAGTGTACCCGTGTTCGTCTACATCTTTGCGCAACGCTTTGATGAGGGCATAGCACATGGCCAACATCACCAGCATGAACGGGAACGCCGACGCGATAGAGGCGGTCTGAAGTGCGCCAAGCCCTCCCGCAAGCAGCAATACGGCTGCTACCGCACCTTCCAAGACACCCCAGAATCCTTTCACGTTCTGGGGCGGTTCAAGGTTTCCTCCCGTCACATGCATCGCTACTACAAACGTAGCTGAGTCGGATGATGTGATGAAGAATATCGCTATCAGGATCATGGCAAGAAAAGAGATTATTGAGGGAAACGGCAGCTGCGCCAGCGTCACAAACAATGCAGATGTGATGTCCTGTGCCACCGCGGACGCTACTTGAGCCTGACCGGTTAACTCTAAGTGGAAAGCGTTGCCTGCGTAGATGCTAAGCCAAATGAAACTAAATGCCGTGGGCAGGAGCAACACGCCAATCACGAACTCACGGATCGTACGTCCTCTGGATATACGCGCTATGAAGCTACCCACAAATGGCGCCCAGGCAATCCACCATGCCCAGTAAAACACAGTCCACCATCCGATCCATTGGGAGCCGTTTAACACGTCGGTCCAAAGACTGGTGCGCACCAGGTTCTGCAGGTAGTCACCCAGCGTTTCCGTGAACAGGTTCAGGATAAACCGGGTCGGCCCGAACACGAATAAAAACACCATGGTGAACGCAGCCAGAATCATGTTAACGTTACTCAGGAACCGTATGCCCCTGTTGATACCCGTCAACACCGAGGTCACAGCTATACTTGTGATCACGGCTATGATGAGTATCTGGCTGACAGTGCCGACCGGTACACCGTACAAGATGTTCAACCCGCCGTTGATCTGCATACTTCCAAGGCCAAGCGATGTTGCACAGCCAAACAGAGTGGCGAACACAGCCAGCACGTTTGCGGC
>DYEP01000008.1 GCA_020725675.1 Symbiobacterium sp. | reverse complement strand
GCTGCTTCCATCGCGCTGGGCGAGGCGGACATTATCGTAGCGGGTGGCACAGAGAATATGGATATGGCGCCGTATCTGCTTGACAAGGCGCGCACGGGCTACCGTCTGGGGAACAGCGAGGTAGTGGACTCCATGATTAAAGACGGTCTCTGGTGTGCGATATCTGACTATCACATGGGTATCACCGCAGAAAACCTGGCGGAGCAGTACGGTATTACCAGGCGCGAGCAGGACGAGTTTGCGGCGTCAAGCCAGATGAAAGCTGAAGCCGCCATCAAGTCAGGTAGGTTTAAAGACGAAATTGTGCCTGTCATGATCCCCCAACGGAAAGGCGATCCGGTGAAGTTTGAACAGGATGAGCACCCGAGGTTCGGTACGACCGTCGAAGTACTGGCGACTCTGCGCCCCGCCTTTCGTAAGGACGGGACTGTAACTGCGGGCAACGCGTCGGGCATTAACGACGGCGCTGCTTCCCTGGTGCTTATGTCAGAGGACAAGTGCGAGGAACTAGGAATCACCCCGATGGCCTATATCAGGTCGTGGGCGTCTGCCGGGGTTGACCCTGCCATAATGGGTATTGGCCCTGTTGAAGCAGTCAGAAAGGCCCTGGCCAAAGCAGGCCTCGATCTGGAGCAAATGGACCTTATCGAACTCAACGAAGCGTTCGCAGCCCAGTCTCTTGCCGTTATCCGCGAGCTCAAACCCGACCTGGAAAAGGTGAATGTAAACGGTGGGGCCATCGCACTTGGGCATCCCATTGGAGCATCCGGTGCCAGGATCCTTGTCACACTGCTTCATGAAATGAAGAAGCGAAAGTCACAATACGGCCTGGCAGCACTTTGTATTGGAGGAGGCATGGGGATAGCCACGGTCGTCCAGATGAAATGATGAAATAATGAGAGAACTCGCCTGGGCGTCGAGAGATATCGACGCCCAGGTTTTCATATGCTGTTTGTAGCTTTTGTTGTTTTGGACGGGTGTAATATTTCTTGTGAAGACGGGCATCATATGACTAGCGTGGCGCTGTGGAATCATTTACCTTACATTAATGTGGACTTCCAAGGAAGGAAGTACCTATCATGCCGTAGAACATTAAGTAAGGCACGTGGTCGGACGCGTGCCCATAAAATGTTCCGGGGGGAGGTAAACGTTGCAGGGCAAGATCGGCGCCACAAGGCAGGTAATCGCTGCTACCACAGTTGTCTGTATGCTGGCAGTGGCGGTTTTCGCATTATCGATACAGCATAATAAACCACTTTATACATACTACGAGCTAAGGATTGACGGAGAACGTATAGGTTATCTGACAGAACCGGAGATCGTACATAACAGTATCCTCAGTCTCAAGCTCCAGGCTGAGGACCAAGACGGTGTGGCCCTCGCGGCGTCCAACGATATCGAGTTCATACCCTTCACGGGCGACAGCCTGCCCGAGATGATGCGGTTCGAAGAGATCTTAGAAGAAGTGGAAAAGAGGATCAGATTCACAGCCGCAGGTTATGTGATCTCCGTTGACGGCAGGGAGGTCGTCGCGCTCGGCACGAAAGAGGCGGCGGAGGAAGTGGTCTGGTCCATCCAGGCTCAGATCCAGGATGCCATCCTCTCCAGGTCTAACGTGTCTTTAAAGACGCTCGCATTTGCGGAAGACATCCAGATCCTCGAACGCATCGTTGATCCAGAGATGTTGCGGTCGGTAGACGAAGCCAAGCTCATACTCATGAGAGGCACTGACAAAGTCATGTCGTATACGGTAAAGCGCGGCGACTCGCTCTGGGCTATCGCGTCAGCGAATCGGATGTCTGTGGATGACCTGAGAAAAGCGAATCCGGAGATAAAAGGTGACCTGATTCGTGAAGGACAGAGCCTAAACCTGGTCGTACCTGAACCGTACGTGAATGTGCTTACTGAAGAAGAGATGACCTATACAGTTGCGATCCCGTTTTCTACTGTGACGGAGAAAGATCCGTCCATGTGGCCGTGGCAGAGGCAGATAAAGCAGCACGGAGTGGCCGGACAACGGGAAGTTACAGTCAGGATCCATCGGGTGAACGGAGTGGAATCCTCCCGTGAGACGTTATCGAGCCGCGTGCTGAGAGAACCCGTCACGCAGATAGTGGTTGAAGGCTCCAAGACCGTTCCTGACCTGGGGACTGGAAGTTTCGTGTGGCCGTTGTCAGGAACGATTACGTCAGGATTCGGCTGGAGGCGATCCGGGTTCCACAGCGGAGTAGATATCGCGGCGCCGGTGGGCTCACCCATTGTTGCGGCAGATTCGGGTACGGTGGTTCACTCCGGATGGTACGGCAATTACGGGTTGTGCGTGATGATTGACCACGGCGGCGGCAAGGTGACTCTCTATGGCCACAATTCGCAGAACCTGGTTAAAGTAGGAGACGTGGTGCAAAAAGGACAGGTGATAGCCAGGGTAGGTAGCACTGGCAGAAGCACCGGGCCTCACGTTCATTTTGAAGTGAGGGTTGACGGCAAAGCGGTGAATCCCATTAATTTTTATCCATAATGTGCGATGACACCAAATTGAGATGAAGGTCCGGGCGCCTTGCCCAGACCTTCCTGGTTGTATGGGGCTGGTATGTTACACAGTTTTTACCTTGCCGTAAAGGCTGTGTAACATGCCGGAGTTATACTCTTTCACGGAAGGAAACCTCATGTAGGTTCTTGACCCCCTCTTAATATAACTTACTCCCAGGACGGTACATATCCGTACCGTCTCTTCTTTTTACCCTTTTGCGTCTGAAAGAGGACCCTGAGCCACCTCTTTGGGTCGCTCAGGGCGCAGGGTACGAAAAAAGCAGCGGCTTTAGCCTACCAGGCGAGCTGGCAAGAGATCGAGCCGTACAAGGTCGGAAAAGTCCTCGCGTGCTACGATAAGGTCCGCCCGGCCAGACGACACCAGTACCGCAGCAGGCCTTGCCACGCGGTTGTAGTTGCTCGCCATGGAGTAGTTGTAAGCGCCGGTTGACAGCACCGCAAGGATGTCGCCCTTTCGAAGTTCAGGCAAAGATGCTTCCTTAATAAGCACATCCCCGCTCTCGCAGCACTTTCCGACTATCCGGTAAGTGGATACCGGTTCGTCATTTACCCGGTTAGCCAGTACGCAATGATACTTTGCGTCATACAGCGCCGGACGGGGGTTGTCAGTCATGCCGCCATCTACAGCCGCCAAATGACGGTCCCCGGGCATAAGCTTAGTAGCCCCGACAGTATATAACGTAGTGCCTGCTTCGCCCACTATGGAGCGCCCCGGCTCAAAAAGGAGGTACGGAAGCGGCTTTCCATGTGCGGTGCAGAACTCCCTTACGCAACCCGTAAGCGCGCGCACGTACTGTTCAATATCAGGCGGACGGTCAGAAAGCAAGTACTTAATGCCCAGCCCTCCGCCCAGATCGAGCTCTGTTGGCCAGTATCCGGTGGATTCACTTGCCTGCAACGCAAACTGCAATAGCACTCTCGCTGCCAGCAACGGAGCGTCGAGATCCAGGAGCTGCGAGCCTATGTGGACGTGATAGCCCACCAGCTGCACTTCCTCTGCGGCGAGTGCGGCCATCACGGCAGAGAGAGCGGCCCCGCCTTTTACACTTATCCCGAACTTGCAGTCGTCGATCCCAGTCAGCACGTACTCATGGGCGTGCGCGGACACACCCGGGTTGAGCCGCAAAAGGATGCGCGGTCTTACACGCATCTTTCGCGCCAGAGTGGTCAACATGTCCAATTCATCCAGAGAATCCACTACGATGCGGCCCACATTTGAGCGCAGCGCCATGGAAATCTCTTCAGGGGTCTTGTTGTTGCCGTTGAAGATGATGTTTTCGGGCGGAAAGCCAGCGCGGATCGCTGTATACAGCTCGCCTCCGGAAACCACATCCAGCCCCAGACCTTCCTGAAATACCAACCTCGCCATGGCTACGGTTATAAAAGCTTTGGCGGCGTATGCCACCATTCCGGGGCAGTCTTGAGCGTTCACATAACGTCTGCAGTTTTGCCGTATTAGATCCTCGTCAAAGACGTAAAGCGGCGTACCGTAGGTTTCAGCAAGTTCAACCGTACTCATGCCACCGATGCACAGGTGGCCTCTCTCGTTCACTGACATGGTGCCCAAGCGCAAAGTGTTCAACCTCCCGCAGGAAAATGAAAAAGCACCCAGAAGGGTGCTCACGTTTCAAAACGACACCCCTCCTCTCCCCCTTGAGTGAGATAGCGCTCCATCCAGAGCCCCAAGGGCAGGCATTCTGGATGACAGTGCTGCACCTGTTCGATGCAACCCCAGCCCGGAAACCTCGAGCAGCTTTCCGGACTTCGGCGGTGGCCCCTTTCCTGCCTGGTCATCGATGCCGTTCTACCAGGCAATACTTTTGACCAACCGCGCCTCTACCTCACCCCTGTGCCTAGGAGATGAGGTTGTACGTATTTTACTTCATCCCGCAACAGGTGTCAATCAAAATCTGTCGTGTG
>DYEP01000084.1 GCA_020725675.1 Symbiobacterium sp. | reverse complement strand
GGTCTTGCGCGGAGTTTGCGGCAGCGGTTGTAGGAGTTCATAGCAAGAAGGCTCATGACAGAGTCATTTGTGTTCGCTCCCTGGCATGCGAAAGCCACAGGGAGGGGGCCTGAGCTTGTGATGGCGACGAGTGTGTAGATATTGTAGCCGAAGACAAACTCGTCCTTATGGGCATCGCGACCGAACCTTGCGTCGGGGTCGGAAAAGCGTCTCGGACAGTCGCACCTATGAATGCCCTTGCTCTTGCAGTCGCAGGCCTTGGTGCCCGACGGCGAGGCGCCGGACTCTACGAGCGTGCCATCTCCGGAGAGGAGGACCCCCTCCCCGCCGGGAGATTGGACCAGGCCCATTTCCTCCGAGGGTGCCACGGCGCACCGGTCGAAGATCTGGACGATGATAGATGATTCGGGGTCGAGGAAGAAGGAGTTGTCCATGACGGCTCTTGCCAGAGTTTCGGTGAAGCGCTCGTCTGCTTTGGAGATGGGGCCATCGGAGAAGGAGTCTATATCCTTGTTGTTATAGGATCTGGATTGTCTTTTCCTCCTGGCGAAGTGGGTTTTGTCCTCGCCCCATAGTCGGTAGATGAAGTCGTAGAACGTGCCGACTCCAGGGATGTCGTCAGGATCGAAGCCTGCACAGGCGGCGAGCACGGGGGACGATCGAAAGAGCGAGACGAGCTTTGTTATGCTCTGTATCCCAAGGGAAGACGCGCAAACCATGGCGCGCAGCATGGCGAGGGGATCTCTTGAAGGCCTGCCGGTGGCTGAATAGCGGGGCGCAATAATGTCGAGGGCAGGGTCGAGGTCGAGAAGGTGGATGGTATCGATGAGTCTGGCAAGATGCGTAATTTCCTTGTGGAAGGAGGGGAATAATGTAGATAGCCTTTCATAAAGCCAGTCTCGGAACTTCCGGGTTTTCCGGGGTTTTCCGAGCATCTCCCATCTGACCTCCCTTGTTTTGGTCTATCAACCACAAAGGATTTCCAGATGGGGGCACACGGTAACGAGGAATCTCTTACCAGGCAGGCTTTATGGAAGGCATAACCATTTCCCCGGCAAGATTCTGGTGCTCAGTTGGAAACCAAGGCAACTTAAGGTGGGTCGGCAACCTGACTGATGGCGTCGCCGAACCCAGCAGTAACCGATAACGGGAGTTTCCGAAAAT
>DYEP01000083.1 GCA_020725675.1 Symbiobacterium sp. | reverse complement strand
TGCCCCAGACCAGGGAGCACCTGGATATCTTGAACCTACTTGAAGTGAACGCTGGGGTCGTTGCCATTACAAAAACTGACCTGGTAGATGCCGAGTTACTCGAGCTGGTGATACAGGACGTTAAAGACACCATGCGAGACTCGCCATTTGAGCACTTCCCGATCATCCCAGTGTCCTCGGTAACGGGTCAAGGTCTGGACGACTTGATAGCAGCTATCGATGCAGAAGCTCAACGGGTAAGGGAGAGAAGCAGCGAGGGGCCTTTGCAGTTTCCTATTGACAGGGTGTTTAGCGTGAAGGGATTCGGCACCGTGGTTACGGGGACGGTGATGGCGGGAAGGGCTCGGACCGGCGAAGAGTACATTGTTGAGCCGGGGCGGATCCGTGTGCGGATAAGGGGGATACAGGTGCACGGTGCCCAGGAGGAATACGTCCAGGCGGGCCAGCGCGGCGCGCTCAACCTTGTCGGTGCTGACAGGGAGCGGCTTGTCCGAGGCCAGGTAGTGTGCACGCCAGGTTACGTACGTTCCGCACGCCTGATGGGACTTGACTTCCAGCTCCTGTTTTCTGCAGCACCGCTGAAGGACAGAGCACCCGCACGCATACACGTGGGTACAGCAGAATCCACGGGGCTGGTGATCCTACTTGACAGGCAGCAGATCGACCCCGGAAGCCGGGCAACCTGCCTATTCCTTGCTGATACGGACATCCCCGTTTCAAGGCTTCAGCACTTCATCCTGCGCTCGTATTCTCCCGTACACACGATAGGCGGGGGCCGGGTACTGGACGCTTTCGTGAAGCCCAACGCTCCCAGGGGCTCCCGCAGGAAGGCGAGGCTGTTTGCACACCTGGAAAACATTAAGGGAACGTCCCCAAAGGAGCGGGCGCTTTCGTCGCTTATGTCATTCGCTTATGCAGGCACGCCCGTCGTCCCGGTGGGCGAGGCGGCGGTTTACGCAGGTATGACTTCCGACACGTTCGCGGCCACGGTCCCCGAAGCGTTGGTGTACGACTGCGCAATTCACCCTGATGTCTACAGAGAGATAAAGCAGTCTGTCACGTCGTTTCTCGACAATTATTTTAACGAGAACCCGCTCAAGAAGTGGTGCCCTAAAGAAGTGTTGCGGACTGGCGCCTTGAGACAGGCAGATCCTGCCGCGTTCTCGGCGGTTCTGTCAAGAATGGTTAATGAGCGGGCTGTTGTGGTTGAATCGGACAGAGTGGGACTTCCCGGCCGTGAAGTAGTGATGGAGCCGGAGCACGAACACAGAACGCGGCGAGTACTGGAACGGATCAGAGCGTCGGGCGTTCAGGCGCCTGAACTCCCTCACCTCATCGCCGAGGCGGGTCAGGACGCGCGGACAGTTGTGGAATACCTGTGCGAAAGCGGCCGGGCGGTCCGGGTAGGCGAGTTCATATACGCGGCAGAGGTGTTTGCAGAGATAAAAGGAGCATTGATCCGGTTCTTGGAGAAGCACGATAAGATCACTGTTGCTGAATTCAGGGACCTGATAGGCGGGAGCAGGAAATATGCGCTTGCTCTCCTTGATTACTTTGACGCTACCCGAGTGACGCGTCGTGTGGGTGACGTGAGGATCCTTGTCAAGGGGGGATCGTGATGAGCGACAACCCGCTCAGAAAGCTGCCTTCCGTATGGCGGGTGCTCGAGCACCCCGGTGTGAGGTCCGCGGGCGACTTCAGCCGCGATGTGGTGCTGCATGTTGCACGCGAGCAGCTGGTCCTGGCACGGGAAGCCATTGCCCGCGGCGAACCTGCCCCACAGCTTGACGAGATAGCATCACGAGTGGGGGCAAAGCTCGGCGAGCTGGTAGGTGGCATGACAAGAGTGATAAACGCCGCAGGTATTGTCATTCATACCAACCTGGGCAGGTCGCCGCTTGCTGCCTCCGCAGTACGTGCGGTGAGCGAGGCGGCCAGTGGCTATGTGGATTTGGAGATTGACATGGATGCCGGAGAGCGCGGTAGCAGGACTGGGCGGGTGGAAGAACAGCTATGTGCTCTGACTGGTGCCGAGGCGGCTGCTGTAGTAAACAACAATGCTGCAGCCGTACTGCTTGTGCTTACAGCGCTGGCACGTGGGCGGGAGGTCCTGGTATCCAGAGGTGAGCTGGTAGAGATCGGCGGTTCGTTCCGGGTGCCCGACGTGATGGAGCAAAGCGGCGCGCGGCTCAAAGAGGTGGGAACGACCAACAGGACGAGGGCAGATGACTACAGACGGCACATCACGCCGGAGACGGGGGCGCTCCTTAAGGTACATACCTCGAATTACCGCATTGTCGGTTTCACACAGGACGTATCCTACAGAGAACTGTCTGAAATCGGTAAGGAGGCGGGGTTGTTTGTTATCGCTGACCTGGGCAGCGGCATGCTGCTTGACCCGGGTGAGATGGGGCTGCCCGAAGAACCCACAGTACACTCAGTATTGGGAGACGGTGTGGACATCGTATGCTTCAGCGGTGATAAAATGCTCGGGGGCCCGCAGTGCGGGATCATCCTGGGCAAGAAGGAACTGGTGCGACGCTGCGCGCAGCACCCGCTTTATCGCGCACTTCGCGTGGACAAGATCACCGTCGCGGCGCTCGGTGCCACGCTTGCCCTGTACCTTCGGGGGAGCGCTGTGTCTGAACTACCTATTTACACGAGAATATCTGTTTCCTCGGAGGAGCTGCGCGACAGGGCGGAACGACTGGCGGCGCGTCTTGGCGCAATGGGTCTGGCTGCACGTGTAGAAGCCGACGTGTCGGAGGTCGGCGGAGGCGCATTTCCCGGAGCAGGGCTAAGAAGCTACTCTGTACTCGTCTGGCCTCGCTGCCCTGCAGGCGAGGCCGCAGCGAGGCTGAGAAGACAAAGACCTGCAGTGCTCTGCAAAATCAGGCAGGATACTCTCATATTTGATCTGCGCTGTGTGATGCCTGAAGAAGAGGAAACGCTCCTCCGCTGTATCGAGGGGGCATGCATATAAAGATGGAGATAGAACTCAGATTGGCTCATGATCCAAAGGACCGCGAGTTCGTTCATGCGCTCCTTCGCACATCGAATCTGGTCACAGAAGGCCTTGAACATGTACAGCACCTGTACGTGCTGCTTGTGGATGGAGAGCGTTTGGGCAGTGCGGGCCTTTCACTATACGGTTCATGTGCGCTCTTGCGTTCGGTTGCAGTCGCCGAAGTGAAGAGGGGGATGGGACTTGGGGAATACCTGGTAAACAGGATGGGTTACGCAGCGCACACGCTCGGAGCGAACCGCATTTACCTGCTTACGACAACGGCTGGCGGGTTTTTCGAACAGCTCGGGTTTCGACCTTGCGACAGGACCCAGGTGCCTGAAGCTGTTAGGGAGGACGTGGAATTTCGTTCCGCATGTCCAGCCTCTGCCTGCGTGTACACAGCCTCCGCCAGGCGTCATATAGTCTGTCTTGGCGATTCCATCACTGAGGGATACCCATGGGGTCCCGGATCTTCCTGGCCGGCACTGGTTGCACGGATGAGGGGCCTACCTATGTTGAACATGGGTGTATGCGGCGAACTGTCCAAAGAGGTGCTAAAACGTGCGGAAGTATGCCTTGAGCGACGGCCGGATTACGCTGTTTTCTGCGCCGGCACCAACGACGCTTATGTGGGTCTTAGCGCCACCGACATACTTGAAAGTTACCGCCGGTTCTCAGTGCTGTGCAGGATGATGGATGTGTGTTGCGTACTCGCCACCCCTACCCGGGTATTTGACGCAGGCCCTGACCGGGTCATCCAGGATGTGGCGGACGGCGTGCGGAGGCTCGCAGCCAGGGAAGGTACTGGCCTGCTTGATTTTAATCGGTTACTCACCAGGCGGCATATACCGGATGCGGTGCACCCAAGCAGCGAAGGGTACATGTTGATGGCTCACGCTGTGGAACGGGCGACCTTTCCGTTCCGCCAACGGCAAGGCAGGGAATTGTCCAGTACATGACGAATTCTGCAAACGTTTTTGCGATTTCACACCACGGAGGGGGAACCATGCAGGGTGTAGATCGGTTGATGGGGATTTTGACTTCATTGAGCACTAACCCCGGGGGGCTAGGAATTACAGAGATAAGCGAAATGCAAAACCTTCCGCGCAGTACAGTCCACAGGATCCTGCGAGCACTCATGGAATATCGTCTTGTTTCCCAGGATAACCAGACAAAGAAGTACAGGCTGGGGATGGGACTTCTGCGTCTTACTGTGGAGCTTTTGAATCAGAACCAGCTCCGAACCATAGCAATGCCGTATCTGAATGGATTGGCCCAGAGTCTGGGCGAAACGGTGTACCTCTCGGTGCTGGAGGGCAACGAGGCGCTCTGCATCGGCAAGGTGGACGGCCCTCAGGGTCTCCGGTATTTCGTAGAACTTGGCCGGCGCATGCCATTCAACTGCGCGGCGTCCGCCAAAGTACTGCTTGCGTATCTTACAAAGAAAAAGGCGGAGGAAATACTGCGCTCCAACAACTTGCAAAAGTATACGGATAAGTCCATAGTGAACAAGGATGAGCTCCTCCAGCACCTGGCCGAGGTCAGAAAGAAGGGCTACGCTATTTGCGACGGGGAACTGGAATTGGGTACGCGGGGCATTGCAGTTCCCATATTCGGCGCAGACGGGAACGTAGTGGGAAGCATATCAGTTGTAGGTCCTTCTCAACGGTTTACAGAAGCGTTTATGGAGAGGGCAATAAGCGAAACCAAGAAGGTGGCATTAAGAATCGAAGAAGAACTGGGCGCGCGGGCTGGATGACGGAAGCGCAAGCGCCAAAAAACCGGAAAATTCCTCCTCAAATGAAGGAGGAATTTTTGTTTAAATACCGAATCTATTCATTAAACGGAATGATGTACCACGAGGCGGAACGGGGGCGGATCTATGTACCTGACGGCAGAAGTGACACTGCAGGAGGAAGTGGTGGAGGGCATCTACAGGCTTTGTATATTCACTCCTACCATTGCTTCCTTGGCGTACCCCGGGCAATTCGCGATGATCAGAGGCTGGGAGGGTTACGACCCGCTGCTGTCCCGACCTTTGAGCTTTCACCGGATCGATTTTCAATGTGGGCAAGTAGAATTTGTGTACAAGGTGGTGGGGCGCGGGACCGCTCTGATGTCCAAGTGGCGGCCCGGGCACCGTGTCGCCGTGCTTGGACCTCTGGGGAACGGGTTTCCTGCCCCGGTAGCTCCGGCTGTAGCGGTGATAGGGCGAGGGATGGGCACGGTCCCACTCTTGCCCCTTGTCGAGAGCGCGAGGCGCGAAGGCATAGGCGTATTCTCCTTTCTATCTGCGAGTCACGCAGGCGGGCTCGTTGACCTGGACCGGTTTATGAGTTGCTCGGATCAGGTATTCGTAAGGACCGATGACGGATCGCTGGGCGCGCCTGGAGTGGTGAGCGAAGATCTGGAGCGCGTAGCCAAGAGCACGCAGCTATCTGCGATCTACTGCTGCGGATCACGGCGTCTTGCAAGAGCTGCCAGGGATCTTGCTATTTTCCTCCGCATTCCCGCATACGTGAGTCTGGAAGCACACATGGGTTGCGGCGTAGGGGCATGCAAAGGTTGTGTTTGCGAGACTAAAGACGGCTACAGCAAGGTCTGCAAGGATGGGCCGGTGTTCGAGCTAAATGAGGTGGTGTTCTAATGGCCTGTACAGAGGTGGTTCTCGGTCCCCTTACCTTGAAGAATCCGGTCATGCCCGCTTCCGGGACCTTCGGTTACGGCGAGGAAAATGCCGGTGCTTTTGACCCAGGGGAGCTAGGCGCAGTGGTAGCAAAGAGCGTGCGGCTTGAGCCCGCGCCAGGCAACCCACCTCCGCGGCTTGTGGAGACTCCAGCGGGGCTTATCAATGCTGTAGGTATTCCCTCTGAGGGGGTAGATGCTTTCATACGGGATCAGATGCCCCTCCTCAGACAGACTGGAACTGTTGTGATAGTTAGCATTGCAGGGAGTACGGCGCTGCAGTATGGGGAGCTGGCTGCGAGGTTGTCGGACGTGCCGGGCATTGATGCGCTGGAGCTCAACCTGTCATGTCCTAACATCGGTCATGGGCTTCCTTTCGGACAGGACCCCGGGTTGCTCGCGGAGGCGGTGAGCGCGGCCAGAGGAAATACCGGGCTACCCATCATTGCTAAGATGTCGCCGAATGTTACCGACATCGCAGCTATGTCCAAAATAGCGCTGGATGCCGGGGCGGATATCCTCGCCATTGCCAACACAGTCAATGCAATGGTCATAGACATTTGGAAAAGGCGGCCGGTGCTGGGCAACATCGCAGGGGGTCTGTCTGGCCCTGCGATAAGGCCTGTCGCGGTGAGGAATGTGTGGCGGGTGTATGAGCAAGTCAAGGCACCGATCATCGGGTCCGGGGGCATCGTTACCTGGCAGGATGCAGTGGAGTTTCTGCTAGCAGGCGCGAGAGCGGTGGCCGTGGGTGTGGCGAATTTTATAAACCCCAATGCGATGAAAGAGATTATCCAAGGGATACAGGGCTATCTTGATTCACAAGGTTTCGAGTCAGTAGAGGATATCGTCGGGCTGGCTCACACAATCGGGAGGTCGCAATGAACGTGTCAGGTTACCGGATTGAAAAGGATTTCTTGGGTGAGAAGCAGGTTTCGCGTGAAAGGTATTACGGGGTTCAGACGGAGCGCGCACGGGAGAACTTTCCCATTACTGGACAGCCAATGTCCATATACCTTTTTCGCGCACTAGGAGTAGTGAAGAAGGCCGCTGCACTGGCGAACATGGAGACGGGGTACCTCGATACCCGGATCGGTGGGGCTATTGTGGCAGCTGCTGAGGAAGTCGCCTCCGGCAGGCTTGACTCCGAGTTTGTGGTCGATGCTATACAGGGAGGCGCCGGGACGAGCATCAATATGAATGTAAACGAGGTGATTGCAAACCGCGCGCTTGAGATCCTGGGCAAGGAAAGAGGCGACTATAAAACCGTCCATCCCAACAATCACGTAAACATGTCACAGTCCACCAACGATGCTGTCCCTACTGCTGCGCGGATTGCCCTTCTTGAGCGCATTGAGGAACTGGTTATTACATATCAGGGCCTGCATCGGGTCTTAAGGTCGAAGGCAGAGGAGTTTGACGGGGTAATCAAGATGGGCCGTACGCACCTACAAGATGCAGTGCCCATAAGGCTCGGGCAGGAGTTCGCAGCATACGCGGACGTTGTGGCAAGGGACACAGACAGGATCGGTGAGAGCAAGAAGGTGCTCTATGAGCTCAACATGGGTGCTACCGCAGTGGGTACCGGCATGAACGCGGATCCAGAGTACATCGAGCGCGTAGTGCAGTATATCAGGAAGATCACAGGACATCCAGTACGCTCTGCGCGCAACCTGGTAGATGCTACGCAGAACACTGACGCATACCTCGTGGTTTCATCTACGCTCAGAAATGCGGCGGTCAACCTGTGCAAGATCGCAAATGATATCAGATTGATGGCCTCAGGACCTGCATCAGGTCTTGGAGAGATCAGTCTGCCGCCTGTGCAGCCTGGTTCCTCCATCATGCCCGGCAAGGTTAACCCGGTGATGGCTGAGGCGGTCAACCAGGTGGCTTTTCAGGTCATCGGTAACGACACTACTATCGTGCACGCAGCTGCAGCGGGACAACTGGAACTAAACGTCATGGTGCCTGTGCTGCTTACCAACTTATTCGGTTCTATAGAGATTCTAAATAACGTAGTGAGACTGTTCACAGACAGGTGCATTACCGGCATCACTGCCAACGAGAAAAGGTGCAGGGAACTGATGGAAAAAAGCTCCGGGATCGTCACGGCGATTTGCCCGCACGTGGGATACGAAATGGCGTGCAAGCTGGCACGCGAGGCGCTGCGAAGTGGTAAACCCGTACTCGACGTGCTCCTTGAGAAACAGCTGTTCACCAGAAAGGAACTGGAAGAAATGCTGGATCCGTTTGTGATCACCGCTCCGGGGGTCCACGGTGCCAAGATCAGCTGAAGCAAGATTACAGTAACAGAAGGAGGGACGGACTTGGATATCAAGAGGAAAGCGCTAGCCTTGCACCGGGACGGGCCGGGCAAGATCGAGGTTGTAAGTAAGGTGCCTGTCAGGAATAAAGACGATCTCTCTTTGGCGTACACTCCGGGAGTAGCCGAACCCTGCCTGGCTATCGCAGCCAGTAAACCGGCGGTGTACGAGTATACGGCCAAGGGGAACCTGGTGGCGGTGGTTTCAGACGGTTCAGCGGTTCTCGGTCTTGGAGATATCGGGCCTGAGGCCGCCATGCCTGTTATGGAGGGCAAGGCCGTGCTGTTCAAGAAGTTCGCAGGTGTGGATGCGTTCCCGCTCTGTGTGGCTTCCAAAGAAGTAGAAGATATTGTTCAGTTTGTAAAGATGATAGCACCCACATTCGGTGGGGTGAACCTCGAGGATATCTCGGCTCCAAGGTGCTTTGAAATCGAGCGCAAGTTAAAGGCAGAGTGCGACATACCAGTATTTCATGACGACCAACACGGGACTGCGGTGGTAGTGGCTGCAGCGCTAATCAACGCGCTCAAAGTAGTGGGAAAAGAAGCCCGGGACGTCCGGGTGGTCGTAAACGGTGCTGGCGCTTCGGGTATTGCCGTTTCATGGATGTTGCTTGAACTTGGTGTGGGTGACGTCATCACCTGCGACAGCAAGGGTGCAATATCAAGGAAAAGAAATGATATGAATGAATTCAAGAAAGAGCTGGCCGAAAGGAGCAACGTGGAGAATATGTCCGGCTCGCTCGCTGACGTAGTTGCGGGTGCGGACGTGTTCGTGGGTTGTTCGGTGGCCGGTGCGCTTCGGCCCGAGGTCGCCGCTACGATGAAGAAAGGGGGCATCATTTTCGCCCTCGCTAACCCGGTGCCTGAGATTATGCCCGAAGACGCCTTCTCTTCAGGTGCGGAAGTGGTCGCTACAGGCAGGTCCGACTTCCCCAATCAGGTCAACAACGTACTGGCATTTCCGGGCATTCTAAAGGGCGCGCTCGCGGTAAGAGCCAAAGACATTAACGAGCAGATGAAGATTGCTGCAGCCCGGGCCATTGCCTCGCTTGTTGAGCCACGGGCGGATTGTATTATCCCGAACGTGTTCGACAGGCGGGTTGGCCCGGCGGTTGCCGCCGCAGTGGCACAGGCAGCAATGGATACGCACGTTGCCCGCGTGACAAAGAGTGCGGATTTGGTAAGGCGTGAGACGGAGATCGCGCTACTTTAGATCTGACTTGCGCCAGTGCGAGAACGTTTTCACGGGATAGCAAAAGGGGAGGGGTTTTCAAACCCTCCCCTGCTGGGTAATAGACTTCTACAGGTGGGAGTCCTCTCTTTTCTGGCCAGGTCGGGGCAAGCCCTCAGGCTTCGGGGATATTTCGGGCAATGGTCCAAGTCGGACACAACGTGAAGGGTTCTTTGCTGCCACGAAGGGCTGGAATACCTGACCTGGTAGCCTGAAACTGGGCAAACGCAAAGTTCCATTCGTGGCACGCTGTCGATCTACTCCCTGACCAAGACTTGCCCGCTGTACCTTTTCCTCCAGCATCTTCAGTTCCATCCTTGGTTTTCCCACGCTTGTACTCGATATCTTCCAAATACAGTGTGTTCAATCCATCCAGATCAGGGAGGAAATGCGTCATCCGAGGTGAATTCCACGGGTAGGACTCACGGGCAGAGGTGATGCTGTTGGCAGAGGCTATGCTGTCCCAGTTTCGGCTATTTCACGGAATGCCTGAGGAAGAACTGGCCCGGTATGAGAGGTTCTTCACACGCCGGCAGTTCGGACGGCGTGAACAGATGACGTTTTCCGAGGAGTGTACGGATGCGGTCTTTTTTGTTGCACGGGGTCGGGTGAAGATCTCCTACTTCTCAGAAGAGGGTAAGGAGTTTACGAATCATTCGCCAGAATGCCCCT
>DYEP01000082.1 GCA_020725675.1 Symbiobacterium sp. | reverse complement strand
ACTCTCCGTAAATATCTCCTCTGCCAGCTTTCTCGCCGGCAGCCCTTTACCAAAAGCCTGTCTCTGGCTCTCTCTTTTACTTCGCTTCTTGCCGTTTCCGGCTGAAACTTTCCTCTCTCACTGTTCAGTTTTCAAGGACCAAGGTCTCTGCCCTCGTCAGGCAGATCATACTTTATCACATTTCTGGTACCCGGTCAAGTTAGTTTTGCTTGTCCATTTGTGCAACTCAACTGTATTCCGGGACGTCTGCGCCACAAAAAACTGTGCGGCCCTCGGGTCGCACAATAGTTGGTAGCCCCAAGGGGATTCGAACCCCTGTTACCGCATTGAGAGCGCGGCGTCCTAGGCCTCTAGACGATGGGGCCTTACCAATTTTAGAGCGCAAGTAGGATTATACTACATCAAGTCTTCGTTGTAAAGATCAAAACTACTGATTAAAGATGCTATTGTTGCCTTTCTGTCTCCAGGCTCTCTATATCGCTGATAGCTTGGTTAATAGCTTCTTCAAGTTCAGCTGCCGCCTCTTCGGATCCTTCCCTAACGCTTGTGACCCTTTCTTCGAGAGCCCTCTTTCTTTCATCAAGCGCGATCCTGAACTTGTTGAGCGCTTCATCTACTTCCCGCCTTGCCTTCTCCAGCTTTTCAGCGGTCATTTCCACGCTTCTGTCAGCTGCTTCCTTCGCTTCCTCAAGCTTCTTGGACAGATACTGCCTGGTGTCCTTCCCTGACCGAGGAGCAAAAAGCATTCCAAAGGCAGCGCCTAACACGCCACCGATTAACAAACCTGCCAGGAAGCCATCGTTTCTGTCCTGCGCCATGTACACGCCTCCCTGTTTCTATTTCCCGGGAAATCCGGCCGGCTGCAGTCCTACGTATTCTGGATAACAGCCATCCTGATGCACGCCCCGCAGTAATTAGCCAAAAACCCGCCAGTCAGGCAGGTTAAGTAGCGTGTAAGTGTGTTATTTGGCTGGGGAGGGTGGATTCGAACCACCGCAACCAGATCCAGAGTCTGGCGTCACTACCACTAGACCACTCCCCAACCTGCACTACGGTGTCTCTGTATTTCCTAAAGGCGCACAGTGATTATAACATACAAAGTCGCAGCGGGCAAGATGCCGGAACTTTTCGCGGGCAGTTCCATGACTGCAGTATTTGAAGATAAGCCGCGCCGCATTCTTCCCAATTCATTGGGGAGTTAGGCGCGGCCAAGATTTTCATGGCCTTTCATCTACGCTTATGT
>DYEP01000081.1 GCA_020725675.1 Symbiobacterium sp. | reverse complement strand
TGGCCCCCGAGGTACTCTGATCCTGCGAACGGAGGGAACGCTGTGGCGCAATCCAGGTTAAGAGTGAAAAAGGGTGATATCGTCCGTGTGCTTGCCGGCAAGGATAAGGGCAAAAAGGGCAAAGTGATAGAGGCCATGCCCTCCGAGGGCAAGCTCATCGTTGAAGGCGTAAATGTGGCAAAACGCCATACCAAGCCAACCCAGAAGATCATGCAGGGTGGCATCATTGATAAGGAGCTTCCGATACACGTATCCAACGTGATGCTTGTGTGCCCGCGGTGCTCCAAGCCGACGAAAGTGGGGGCGCGATTTTTGGAAGATGGCAGGAAGGTCAGAAGCTGCAAAAGCTGCGGCGAAATTATCGACAAATAGCCCGGAAAGGAGGTAGTGCCAGTGGCTGAACTTAAAGAAAAGTACCTTCGGGAAGTAGTCCCGGCACTTCAGAAAGCATTTGGATACAAAAGCCCCATGCAGATCCCGCGCCTTGAGAAGGTCGTGGTGAACATGGGTGTCGGAGACGCGATTGCAAACCCAAAGGCCATGGACGCAGCAGTAGCGGATCTCACCGCCATTACCGGGCAAAAACCTGTTGTTACACGGGCGAAGAAATCTATAGCCGCATTCAAAGTGAGAACTGGCATGCCCATCGGATGTAAGGTGACGCTAAGAGGCGAGCGCATGTGGGATTTTCTTGATAAGCTGTTCCACATCGCCCTTCCGAGGGTTCGTGACTTCAAAGGGGTCTCCGCCAGAGGTTTTGACGGAAGAGGAAACTTTACCGTAGGTCTAAGGGAGCAACTGATCTTCCCCGAGATCGACTATGACAAGGTGGACAAAATCAGAGGCATGGATGTGACTATAGTTACTTCGGCCAGGTCTGACGAGGAAGCAAAGACTTTCTTGAGCTTGCTCGGTCTTCCCATGCGCGAATAGACTCAAGGAGGGGAAAGTGTGGCCAAGAAATCGCTGATCAATAAGGCCAAGCGACCACAGAAGTTCGCTGTGCGCCGTTATAACAGGTGTCGAATCTGCGGACGTCCGCGGGCCTATTTAAGGAAATTCGGCATGTGCAGGCTTTGCTTCCGCGAGAAGGCACACCGTGGAGAGATCCCGGGCGTGAAGAAAGCCAGCTGGTAGCCTCTCTTTCAGGAAGGAGGTAGGTGTGAATGACAATGACAGACCCCATCTCCGATATGTTGACCAGGATTCGCAACGGAAACATGGTCTACAAAGAAGTGGTGGAGGTACCGGGTTCCAAGGAGAAGAGGGCCCTTGCGGAGATTCTTAAGGAAGAGGGCTTCATCCGTGATTACGAGTGGATCGAGGACAACAAACAAGGTACGTTGAGGTTATATTTGAAATACGGGCCTGACAAGACTCGCGTCATCACAGGGCTTCGGAGGATCTCCAAGCCGGGTCTCCGTGTATATGCGAAGAAGGACGAAATACCGAAAGTGTTGGGCGGCCTCGGTATAGCAATCATATCCACCTCAGAGGGTGTTATGACAGATAAAAAGGCCCGCTCCAGAGGACTTGGCGGAGAAGTTCTCTGTTATATCTGGTAGGGAGGTGACGGCATGTCCAGGGTTGGCAAAAAGCCCGTGACAGTCCCCTCCGGGGTTACGGTGAGTGTTGAGGGGAACCTGGTCCGCGTGAAAGGACCCAGGGGCGAGCTTTCTCGTGAAATACAGGATGGCATTGCGGTGGAGGTTTCGGACGGGGAAATTCTCGTTACCAGAGCCTCGGACGACAAAGGAATGCGTTCTTTGCATGGACTGACCAGGAGCCTTATTGCGAACATGGTCCATGGAGTGACACAGGGATACCAAAAAGCACTCGAACTCGTCGGCGTCGGCTACCGGGCATCAAAGAGCGGGAACAAGCTGGTTCTCAGTGTGGGGTATTCCAAACCAGTAGAGATCGATCCGCCCCAAGGCATTGAGATCGATGTTCCAAACCCGACCTACGTGATAGTAAAGGGTAATGACAAGGAATCAGTGGGCCAGTTTGCGGCTATTATCCGGGATGTAAGACCGCCCGAGCCATATCTTGGCAAGGGAATCCGTTATGTGGGAGAGCGTGTACGCCGCAAGGTAGGCAAGACGGGTAAGAAATAGAAAGGGGGGACTTCGGATGTTCAAAAGACCTGAAAGAAACAAGGCAAGACAGAAGCGGCATCTCAGAGTACGCAAGCACGCTGTGGGCACCGAAGAACGCCCCAGGTTGAATGTGTTCCGGAGCCTGAACCATATTTATGCGCAGATCATTGTTGATACAACGGGCAACACCATCGTCGCTGCATCTACACTTGATCCCGAAATCCGGGCGGAAATATCAAACGGCGGGAACAAAGAGGCTGCGAGGAAAGTTGGACAAATGATCGCTCGCCGGGCACTTGCCAAGGGCATAAAAAAGGTGGTCTTTGATAGAGGCGGTTACAGGTACCACGGTCGGGTGGCGGCCCTGGCGGAGGGAGCCAGGGAAAGCGGTCTCGACTTTTAGAAAGGAGGGATTCGGGTGGCACGTGTGGACAGCAGCAAGTTAGAACTCAAAGAGAAAGTGGTTTCTATAAATCGTGTAGCAAAAGTGGTTAAGGGTGGAAGGCGCTTTAGCTTCAGTGCCCTGGTGGTAGTGGGAGACGAGGACGGCCACGTGGGAGCAGGACTTGGTAAGGCCAGTGAGATCCCGGAAGCCATCAGGAAAGGCATCGAAGATGCGAAGAAGAACCTTATCACGGTACCCAGGGTGGGTACGACTGTTACTCACGAAGTGACAGGGCATTTTGGAGCCGGTAAGGTCCTGATCAAACCTGCATCGCAGGGTACAGGTGTAATCGCTGGAGGACCCGTACGTGCAGTGCTGGAGCTTGCGGGGATCAGAGACGTGCTTACTAAATCCCTCGGTTCTTCCAACCCGAGCAACATGGTATATGCTACTCTTCAGGGGCTAAGTAGCCTGAAGAGCACTGAGGAAGTTGCAAAGCTTCGAGGTAAGACCGTGGAAGAGCTCACGAGTTAGGAGGAACTGAGATGGCCCTTCGTATCACTCTTGTAAAAAGCACTATCGGCAGGCCAAAGCGGCAGGGGGATACCATACGCGCGCTCGGTCTTGGCAAGTTGAACAGTGTTGTCATTCATCCGGACAATCCTCAGATCCGGGGAATGCTGAGGACCGTATCGCATCTTGTTAGAGTTGAGGAGGTGCAGAACCAAAATGAAGCTGTATGAGCTGTCACCTGCACCCGGTTCGAGAAAAGCGAGAAAGAGAGTGGGAAGAGGCCCGGGCTCGGGAAGGGGCAAGACTTCCGGAAGAGGCCACAAGGGTCAGAACGCCAGAGCGGGCGGGGGTGTGAAGCCGGGCTTTGAAGGCGGGCAGATGCCTCTTCAGAGGCGGTTACCCAAGAGGGGCTTTTCGAATTACCCGTTCCGGAAAGTATATGCAGTTGTGAACCTTGGCGATCTGGATGTATTCGATGAGGGGACAGAGGTAACGCCTGAACTGCTTTCAGAGCACAAATTAGTCAGAGACATGAAGGACGGAGTCAAAATACTAGGCAATGGAGATCTTACCAAGTCCTTGACAGTGAAGGCTCATGCTTTCAGCAAATCGGCGGCAGAAAAGATAGAAGCTGCTGGAGGAAAGGCCGAGGTGATCTAGGTGCTTGACTCGCTAAAGGCCGCGTTTAAGATTGGTGACCTCCGCCGGAGGATCATCTTCACGCTTTCAATATTCCTGGTGGTGCGGCTCGGCGCTCATGTTCCCGTACCCGGAGTAGACAACGCGAAGATCGCCGATCTATTCAGGGAAGGTAGCCTCTTTGGCCTCCTTGACCTGTTTTCCGGGGGTGCGCTGAAGGCGTTCTCACTGTTTGCCATGAGCATCTACCCGTATATTAACGCGTCCATTATTATGCAGCTTTTGACCATGATTATTCCCAAACTTGAACAGATGGCCAAGGAAGGGGAAGAAGGTCGAAGGAAGCTCAATGAGTATACGAGATATGGTACGGTGCTGCTGGCGATGATCCAGGGTTTGGGCATGGCGTTCTTTCTCAGGGGCCAGGCAGCGCTTTTGTTCCCCAGCCTGCTTAACGTGGTGCTGATAGCGATGAGCCTGACCGGTGGCGTTATCCTCCTCATGTGGCTTGGGGAGCAGATCACCGACAAGGGGATCGGTAACGGGATTTCCTTGATCATCTTCGTCAACATCGTATCAAGGTTGCCGTCAGGGCTGCAAAACGTCATCGGGCTTTTGCAGATCGGCCGTATTTCCGTATGGAACTTGCTCGTTCTCGTGGTGATGGGTGCGGCGGTGATTGCGGCAGTGGTGTGGGTGCACGAAGGTCAGAGGAAGGTTCCCGTCCAGTACTCAAAGAGAGTGGTCGGGCGGAAGATGTACGGAGGTCAGAGCACTCATATACCGATCCGCATCAACCAGGCCGGTGTGCTTCCGGTGATTTTTGCCTCGGCGGTGCTTGCGTTTCCGGGTACAGTGGCTTCGTTTATTAATCACCCGTTAGCGCGGAGGGTGGAAACCATGTTCTCCGGTGCGGGTCTTGGATACCAGGTGGCATATGCACTGCTCATCATTTTCTTTACCTTTTTCTACACATCGGTTAGCTTTAACCCGGTGGATGTAGCCAATAACATGAAGAAGTGGGGCGGGTTCATCCCAGGGCTGCGTCCAGGAAGACCTACATCTGACTATCTGAGCAAGGTGCTCACGCGGATCACGCTTCCTGGAGCCATATTCCTTGCGTTGGTAGCGATCATGCCCGGGATATTTATGCGACTCACGAACGTCCCGGGGGTAAGATTCGGAGGCACAGCGCTGCTCATTGTGGTGGGTGTGGCCTTGGAGACCATGAAGCAGATCGAAGCCCACTTGCTGATGAGACACTATCAAGGTTTTATAAAGTAGCTGAAGGGGGCTTTGCCGGTGCGGTTGATTTTCTTGGGGCCACCCGGAGCAGGAAAAGGGACACAAGCCGAGATTCTGGCTGAAAAAACCGGGCTGCCGCGGATAGCCACAGGCGACATCTTTCGAAAAGCGCTAAGAGAACAGACTCCGCTTGGCCTTGAAGCCAAGGCGTATATGGACAAGGGGGAGCTGGTCCCGGACGATATCGTTACCGCGATCGTGAGAGAACGGATTTTGCTTCCAGACTGCCGCCACGGGTTCATCCTTGACGGTTTTCCGCGCACGCTCGCGCAGGCACAAAGCCTTGACGCACTGTTAGATGAAGAGGCCATGCAAATCGACGCCGTCATCTACATCGATGTGGCGGACGAGGAGCTGATCGCCCGGGCTACCGGACGCAGGGTGTGCCGCAGCTGTCAGATGCCGTACCATATTACATTCAGTCCTCCGGTCAAAGAAGGCGTGTGTGACGCCTGTGGAGGTACGCTTTACCAGAGGGACGACGACAGGGAAGAGACGGTACAAAACCGGTTGAACGTATACAAGTCACAGACCGCTCCGCTGGTAGATTATTACGCGAAAAAAGGCATCTTAAGACAGATTGACGGCAGCCAACCAATAGACCGGGTATCGCTTGACATCCTGAAAGTGGTAGGCATCGCTGAATGATCACGCTCAAGTCTGATCAGGAGTTAAAACTAATGCGCGAGGCGGGAAAGATCGTAATGCGCGCCTTGCTTGAGGTGAAAGAGCGCGTACGCCCTGGGATAAGTACTGTGGAGCTTGACCGGGTAGCTGCGAAATGTATCAGGAAATCCGGCGGAATCGCAGCCTTTAAAGGGTACCGGGGTTTTCCCGCTACCATCTGCGCCTCCATTAACGAACAGGTGGTGCACGGGATCCCGAGCGTCAGGCGGCTCTCTGAGGGGGACATCATCAGTGTAGATGTGGGAGTGCTCAAAGGGGGTTATTACGCGGACGCAGCCATGACGTTTCCCGTTGGCAAGGTGTCTGAGACTGCCAGACTGCTTATGGAAGTGACGCGGATCGCTCTTGAAAAGGGCATCGAACAGGCACAAGAGGGGAATTATCTCGGAGATATCTCTCACGCGATCCAGACGTATGTGGAAAAACACGGGTTTTTTGTGGTCAGGGAGTATGTTGGCCATGGTATAGGCAAACAAATGCATGAAGAACCCCAAGTGCCGAACTTCGGGACACCGAAGACGGGACCAGTTTTGAGACCGGGTATGACGCTTGCCATCGAACCCATGGTCAACGCCGGAACTAGCGATGTGGAGTTATTGGGTGATGGCTGGACAGTAGTCACCAAGGACGGAAGCCTGTCAGCGCATTTTGAGCATACGGTCGCAATTACGGACGAGGGTCCCATAGTATTAACTGCCTGTTCAGAATAGCAAAGGGGATATCTGGGAGATAATAGTATGCATGGCAACTGGTGGAGAACAGGCCCAAGAGATGGAGGTGCCCACTTTGGTGTTGGAGGTCCTGTCGCCTGGAAGTATAGTGCAATCCGTTGCCGGGAGAGATTCGGGCAATCTGTACCTTGTGATAGCACAATTGGACGACAGGTTCGTTCTCATAGTAGACGGGCAGACCCGGAGAGTGGCAAATCCAAAAAAGAAGAACATTAAGCATCTTAAGCTTTTGGGTTCGCTGGAAAAGGAACAATGCAGTGTACTTTCAGATCCCAAGAAGATTGCTGATGCAGCCATAAGACAGTTTCTTCAGGCATTTTGTGAGAAGAAGGAGGTCGATGCTAGCGCATGCCCAAACAGGATGTAATAGAGGTAGAGGGAACCGTTACCGAACCCCTACCAAATGCCATGTTTAGAGTTGAACTGGCGAACGGGCATAAGGTGTTGGCTCACGTGTCGGGTAAGATCAGGATGAACTTCATCAGGATCCTTCCCGGGGATAAGGTAACAGTGCAATTATCTCCCTATGATTTAACCCGTGGGCGAATCGTTTATCGATACAAGTGAGCAGGAACGTGACGCACCTGGTGTTTGTGTGCTATGATAGTGTACGGCGTTCCTTCTAAAGAAAGGGGATGACGCTTTCATGAAAGTCAGACCTTCCATCAAACGCATCTGCGAAAAGTGCAAGATCATTAAGCGTGAAGGCAGCCTGATGGTGATTTGCGAAAATCCAAAGCACAAGCAAAAGCAAGGCTAAGTACCGGAGGTGGCAGGTAGTGGCGAGAATAGCCGGCGTGGACCTTCCGAGAGATAAGAGGGTGGAGGCGGCTTTGCCCTATATTTACGGGATAGGTCCGTCAAGGTCAAGACTGATACTTGAGCATACGGGGATCAATCCTGACACTCGCGTGAGAGACCT
>DYEP01000080.1 GCA_020725675.1 Symbiobacterium sp. | reverse complement strand
TTGTAGCCCCTGCCCCCACCGGATCCAGCAGCACCGGGATGCCTTTGCTGTTGGCGCGCCGCCCTGCTAGCACCATGGCATCTACCAGTTCCCGGGTCAAAGTCCCTATGTTTAGAACAAGACTGTCTGCCAGAGCGACCATTTCTTCCACTTCCTCAGGGGCATGGGCCATAACCGGAGAACCGCCTATATGCAGCGTCACATTGGCGCAATCGTTCATCACCACGAAATTGGTAATGTGGTGGACGAGCGGCCGTTTCCTCCTCACTTTATCAAGAGCTTCCCCTATTCTTGCGGCAATTTCATGCATTTGCTCTCTTCCTCCTTGAATCAAAGCTCACTAAAAACTGCATTTTAGCAAACTACATGTTTCCTTGCGATTTTCCAGGCGCAGAACCTCCCGCACATCGTGCAGTATTCCTGGCTGTCTTTGCTCTCTCACCCTGGCGGCTTTAACCGGGTCTATGGCAAGTTCGATCTGTTTTCCCAATTCAAGGCAAACCTTGCTCTGGCCATTTCCAAGTCCCAGGTTCTGGCACCCTTAACACCTTTCAATATCTGCGGCATACGCCACGATCCTGGCGGCCGCGGCTCCTTCCTTCACATCCTCCACACCGGGCAGTCCGAGGTGCAAAGAAGTAGTGATATAGCAGAGGAAATCAGCGCCGGCCCATGCGGTAATAGCGCCCCGATCGCCACAGTGATGTGATCGTAGCCAGGTGCTACGTCAGTCACAATCGGACCCAGGACATAACGAGGAGCCTCCTGGCAAAGCCGTTTTGCCATCTGTACATTTGGCCCAAACCTGGTGGAGGGGAACATGTACTGGCCCTTCGACCATATTGTGCGCTTGCTGCCCTTACCCTCCTGACAAGGTCCCCAGTAATACCATTTCGGGTATCTGCGGCCCTTCGGTGACTTCTTCAACGCAGCCGGGCCGTAATCCATCCCCAAGGCTTGGCGTCACATCGTATTTCTGTCGACTTCCAAGAGATGAGCGCTCCTCACCGGGAAACCATGCCAATACGTCCTCCGTCATTTCTGCCGCGCTTGCGGCTGTGCGCATAGTTAGCCATAACCTGGTAGACAGGCACTGTTCCCACCATGCGACGATCTCTTCTTGGCAGCGATCTATGTCTCCACGGCAACTTCGATTGCTGTGCAGCACAATCTGTCTGGCCTCAATTCCCGCCCTAATTTCCTCCTCGCTTACCTCTTCAGCGAGTGCAGCCGTCTCATCGCCGGTGTGATAACACCTTCCTCTACTGTTACAGAAAACCGCACCCCAGAAAAGGTGCGGTCCGACCTCGCTCTCACCATCCCTTCGCTGGAATTACCCAGTAATGCCGCCAACGGCAGCATGGAACAGGTTCAAAGGGTCAGCAGGTGTACCTGCTTTCTCAGCCCCTCACAGGAGCTCCCCCGGTTGCCAATTATTCACTTGACTGTATCTTTCGGCACCTGTCTAATAATTCCTTCTTTAAGCGGCCTCATGGGTAAGCAGCGATTCCTGTACAACAGGGGCGCCGAAGAAACCACATTGTCCCTTAAAGCTGACCCGGCCATGACGCCGGCTAGCCTGATGGATGGTCACAGCAACCGGACGTCGTTGATGGACAGCTCAAAATGGCACCCGAGGAATGCTGCCGCCCTGCGACACATCACCATTCTCGTGAGAAAAATCTCGAAATAGTCCATGACCGGCGATATATCCGTATCGACCTTGAGTTCCAGCGTGATGGTGCGCCGGTTCACGTCCACCCGTACAAACGAGTGTTCCACAGCGTAATTTACCCTGTCGTGAATATCAAAAGAGGACAGCTCCGGGTTTCTCACTCTGGACCGGTGCACATCAGACTTGTCCGCCAGAATGAGCGCTGCCGCCACCGTGTTCACCGGCTGGCCGTATTCCTCCGGGTCGTGGTTGCCGATAGCTGCTACAACTTGAGAAATCTCCGCCGCGCTCATGCCCATGCGCCTCAGGATGTCCAGCGCCATTACCGCTCCAGTCTGACCGTGAGCAAACCTTGAGACTACGTTACCGATATCGTGAAGGTAACCTGCGATGGCTGCAAGCTCAGCTTCCCTGGTATCATGACCCAGGTGGGTCAGGATGTTGTACGCAATGCGGGCAACCAGCGTGGCATGCCTCACACCATGCTCAGTATAACCGGTGGCTCCCAGGTGGTCATTGCCCTTGTTGATGTAGGTGTCCACTTCCCGGTCCGTTCTGACCATCTCAAGCGTGACTAGTCTGCTTTCAGTCATGATGTTCCACCGCCCTCATAACCATTTCAGTCACTTCCTCCGGAGAGTAGTCGTCTGTGGGTATGTACAGATCACACTCGGCTATAGCCATTTTGAGCCTTTCTCTTTGGTGCAAGAGGCGCTCAGGTCCCCAGCTTACCTTCCTGCGAGAAGCAGCTGTTGGATAGCTGCAGTCGAGTACCACCAGAAAGTCGGGGTTGTGCGCTTTCCATAGCCTGGCAATGTACGAGTGCTCCTGCGGCACACTGAATGCGTCGTATCCTCTCTGTCTCAGATTGTTGACAAGGGTGGACTTCCCGGATGTACAAACCCCCATGACCGCGATCTTTTTCCCCTGCCCGGAGGTAATGCTCTGACCATCCATTCGACGTCCTCCCCTCAATAGATTGAGGGAAATCCTCAAGCGAATGCACACAGGGTTTTACCCTCGTGCTTCGGTTCAGCGACGCCGTGCCATCCCAGGCGGTATGGCACGACCGCGGGCCGCGCCACCCGGCCATTACTACCCTTCACGGGAGATACCTCATGCACCCTCTCGTGGACTCTGCCGCATGCATGGCAGGTAATAGACGTCCTCTCCTCGCTTATATCGTCACACCTTACGGTACGGCCACGCATACAGCCTTTAATTAATCGCTCCCCATATTCCATATTATCCCGTATCCTGTTAAGGTCCCTACTCCCCGAAGCATGCACTCTGCAATAATAAAATGAGAGGTGGCTATGTGCAGTAAGTGCTTCTGCCTGTTATCCCCTTGAACCTTCGGGGGTTCTTGCTTTAGACTTGCCCGTACCTTCTGCCAGTACCGCCTTATTCTTTGATCTACCGCCAGAGTATGGCATTACCGTACCGTCGTCAAAGAACAGTTTCCCCAAGGTCAACCGCCACCTTCCCCGCCCCTCTGTTCTCACAGGCCTTAACCTCCACCACCAGAGGGCTTGTATTCGCCCGGATTCCTTGTTCTCGTACCCGCTTCAAACTCAGGCCGGTGAATATGACGGAAATAAGCCAAAGCCAGCAACGTAGCCATGTTCCTTGAAAGCGGTAATTCCACCCTTCAGGGTTTCGTCTACCGGTAAAGATAAAACTTTATGTCAGTGTCGTTCACCGTGCAAAGTGATAGTTGATGTTGCGATAACATATTGGCAGCAAATATGAATGTGACAGTGAGAGGGTCAATTGGCGGGAATCAATGCCCCCCTCTCGCTCCCCCATTTGTCTAAATAGGGAGTGTTATCCGGATCCTTCTTACCAATCCTTCTCTGCCCTTACCAATACCTACAACAAACACTGTCATGTCTCCTTCAGGTCTGCCCCTATCAAGCAGTACAGCACTGTCCAGTATCCTGCCTGAGGCCTCATAGGGTTCAAACCCTCTGGCAAGCCTGACCACATCCTCAAGGTCGATGCGCTCGCCATACTTCCTCCCCGCATTGGCCACTCCGTCAGATATGCCTATACAGAGCAAACCTTCCTTGAGCGGGACCTCCGTCACCTGGGGTTTCACCATGCTGTTTACACCGATATTCGGGACTTCCTGGTCAAGCAGCGTGATCTCGGACCCGTCATCCAGCAACACCGGACTTGCGGTGTTCCTCGAGACAATGAGCGACTTGGTGTGCAGGTCTACCGATACGATGACGAGCGTGGAAAGTACCTTGCCCTCGCGCATGGAATAAAGGTAGTCGTGCACTGCGCGCGCGCACGCACCGTCCCTCGTACCGTCTGCTATAAGGGCCGCGGCTTTGGCAACTACGAGGGACGACAGCCTCTTCGCCGGACGGCCGCTCCCCTGGCCGTCAGCCATGATCACCGACAGCCCGCCCCTTGGCCTTTCAACTGTTTCCAGACTATCTCCGCTCTCTTGGAATCCCGACTTGGGTATCTTAGCTACTCCGACAGTGACTTCCATTCCTCTCCCCCATTCTGAAAGTACATCCGGTTGCATAGAGTGTTTTCAAATAGGAGGCGAAAACTTGTCAGAGTTTGTGAGCGACCTGACATACGCGTTTTTCATATCGCTCGGGGTGGTCACAGGTGGTTCAATCATCGGCGCACTCGCCTGTGCGCTCACCGGGGATCTCCCCTTGCATACCGTGGCTGTCCTCGCTGAACGCCTCAAGATCTGGGGCATGGTGGCAGCGCTCGGCGGAACATTCTCAACCATACGCAATATCGAGACCGGCATACTGGGAGGTCAGCTGAAAGTCGTCGCCAAGCAGAGCCTGTTCCTTTTGTCTGCGTTCACCGGGGCACACATGGGCTACGTCCTCCTCACGCTGCTTGCAGGGCCAAAGCAGTGAACCGTTACCGGCTGGCCACACTGCTTCTAGGCTTCGTTCTCGGTGCTGCGTTCATGCATGCCTTTTCTGCGTCTCGTATCGAACAGCTGCTTATCGAGAACGAGCGACTTGTTCACTCGATACAGGAAACAGAAGCCTCCTTAGAGAACCTGAGATCCTCCCTCGGCAGGCGTCCGCGTCACGTAGTCGAGGAGGTGCTCATTTCCTGCGAACTCGTAGGCGCCGGAGATCGGACGGAGGTTGAGAAAGCCTTAAGACCGCTAGGTGCACGCTTCATCGGCCGGGAGGTGTCGGAGCTCGATCCTGCTCTCGTCCACGATATCTTTCATGAGCGGCTGCTTGAGACCAAGGAGCACACCTACAATATCCAGGTGGTCAGCATCGTTCTTGCCTCACGGACCCTGGTGAACGTGCGCGCGAGGGAGGTTAAGAAGGCAGAAGCCTCCTGGCCTTAACTAACCTCGCCGGCGATGCGGATGGCTTCCCTGTGCGCAGCCTGCTCAAGCGCGTCATCAAGAGGTGTTATCTCTGTCTCCCCGTATTTCCGGAGAAGCGCCAGTCGGATCAGATGGTCGGTAAACGTCGGGTTCTTCGGAAGTAGCGAGCCGTGCAAGTACGTCCCGAAGGTGTTCCTGTACGAAACACCCTCCGTACCGTCCTCCCCGTTGTTGCCGTACCCGCGAAGCACCTTCCCAAGTGGAGAAAGCCCGTCGCCAAGGTATGTCCTGCCTGAGTGGTTCTCAAAACCCACGATGGTGCCGGTGAGCCCGTCCACCCTGCTTTCGATGACCACGTTACCTATCATACGCCTGTCACCGGCATAAGTAACTAAGTCCAGCGCACCGATTCCCTGTATCTCCTCTTTTTCAAGTGTGATATAGGCGCGGCCCAAAAGCTGGTACCCCCCGCATATGGCAAGCACAACGCAACCAGACTCGATGGCCTCTTTCAGCGACGCGCCTTTTTTGAAGCGGAAGTCCGAGCAGATAAGCCGCTGTTCCCTGTCTTGCCCGCCTCCTATGAATATGATGTCGTATGAACTTAAGTCCACCTCGTCACCGAGGGTCCTGGGCTCTATGGTAATACGTATCCCGCGCCACTGGCACCTGCGCGAAAGTGCGATCACATTCCCGCGGTCCCCATAAAGATTCATGAGTTCAGGATATAGATGGCACAGCGTTAACTCCACGTGACTCACCTCACCACGCCTTGGTATATCCTTTGCGTACCAGGTACTGTCTGAGCTCAAGCATAGCCGTGTAGGTGGGCAGTACCGTGAGCGTCTCACCTTGCGGCGTGGATGCGATCGCCTTCGTGAAAGCAGCCGGCAGCCCGGGCTCAACGGAAATCTTCCCTGCGCTCACCCCCGCATATTTGAGTCTGACCGCCATGTCATATGCGCGAAGCCCCGACACGACTACGAACTCGAGCTGCTTGTCCGCCAGCACTTCAAAATCCACATCCCACAACCAGGATACGTCTTTTCCATCGGCGATCCGGTCATTAATGGCGATCATAAGGTAGGGTGCGTTTGTGCCATCTCGGAACAGCGTGGAAAGTACCTGATTGAAACCTGTAGGATTCTTGGCCAGGGCCATGAATACCTTCCTGCCCTGGACACTCAACCTCTCCATCCTTCCAAACGCGCTCTCAAACGACTCTATCGCGCCGAGGGCTGCGTCTATCGATGCCCCAAGAGTTACCGCTGCTCCCAAAGCTGCCATGGCGTTGTAGAGGTTGTAAAGGCCGGGGAGGGTCATCCTGCCGCCGTGGCCTTTCACGCTGAACGTCGTACCTTCTCCCCCTCTGAGTTCTACGTTCTCTGCGGCCAGGTGCGGCCAGGGACGGCGACTCGCGCAGCGCTCGCAGCGGTACCAGCCGAGGTGCGCGTAGAAGTAGCCGTCGTATTCAAGAGGGGCGCCACAACCCCCGCAGTGCTTCACGTCTGAAGCATGCGACCTGTTTTTGTGAAGAAGACGCGGGTCGTCGATGCCATAGTATACTGTCTCAGCGGAAAGGCCCTCTCCCAGCGACGCAACAATTGGGTCATCAGCATTGAGCACAGCCTTTGCGTCCGGGCCCAGTTTCGAAAGCCCGCGCTTCACTGCAGAAACGCTATACTCCAGCTCTCCGTAGCGATCCAGCTGGTCGCGGAAAAAATTCGTCACAAGCACTACCTTTGCCGGCACCTCATCGAGCACAATCGGGACGGTGGCTTCATCCACCTCCAGCACCGCCACGTCCGCGGTGATCTCCCCTCTCAGGTTCGAGAAACTCACAAGGCTCGTGGTTACGCCTGACAGGAGGTTGGCACCGGAGCTGTTGTGTACGACAGACTGCCCGGTCTCCCTCAGTATCCTCGCCAGGATGGTGGAAGTCGTGGTCTTTCCATTGGTGCCGGTAACTATCGCCACTGCCCGGGGTTGAGCAGCCAGCTCCCGCAAAATGCCGGGGTAAACCCGCCTGGCGACTCGCCCAGGAAGGGTGGACCCACCCCTGCCCGTGAGTCTGAGGAATCGAATGAGAATCTTAGATATGTATAAAGCGGCGAAAAACAACAAGCGTTTCAAGTGAATCCTCCTGTACACAGTCAAGACAACCTGTATGTGATATCAACTGGGCACTGTAAGACGAAAGATGTGCCTCTTCCTTATGTATCTCAGCCGCATCATAAAAACAACCTTCCCTCATTCCAGTCTCTCCATTTTAGACAAATACTCCGGGCGGATCACGAACTCACCTCCGTCCAGCACTTCAAAATCCCACGGAGGAATCACCAAAGACTCCGTCTCAAAGCAGTACCACGTGGGTCTAAATGAATCAGGGTGAACATACAGGGTAGCAGTCTTTACTCTCTTGGCACCCTTTCGCTTTGCTTCCGAAACCGCCATCTTCAGCGTCTCACCGGTCACGCTCATCTCATCCACGATCAGCGTGCGTTTTCCCTCCACGTCTTCAGTGAGCGGAACGATAACCTCAGGCACCTGCCTTATTAGTCGTTCTCTTATTCTTCGCGACAACCGTATCGGATAAAACTCGACCCTTAGCATAGAAGCAATGATTGTGGCGGGAATCACGCCCCCTTTTGCTATGCCGACGACCACCTCGGGATCGAAGTCTTCCTTTATCTCCTTGGCAAGCTGCTTGCACATCTGCATGATATCGTCCCATGATAATCTGATCAGACCCGATTGATCCGCGTAACCTTCAAACATGAAAGATCACCTCGCTTCCCGGTGAGAAAGGCCCCTAATCTTCACATAACTTCTCTTTCTTACGCTACTTTCCTTTTCGCCGTTGCTTTCGGACAGTAACTAGGGCTCTAACGACAAATGGAAGAAAAGCGAGCCATAAGCGCCGCAACAAAAAGAATACCTTCGTTGCGCGTTGTATATTCGTCTGGAAGGCGATCCAGCGCAAGATACTGGTCACACAGGCATTTCAAGACTGAGTCGATGTGGTGTGAAGTTTCAAAGGAAAAAGAATTTCTCCTGCTACGTGGATATGGGATTTCAGACCCAAATTATCACAGCCTTTGCCATGAATACCAATTCGTGCTCTGGCTAAAACACCACCTGGACTTACATCACTGGGGCAAAATCTACATTCTTACTGCTCCATCCCAGTTAGCTTTACATAAGAGAGAAATCCGCCTGAAAGAGCAACATCTGCAACCAAAGGTACGATGTAGGCGTTGATTTTGCATGCACCAAAGTGTTATAATTGCTTTGTCGATTACGACAGAACGAATGGAGTTTAGTCGGGGCGTAGCGCAGACGGTAGCGCGCATGGTTCGGGACCATGAGGTCGCCGGTTCAAGTCCGGCCGCTCCGACCAGGTAAAATAGCGTTTTGAGGCCCCGCGAAAACACCCAAAATGCCTATTTTTCGGCCTATCTGTGCCCTATGAAACCCGATCACCGGAGACATGAAATTGCCGGGGGACTCTAGTCCCAGCATGAGAGAGGGGGCAGCTGGGCAAGCATAGCCGAATTACTCAGACTCAGTGAATTGCTCACAGCCCACGACTTTAGTCGTGGGTTTTGGCCTTTCATTGGCCCAGGAATCTTTGTGCACGAGAAGTCTCAACTCACGCGCCCGCGTGGGGCGCGACCCGTTTCTGCGCCCGTATTTGAAAGGAGGCGAACAGTTTCAACTCACGCGCCCGCGTGGGGCGCGACACGATAAGCGTTTCGTCGTGCAATGCGGCCACGGCGTTTCAACTCACGCGCCCGCGTGGGGCGCGACCTCCTATCCGGCGCAGACCGCGGACGCCATAACGGTTTCAACTCACGCGCCCGCGTGGGGCGCGACCAACAGCGGCTCGATCAATTCCTCCAGCTTCTGCTTGTTTCAACTCACGCGCCCGCGTGGGGCGCGACCCA
>DYEP01000079.1 GCA_020725675.1 Symbiobacterium sp. | reverse complement strand
TGCTAATAGCTGTAATGGCAACGCTCAGCCTTAACGTGATAAACGGTTATATGGGCGAGTTCTCGTGCTCCCACCCTGGTTTTCTGGCCATAGGGGCCTATACATCGTCCGTGTTGACAGTATTGCTTTTCGTTAACGATGACGTGTTCGGTGCCCCGCTTTTGCCTCCCGCTATCGGGCCATTCCTGTTCCCCTTAGTGCTGATTATTGGAGGCATTCTGGCGGCGGTGGGAGCGCTCGCTGTAGCCATACCGTCCTTCAGAACCCGCGGGGACTACCTGGCCATCATCTCGCTGGCGTTCATGTTTATCGTGAAGAGTTCTATTGAAAACATGGAGATCATCGGGGGTCCTCGGGGGTTCATGAACCAGCCTGACTGGGCGAGTCTCCCCGCCGTGTTCATCTGGGCGGTGGTATGCGTCTGGGTTGTTAATAACTTCGTCAGATCAATACTGGGAAAGGCGCTCAACGCTGTACGGGACGATGAAGTAGCAGCAAACGCCATGACGGTGAACACCAGGAAGACCAAGATGGTGGCCTTCTTGTTCGCGGCGTTCTGGGCAGGCGTGGCCGGGGGGCTCCTGGCACACGTGATGAGGTACGTAAATCCCGGCACCTTTGGAGTCCAGAAACTCGCTGAGGTGCTTGCCATGCTCTATTTCGGAGGGCTGAACTCAGTAGTCGGTTCGGTGGTGGGTGCCGTAGGCTTTACTCTGTTCAGCGAGGCGCTGCGCCCGCTGGAGATTTATAAATGGATTATCATCCCGGTGCTCCTCATACTCGTCATGATGTTCCGCCCGACAGGTCTACTCGCGTTCAAAGAACTTGACCCCAGCAAGATCGTACAACCCAGGCGGAAACCCAAAAGAGAGGTGGAACACACCATTGCTTCAGATTGAGAGGATGACTCACTACTTCAGCGGCCTGCGCGCTGTGTACAACTACAATTTGCACATCGAACCCGGCCAGATAAGGGGGCTCATAGGCCCAAACGGCGCAGGGAAGACCACTGTGTTCAACCTCATAACAGGCATTTACCAGCCCACAGAAGGCAGTATCTTGTTTGAAGGAAAGAACATCGTAGGTCTTGAGCCGCACCGGATCGCAGCTATGGGCATCTGCAGAACGTTCCAGAACATGAGGCTGTGGAGGCACATGACTGTGCTTGAGCACGTAAAGCTGGCACGCTACTCTACCATCCAGTACGGCCTCGTCGGTGCGTTCTTCGGAACTCCAAGAAGGTACAAAGAGGAATCTGAAATTGAGGAACAGGCTTACTATCTCCTGTCGATGATGGGCGTCGCCAAGTTCGCAGACCAGGTAGTCACAAACTTGCCTTATGGTGCACAGCGGAGAGTGGAGGTAGCAAGGGCACTGGCTACAAACCCGAAAGTGCTGCTGCTGGACGAACCTACCGCAGGGATGAACCCGGAAGAAATGCTCGATATGGTCAACACGATCAGGCAGGTCCACCAAGATCTAGGTCTTGCCATTTTCCTTATAGAGCACAGGATGAAGGTCGTGATGGACCTGTGCGAGACCATACAGTGTCTGGTCTTTGGCGAGGTGATCGCGGAAGGTGCGCCTGAAGAGATCCGCGAAAACCCCAGGGTCATAGAGGCCTACCTGGGCAGGGAGGTGGAGGCCTGATGCTTCTGTCCGTATCGGATCTTCAAGTTTCATATGATAGGATCAAAGCGCTTCACGGGATCAGTTTCGAGATAGACGTTGGAGAAATAGTGTGTATCATCGGCGCTAACGGGGCCGGCAAGAGCACCACGCTCCGAGCAATTTCCCGTCTGATCTCGGTAGATCCCGGGACGCGCATGACCTACATGGGCAAGGACCTGCTCAAATACCCGCCGGACAAGGTCGTAAGCGAACTGGGCATATCACACGTACCCGAGGGCAGGCGCATATTCGAAAACCTGACGGTCATGGAAAACCTGAAACTGGCGACGTTCGCGAGGAAGGACCGGCGCCAGTGTGCCCGGGATCTGGAACGCGTTTTCGCCATATTTCCACGTCTCTTAGAAAGGATGAACCAGAAAGCCGGGACGTTGAGCGGCGGGGAACAACAGATGCTCGCAGTCGGACGAGCGTTCATGAGCGGCCGTAGGATGATGCTGCTTGATGAGCCGTCGATGGGGCTTGCGCCCCTGCTCATGCTGAGCGTGTTCGAGGCTTTGAAAGAGATAAACAACGAAGGTACCACCATCCTCCTTGTTGAACAAAACGCCAGACTGGCGCTTCGGTTCGCAGAAAGGGGGTACGTGCTGGAAAACGGCAGGCTCGTCATGGAAGGACCCTCCAGAACCCTTCTTGATAACCCCGACGTAAAGAAGGCCTATTTAGGCGGCTAGGCTTCCCTGGCCAACATTCAAGACCAGGCCGTTTGGCCTGGTCATTTCCATGATCACCTGTACAGAGGGGGTCCGCTTACTCTGACGTCCACGGAAGGAAATCTCTGGTGCCTGTTGAATTCGCAAAATTAGGGATCTCAACTGGACTCGAAGTCCTGTTATCAAAAGGGGTTGTCGAACCGATGAAGAAGTACCTGATGTGGGCATCCCTTGCAATTGTCCTGGTCTTGATCTGGTTCTTCCGTACCTGGTTTCACGCACCTGTTATGTTTTTCTACACCAGGCCGGAGATCTTGCAGGGCCTCCTTTTTACTTTTCTGCTCAGTCGCTTTGTCCTCCCACGGTGGAGGTTTCTGTCCAAGGAGCGCCAGTTTACCGCCACCTACAACAACAGGGGACAGGTCTCCAAGAAAACGTACCGTTTCCGTCTGCTTCCCGCAGGGGCCGTCCTGCTTTGCCTGTTTATCCTGCCCGCGCTATTTGTGTTCGCATCCTGGGGCAGGGCCACCTATCTTTCGCAAACCTTATCCTATAGCAAGGTGAACCGGCTGCCTGATTCCACTCAGCTAATACGGCTGATGCCCTACGAGGTCGCGTACCGGTATGCCAAGGACTCGCTGCAACTTAGCCAGTACAAGCTGGGGACAGAAGGCATGGTGTTGGTGGATGGCAGGTTGACGTGGGTATTCCCGCTCATCCCGGACGGACTGGTGATCACCTTCCTGAATCAGAACATGGGGGTCGTCCTGATAGACGCTACCACCCAGGAGAAAAACTCGAGGATGGTGAGCCGTACACTGCGGGTGGGCGAAGGTATGCAGATAACCGATAACCTGTGGTGGAACATTTACCGAAAGCGCTACTTCGTCACCACAGAGGACCCCTACTACCTCGTTTCCAGTGACGACATCTACACCGTAGTGCCGGCAATAAAGTACCAGTTCCGCCTGTACTGGGGTGTAATCCATACCGTGCCGCAATTCGCAGGTCTGTTCCTGGTCGACTCCGACGGGAACGTGTCTCTCCTATCCCCTGAAGAAGCCATTGAACACCCCGTGACGGCGGGTAATCGCATCTTCCCGGAACTGCTGGCGCGTCAGTACGTCAATGCATACCAGTACCGACTGGGCGTGCTGAACAAGCTGTTCATTCATAAGGACCAGATTCAGATCCAGGATGTTAAAAGCCCCATCCAGCTAAACAGGCAGCCGTTCCTTGTTATGACCACAGAGGGACCCATGTGGTTTGTAGGTACGGAACCCTACGGCGAAAGCCACGGGATATTCAAGATTTTCCTGGTCAACGCCGTGAACGGGGAGATCAGCCTGTTTGAACTGCCCGAAGACGACACGCTCACCGGCCCGGTCCGCGCAGCGGACTATGTGAGACGGGCCAACCCCATTGTGGACTGGAGCCGTTTTCACCTCGTGGAGCCACTCCCGTTTATACGTAATGGCAGCCTGTACTGGAAACTGGCTGTGATACCGGAAGACGCGGCTGGCATCGCCTACCAGGCCTTTGTTGACAGCCGTACAAATGAAGTGTATGAGGCAAGAACCGCGACGGAGGTAGCAGCGTTCCTCATGGGGAAACCGGTTGAAAGCGTGCCTGCAGTCGGTTCGGATGCTCAGGAAGATGTCATTTATGAGATCATGAAACGCCTCCGGGAGAACGAGGAGCTGCTGCGTCGACTCCAGTAAGCCAGCGTTCCCGGGTATGCTCGAAGACACCCAAGATGTGAACGTTTTGCCCAAAGGCACAATCGGACAGCCAGACCTGTTCAGGAGACAGGATAACACCATTGCTCCGCGCGGAGAATATCCCGCTATTCCTCTCCTACTTCCCTAACGCGGTGCACGGATACACCATGGCCAAAGGACAGGCTGCAAAACAAGGTAACCTTCAGGTCAGTCGGCGTGCCTCTGGTGGCTACACAACTCTGCAGGCCGCGTGTCGAACGAGAGCAGCAGGACATCCCGCCTTCCTGGACATCACAAAGTACATGCAGCTTCATCTGCCGGTGATCATTATCTTCTTCTTTCCGTACCGGGTTCTTGAGGTGTTGCGCGAAACACTCACGCGCTTGGTATCGATCGGGATCTTGTCAAATACGGCAACCAGCTGCTCCTCCCTGATTCCAGAAGGTTCATGGATGCGCCTTTCCGACAGTTCAACATATTTCTTGTTAATATCATAACCTACGTAGTGACGGGATAAATGGTGGGCTACCTTCAGGGTCTGGCCCGAACCGCAGAATGGATCCAGTACGAGGTCGTTGGGATATGAGTACAGTTGTATCAACCTGTACGGTATCTCTTCCGGAAATGCACAGGGGTGATCCAGGTGCCCTGGGGGGACGGGCGCAATGTGCCACACATTGTTTGCGATCTCATTCGTAAAAAGTCGTTCAGTCGGGATCCTGGCGTTCTCTCGCTCGGCTTCGTTTCTTCGATGGAATATGGGGGGCCCAGGCTTGCGAAAAACCAAAATATACTCTGTCATTATGTTCGGATAGAAGTAGCCGGGATAAGGTCTTTGAATAAGTACCCCTGCCCTCTTTACTCCCCCCGTTACCTTATGCCAGACGTAGTCCTGGTGAAAGTCCCACCCCTTCCTACTCAAGGCTGCGGCGATATCGAAAGGAACCGGGTAGTGCTTTTTATCAAGCAGCACTGTACCGACCACTATCGCATAAAAGCCCCCTGGTTTTGTCACTCGCAGCACTTCACAGCAAATTTTCTCAAACCACCTCAGGTACTCTTCATACTCTTCAAAGCCTACGGCATATTGGCGCGTTCTATAGTCCTGCGTTGGGTCTTCCGAATGCCGATCGTAATCTATTGCGTTCCAGTAAGGGGGCGACGTCACGGTCAATGATACGCAGCAGTCAGGCAGATCGTCCATGTGTTCGCTTGACTTATGAAAAACCTTATCATAGAAAGGAGGTTTCGCAACAGAAGCTTCAATGTTATCACTATCAGACAAAGAAGACCCCTCGCTATCATATCTCTATCCAAACACGGCACGGAAGCAGCTGTCTACGTAGTTCGCTAGTGAGGTCTGCAAATCCTCTCTGGCAACCCAATCCCCGAACAACCGGAGATCCCCACGACATGTTGACTGACATCAAGTGCTTCAGCACGGACAACTAGGATATCTGGAAATGGAAATTTACGATCATGCAAATGCAGCCGGATTCCGTGGTGAGTTCCTCTCCATTTAATGGGACCTTGCGGTACCAAGGTCCTTTGGTTATTGAGTGCGGTTTTTTAGGTATGTCAATCTATAACTTCGTCCGTGAAGTTGTGCCCTTAGTGTTGGCATGATAAAACCGCAACCCTGGCGAATTAAACAACTAAGGGTCGGGGTACAAGCAAAGACTGGGCGCAGGCAAGGGCGGTCGTAGTTTTACATGGGCAGCAGTAGCCCGGGTTAGTGTTTGGCCGCCCCCT
>DYEP01000078.1 GCA_020725675.1 Symbiobacterium sp. | reverse complement strand
TCGGCCGCATTCTGGAGGAGGAGTTGCGGACGCTGTGAGCCTTCGGAAGAACGGCCATTGGCAGGGTGACAGGCGTGAGAGAACAGGGGGACATCTACATGCTGTCTGAACTGAAAGAGCGGGTCTTGGCCGCCAACCTGGAGTTGTACGCGAGAAAGCTTGTCATATACACGTGGGGCAATGTCAGCGGGATCGACAGAAAGCAAGGCCTGGTCGTGATCAAACCCAGTGGCGTCCCCTACGAGGAACTGTCGCCCGACAAGATGGTTGTCCTGGACCTTGAAAGAGGGCACGTCGTGGACGGGCACCTGAGGCCGTCTTCGGACGCTCCCACTCACCTGGTGCTTTACCGCAACTTCTCTGAGATCGGCGGCGTCGTTCACACTCATTCTCCGTGGGCCACCGCCTGGGCACAGGCGAACGCTCCCATACCCTGCCTCGGCACCACGCATGCCGACCACTTCTACGGCCCCATACCGTGTACCAGGCAGTTAAGACCTGCGGAGATCCGCACCGACTACGCGGTAAATGTTGGTTTAACTATTGTGCAGGCCTTTAAGGACCTGGACTACAGACACGTCCCTGGTGTGCTGGTGGCGAGTCATGGCCCGTTTTGCTGGGGCAAGGACGTGCACGATGCGGTGTACAACGCCGTGGTGCTCGAGGAGGTTGCGAAGACCGCGTACGCAACTCTTGCCCTTAACCCAGCGTGTAAACCGATTCCACAGGTACTCCTTGACAGACACTATATGAGGAAACATGGGGATCAAGCCACCTACGGCCAGAAAGTGTTCTAGAGCGACTTCGACAGCTACACAGGCTTGTACGTTTTCCAGCCAGCGCAAATCCTGGCCAGCTTCGCTGGGGCACCAGAACGCAGTAGCCCGTCGCTTCGCGGCGCGGGCAACGGCTATTCCAGGGATCAGAGTGTTCGTAATACGCGCACTTCCCTCCTCGCATGTTTGCAGTCACCATCAAGATTGGGGCGGGCCCTGTGGGGAAAACCAGAGGGACGGTGCGGGGGCGGGAGAGGCTGCGCCGGACTGTCTTAATCAGTCGATGCCGCAGGCACTTTAGACGCTTGAAGAGCACGCTCTCCAGCCAGCGTGGGGGCACCAGGAGCGGCCGGGCTGGCTGCTCGCGCGGCTACATGAGCTGGTGGTCTCCAGGGCCCATTAACAACGGTGGACACTTACCTGAAACGGAGCAGATAGATGATGGAAAACGCCGAACCTCGGGTTCTTATGCCTTTTGCATCCGGAACAATCCTTGGAGTCTGGTCGAGTGGCCAGCCACTTATAAGACGGTTTTCTTCAGCTGTCCTCATAAACTTGAGAAAATCCTGGGTGCCCGGTGGCTAAAGCTCGGCTTAAGCTTGTCAGCAAGGGGTAAT
>DYEP01000007.1 GCA_020725675.1 Symbiobacterium sp. | reverse complement strand
GCGGGGCATGACCCTGTGGGAAAGGGGAGGGTGGCACCCCTCATGGCCAAGGTGATGATGGCGGTCCACCGCCGGAATGCTGGCTAACCTCTCGCATCCCGATGGATGCCTCTCACTTTAGTGAGGGGAGGATGTCACGGGCAATCGGTTCCATTCTCCATGATCTGTACGTGGCCTGTGAGAACATGTTTGAAATAATCGGTCGCGAAATAGACGAGGTACTACCGTCAAACCCTTCCTGGCACCGGGCGCTCCTTCAGCAAATGACCCTGGACATTCCGGGAGTAAGGCCGGCGGTGTTACGCAAGGAAACCGCCGCTTCCTTGGACAAGTATCGTTCTTTCCGTCATGTTGTCCGGAATGTGTACGGAGTCAATTTGGACAGTGACCGGCTGCTTGAACTGCTGAAATTGCTCCCCGGAACCCTTGAAGATCTTAGAACCGACATTCATACCTTTATTGATGGGCTGCATTCCGTGCTTGAAAAGAACCAGTAAGCGGGGAGGCTTTCGGACCACATAATTTCTCCCAGAGAACCGTTACTGCAGCGGCCGGGGCTACCAACACTCTTTGGCAAACGCGTCAAGTTGCTGCGGTGGGTGGCACGCGGGGAAAAGATTGACTGGCCGCTGCCAGAGGGTACGGTGCCGGATGATGTCAAAAGAGGAGTACTAGCCCTGTCCACGTCACCTTGTCCGTCACCGGAAAGGCGACGGGTAGACCTGCCCGCTCCACGGTGGCCACCACGTCGATCCCCATGGCCTCCATAGAGGATCGCGCCTGAAACGGGTGGCGGCACGGCTCCGGGGCACCCACGCCCACGCAGTATCGCAAAGCCGGCAGGAACCGCCAATAAACCCTGCGGCAAACCTTAACCCCATGGAAAACGCCCTGCTTTCCGCCAGGTTTACCAAACGGTGCAGCTCCCTGGCTGGCGCGTAAATACCGCTTCGGTCCTGGGAGGTACTGCAACTGACCTGACGGGTTACCTGGATCAGCAGGGCCTGCCGGTATTTTTCCAGGAGCACGCGGAATTCACCCACGGAGGGCAGTCCGGGGGGCACATCAGAGCGCGGCCAAAATCAGGGCACAGGGGTACCTGGCACTTCAGCCGCACCCGTCAGCCGCACCCGCTCGTCCACCACCACATCTTTGGCTGCGATCAGGCGGGCCGCCCTCGCCCCTTCCCGCATGACCAGTTCTACCAGTTGCGCCAAGTTTTCCGCCGCTGGGTGCATGTTAACTTCATGTTTTCACCGACGGTACCGCCTGGCGTGCCCGAAACCTCCGTACCTTCATCAAGTTTCCGCAGTACCGCCTCTCGCACCAGCGGCGCGTTCGGTTGCGGCTTTCGTCATAAAACACCCATCGACAGTCAGGGTTGGCGCACATCTTCACCCGTGTATAATCGTCAAGCAGGATCCTGGCGAAGGACAGGGCGATCTCTGTCATCACCCAGTACCAGTCCCTCTGGGTGGGCTGCATCTGGAGGCGATAGTGCTGTTCCTCGGCTACCAGGCACGGTATGGGCTGCCGGAGGGCGAGAAAACGGTTCAGTTCAGAAATGTCACCTGGCGACTGTGGTTCTCTTGCATCCAGGGTCTCTACCATCCGCTGCAAGAGGCAGCGCAGCTGGATGAGAGAGGCCATTGTGTTAGGTCCAGGCGGATCCTCTACCCCGAAAAACTGCCACGCATCCAGGAACTGTCTCCGCCATTTGGGGCTTTCCAGACGGTCCTCTATCTGGCCTGAGCCTTTCCAGTCTCGCAGGATGCTGTTTAAAAAATCCACGAACAGAAGCCTCACAGCACCTTCATACCTCGCTTTCTCTTTCAAGGGAGTTGTGGAACGAAGTCAGCTATGGTACAATGACCGTGTAATACACATGAAGCCTCATGATGGTTACAGATTCGGCCACGCGAAACACAGCCATAAGCGGTCTGCTTGGGGATTTCCGCCCATCTTGTGCAGGTATCGCCTGTATTATACGAGAGCGGTAGAGGGTGTGTCAAAGTGAGAACCAAGGGGGAGGGGCAGACGCATGAATGGTGCTATACTTGAATGGACCAAGGAGCGCGGTTACCACATCGCTTGGGGCGCACCGTCCCTGCTGGACGAGGTACGAGCGGAGATGGACAAGAGGTTCCATGCCGGGGAAATGGACGAGAGAGTATTCAGGCACTACGTCAGTAAGTTCAGTTATATGGACGGTCTGGATCTGAAGGAAGCCGGGGCGGTAGGGGTAGTCGCAGTGCCGCGGCCTGCCCACGTCGTTACTTTCCGGACGGTGCATGGCCCGTTTCATACGATCCTCCCGCCTACCTACGTAGGCTACACCAGGACCATAAAAGAGGTCATTCGGGAGATGTCCGCCAGGGTATCTCCCCTGGGATATCGCGTTATGCCGCTTTTCGCCCCGCTCAAGCTGCTGGCTGCAAAGCTTAGACTGACGCGCTACGGGAGGAATAATATCGTCTACGTACCGGGACTTGGCAGCTACCATCAGCTGGTAGGGTTTGTCACAGACGAAAAGCCCGAGAGCGCAATCGAGCCACAAACAGTCGGGAATGATGCATCACTTCTTAAGCGGTGTGCCCGCTGCACCGCGTGCCGCAAGACCTGCCCGACAGGAGCCATCAGCGATGAGAGTTTCGTGCTTCATGCAGGGCGCTGCCTGACTCTATGGAATGAAAGCCGGGAACCCTGGCCACAGTGGATTCATGAGACGTCCCACAACTGCCTTTTGGGATGCCTTGCGTGCCAGAGGGTATGTCCGGAGAACAGAGGTCTTCTCCGGTTTGAGCAAGTGCAGGATGAGTTTACTGTCGAGGAGACGGAAGCGCTCCTGGGTGGTGATATGAGTGAGAACGTAAGGGACCGAGTCTTGGCGAAGATTACGTCGCTTGGACTTTGGGATTATGAACCTCTTATCGGGAGGAATTTACGAGCTCTGCTGCAAGCTACAAGTTTGGCCACAGTTGCCGGGGAAGGGGAACTCGCAGGTGTGCTGCCCCCTTACTCCGTAGACTAAGGGAGTTTACAAAAGCCTCGCCAGAATGCCCCCGATTTAAATCGGGGGATGAATGGCGACTTGTTTCTTTCTCCCAGATCGTGCTATAATTTAAGCAGACCGGAAGAGATGTTGGATGCAGACAGTAACACTAAAGGTAAAACTCCTATCCCCAAACAAAGGCAAACTTGAGAAGATGGT
>DYEP01000077.1 GCA_020725675.1 Symbiobacterium sp. | reverse complement strand
TCATTAAGGACCCAGGCTCCTCCAAGAGCACGGCTTGAAACAAACGAAAGAGGAGCATCCCCGCTGTAGTGCGCTTCCAGTTTCAGGACCTCTTGTGGTCCCAGGTATCTGGCCACACTCCTGATCAGCCGGCGGAGCCCCTCAGTGTCAAGTTCGTCTTCACGGCCAAAGTTATATATGACCTTCGCCCGTGACTGGCCGGCTGCGCTATCCCAGTAGTTGTGAGCCAACTGTACATAGCGTACCACCGAACCGTCTTTGTTTTTCCTCTGAATGGTCCTTATGTACATGTCTATATTCTAGCACATATACTACATTCACATCAAGTCTTAATTACAACTAACGTGTTACTATGGCAATCTGGCTTATAACGCTTCATATCAAAACATAATCCCTGCTACATGATTTGAAACTCGTCTCAAAACGGCCAATATTGCCTATGAACTGTCGAACGCGGGCTTTCATACTGCCAGAAAAGGAAGTCATGTGTCCATAATTCAGACCTTGAGCGTCCACGGCGGATCAGCCAATGCGAAGATACACCGGGTCTGGCAAGGCTTTGCTGCACTGGCATAAAGGAGGAAAATAGTGAGCGCCCCCCTGCTTCCGCAATGCGCCGCCTGTTGTAGAGGGGGTAATGGCCCGTGGTAGCCTTGCGCGCACCTTCTGCAGGAGCCAAAAGGAAGTGTCGGAGGAAACACACCTCTCAAGACCTATGGCTTGATTCAAGTGTCAAGGTCAAGTGATCCGCAACTACCTGTGAACCTGTGCAGGTGCGGTAGTAGGGCGTCCGGGAACTGAGGCGGTAAGGGATGGGTTTCCTTTTGCCAGAAACGGTAATGTTCTCTCCAGGCTAGGGCCAGCCCGTAATTTGCCGAACCTTTGAGTAGTCCAGTGTTCGCACAACACCAGCAATACCCAAGAGAGGTCGGTGGTGGCGGGAAACTGGCTGGCTACCGGGCAAGCGCACCGTCCGGATCACTGGCCAAGCAGTTTCCTGTTGTCCTCGCTGGCGCAACCGTACACAAACTGGGCGCAGAAGCCAGTAACATTGGCCGCCAATTCCCCATCTATCACCCCATGTCTAAGAGGCAACTTATTCTCGGTCGTGTCCTCGCCTTATCCAAGGCGGCGGACCCTTCCTGTGGCCGTGATGCCAGCCTTCTTGCACTTCACCTTTGCCGCACGAGGGACACACCCGTTTATCCCCAGCAGGCTCGTTTTCCCCTTCCCCTTTCCACCGGTGTCCACATCTCCGGCAGAACACCCAGCCTTCAATCAGCTGGTAGTTACCGCCCTCGATCCGGATGGCCTTGCCTTCCACTATGGCGCGGGTGAGTTTGATCCGGGCCCCGGACAATATGCGCTGGAATGTACTCTGGCTCAGATTCATCCGCTCAGCGCACGCGTTCTGATCCAACCCTTCAATGTCCTTGAGCCTGAGCGCCTCAAGCTCTTCAAGACAGAGACACACCTCCTCAAGCTGCCTCATAGGCACGCCTGAGGGTTTGTAGTACGTTACGTGGGGTATGAAGTTCACCCACCGGGGCTTTAAGGGTCTGGGCATACATTCACTCCCTAACTACGGTGTTTCCATTGATTTATACCCACAACTATTGTATTCCTTCTTCCAATTGTGCCATTCGGACTGTACGTTACTCGTATCAGCCATCTTTCGCGCAGTTTGGTTCGCTTTTTGCTCCAAGTCAAAACCCGGATGGTAGAAGGATCGTGACCTGCTTGCCCTCCGGGTCTTGGAATTTCACTTCTCAGTTCAGCACAAACTCTTGTGACTTTACGACTTCATCCCAGACATAAGTTTCATGTGCTATGTCCGTGACGGTCGCCGTGTACGCACCGGTCGGCGCTTTCTTCAGCGTGAACGTAACGGTTCCATCAGATTTTGTGTTGCCCAAAAAGGCCCAGTTGCGGCTTTCATGGGCCACTGTCACGGAGACTTTGGCGCCGGACACTGGAGCGCCGTTGGCAGAATCAAGCACGACTACAGTAACGGTAATATCCGCGAAAGAGCCATAACGTTTGGCGACTGCAAATCGGATGTCTCCCGCTTGCATCAGAGGCCGCCTGATGAGAACGAAATCCAGTGTGGCAGTGGCGTCTTTGCTGACGCTCACCTGTCGTGTCGCGGGTACGCAGTCCGGGTGCGATGCAACCACTTCGAAGCTGCCGCTCGGGACGTGTCCTATGAAGTAGCGGCCGTCTTCGTCCGTCACACCAAAAAGGCCAGTATCTTTCACTACCACGCTAGCTCCCGCGAGGGGAGATGTTCCGTCTGTGACAGTACCCTGGATCGCACCATACCCGGGCTCTGGCGGAACTCCGAGCGCCAGAGCAGCCGCTACGGCACGGTCAGCCCTCACCAGCCCGTATCCCTGATGTTCTGCTCGGAGACCGAGGTCCTCGGCCGTTCCTTGCAGGATTTCTCGTACCTCTAGGTTGCTAAGAGAACTGTTTGCAGCCCACACCAGAGCAGCTACGCCCGCAGCGTGAGGTGATGCCATTGATGTGCCGCTGTATGTGGCGTAGGTGCCTCCCGGAACCGTGCTCTTTACCTTGACGCCCGGCGCGATTAGCTCCACATCAGGCCCGGTACTCGAGAATGTCGCCCGCTTACCAGCTTCATCCGAGGCGGCCACCGCGATCACCGACTCGTATTTGGCCGGGTAGTTTACGTTATCACCTTTCCCGGGCGGGTTCCCGTTATTGCCGGCCGCGGCCACGAGCAACAACCCTTTCGCGTACGCTATGTCGCATGCGTCTTTCAGCGTCTGGCTGCCGGAACTTGCACCGAGGCTCATGTTAATGACCTGCATTCCGTTGTTCACGGCCCACTCTATACCAGCCACTACTGACTCCACGGAGCCCTTCCCGCTATCGTCCAGCACCTTGACAGCATACAGCCTTATTTCAGGGGCGACGCCTACTACGCCAATGCTGTTGTCCAGCGCGGCGATGGTACCTGCTACATGAGTTCCATGACCATTGCCGTCAGTGTATCTGTCGGTGCCGTCGAGCGCGTTATACCCGCCGCTCACGACCGGGAGGTCGGGGTGGTTTGCTATCCCGGTGTCCAGCACCGCCACCTTCACACCGGCCCCTCTTGAGTAATTCCAGGTCGGGAAGAAGTAGTCTTCGGGTCCAAATACCCGGTCAACTCCCCAGGGTACCTCCTGGAGTGCGTATACGGGTGTATCAAGTTCCACGTACCGGATGTGCGGGTTTTTCGCAAGCGCTTCGGCCGCCTTCGGGTTCATCCGAGCTGAAATGACCGGCACCAGGGTGAACTCCCTCCGGACCTCACCCCCGAAGCGGCGAACCAGACCTGCGTCAGGTGCGCCGTTAAACCCAACAAAGACAGTTACCTTTTCCTCTGCCTGGCTCCAGCTCACGTCCGAGGCTGACGCCACGGTAGCTGTGATAAATACCATGAGGAGCAGCGTTATTATGATTCTCGTAAGAATCTTCACCGATTTCCACCTCCTTGCGTTTTGATTTGACAGGGGACTTCCGGTCTCAGGACCGCCAAAAAGAATGGCACATTGGGTTATTTCACCACCAGCTCAGGATATACCTTCCAGTGTACCCGTCCCGTCCTTCATATTGTATTATATAATCTGTTGCGCGCCCCGGAGCCTGACACTCCCTTCACATGCTGAGACAACCTGCAGAGGAATTCCGAGCCTTGCGTAGAATCATTGGTACAATAAGGGAACCCTGTTACGGGTAGGATGCGATGACCCCCATGAAGTACGTGCTGGTCGCCATCGGATGGGGAGAGCAAGTGGCGAAACCGGCCTACGGGTCGGTTTTGTTTCTTGCAGAACTTACCCAAACAGGAGGTGGCTGTAAAACTAATACGCTGTCAAGGAACAGTGAAAATATCACCCCAAAACGCGTTAACGGGACAGAGAAAATGTCGCTCTCTTAAGTAGTGTACGTGTCAATATAAAAGTGATGCTCACTGAAAGGCAGCTTTAAACGACAATTTCGCAGCTTCCACTGTCCGGTCAATATCCTCCGTCGTGTGGGCCAACGAAACGAAGGCGGCCTCAAACTGGGATGGCGCAAGGTAGATGCCAGCGTCCAGCATGCACTTGAAGAAACGCGTGAATGCTGCCGTATCCGACGTGCTGGCCGTACCGTAGTCGATGACTTGCTTCGAGGTGAAGAACACACACAGCATAGAGCCCACACGGTTGAAGCTCACCGGCACTCCGGCATCGCGCGCCGCTTCCTCAAGCCCCCGCGCGAGCCTTGCCGATGTCTGCTCAAGCTGTTCATAGACTCCGGGCCGCGAAAGCACGTTCAAGGTAGCGAGACCTGCCGTGACGGCCAGCGGGTTGCCAGAGAGCGTACCGGCCTGGTACACAGGACCTGATGGCGCAACCATTTCCATGATACGCCTCTTGCCGCCATAGGCACCAACCGGAAGTCCGCCCC
>DYEP01000076.1 GCA_020725675.1 Symbiobacterium sp. | reverse complement strand
GCAAGAAGTTTTATTTTGGCGGTTATGGCCTGCAATGCAATTCCCTCCGTTCTGCTTAAATACTAGCAGATACTGGAGACATTTGCAACCGCCATTCATCCCCCGACTAAAGTCAGGGCATTCTGGCGAATGATTCGTAAACTTCCATGAGCGCGGGGTGGGTATCGAGCATACGCCTGATTGCAGGACGGAACCCTGGAAGCACAGAGAAGTCGGCGATCACCTGTTGTACCGGTGTCATGCCGTAAAGCTCTTTTGCTATCGCCATTTTTCGCCCATCGTTTCGTATATCTTCCACCAACTGCTGGGTTATGGGGTGGGCTGCCACTGCTTCGAGAAACGCATCCCGGTGGGGTGATGTAATCATCTCCTTCACCCAGGACAACACATCATCGTTTAAGTACTGCATGGCAGAGGCTGAAGGTGTATCGCTGGCAAACGTTTGGTAGGCCGCGGATGCGACCAGTATGACGATGGGTGTGATCTCCTCCAGCACTTTCTCATCATGCGGCCTCGGTGGGATATACTCCGTGGTTGTGGCCGATACTGGGGGCGCTGCGGGCGGTCTTGCCAGTAAACAGGTTGCTAAGCTCACTGCAGCCATGAAGCAACAGAGCGCCCACCTGCTCGTTAGTTTCAACGCACACCACCTCCACCCGTTATGTTGTCCCGGGCTTGTGGTTTCATGCAACAGAAACAGCGGCAAGGACCACGGCACGTTCTGTGCACTGCCTAAACAAAAAAGAGGGGCTACGCCCCCCCTATATGCCTTCTTAGGATTTTCTGTCCATAGCCCTCTTTAGGCGGACCACTCTCCAGACGATAGAACCGAAGAAAATGAATGCGAGTCCGACGTAAAGCGCTGTGCCAAGGCCCGCTACCTTCCTCGCCTGCACGATCTTCCTCTTTAACTCATACTCGCCGAATCCAAATACCTGGAAAAGCGCTCTATCCACATCCCCAATCGTACCCACTGCCTCGACGAACTGAAGAAACTGCTGTCTGTCCCGGAACAGGTTCGACAGTATCTCGGCCTCTTTGGTCTTTTCGTCCCTTACTACTTCAATCATGGCATCCACCAACCAGTCGGATGCATTGCTCCAGCCCGGACCGCCGTTTTGCGCCATGATACGAATGAACAGCTGCCTGTTCAGATGGGCAAACTTTTCCCTTACAGAAAGGTCGTCTGTGAATGGTATGAAATCTGGCCTGAAACCCTGCCGCTGCATTGTGGAAAGCAGCCTGTCATCTGAAACCAAGTTCACATAGATCTTGGCCTTGGGTGCGAGCCCAAACGCCCTTTTCATCCTATAGATCAGGCTTTCGAGACTCCAGTGGACTTCTGCTGCCCGATCCGTTTGGTAAGCGCCCCTGAAGCTCACAACGAGGTTGCTCCCTTCCACAAAGGACCAGTCGGATCCCTGCCACAGGAAGTTATCCGTGTACACGGTTTCGTTGCCTGCAGAGTCTACTGCTGTAACTTTCGCATAGAGCATTGTGTACATGGGCACCGCCGGAATGATATATATGGGGGTAAGGGTATATGACTGCAGATCAAAAGAAGGCGTCTGGTCCACGTACACGTTGTCGTTTCCAGAAAGACTCACGCTCACCCTGACGAGATCACCGTCTATATCTCTCACTCTGACTGAGAGCCTAACGTTGCCCCCATGTTCTTCGCTCACACTGACTTCCAGCACCTCGGGGCTGCTTTGGCCGACTGAGGTGGCCGGGAGAAGACTTGCTATCCACCTGTGGAGGGCGGGATTGACTTGTGCCCTCTTTAGGTTCTCGTGTACCAGTTTCAGGTTATCCAGGTCCCCGCTGCCGTAGTAATGCAACGCCAGGTAGTAATAGCTGGAGAGATCGGGCACCTGTCTCTCGAGCAGCTCCTCCCAGAGGTACACTGCCCGCGTCTTTTGCCCGATCTTATACCTGAGGAAGGCCTCCCTGGCCTGTACCAGGTCCCTCCATTTTTCCTCCAGCACCTTGAGATCGACGGACATCAACACGGCCAGCGCTTCGTTGTAGCGTTCCGCTTTCTCATGATCCAGAAGCTGGCGCGCCTGTTCCGGGCTGAGCGCATGTGTCAGGAGATCTTCCCTTGGCTCAAACGCGATGGATATTTCGTCAAAAGGCCTGTCGCCGGAGAATCTCCAGACATACCGGCCACTTTCCACCTTCCACGTGGCGGGCAAAGCGGATACCATTTGAAAAGGCAGAACACCCGTACTGTGTACTGTAACAGACACCTCCCTGGGCTTGCCCTTCCAGCTCTTGCCTGGCGAGAGCCTGTAGCCCAGCATCCGCAGGTTATCGTATTTCTCATAAGTCGGGATGGTGTAGCTGACCTTGATCACCCGTGTCTGACCCGGTTCAAACGTCACCTGCCAAGTGTACCAGAAGGAGATGTTTTCCTTCCTGCTGCCATCGTTTTCGTGTTTTTGATGCATTACCTCGTATTCCTGGTCATCTACGCTTACCTTGGGTGACCTGCTCAGGGGGTTTGCCACGCCGGAAAACTCTGGCAGCCCCATGAGCGTGAGCTCCCGGCGGCTGCTCGGATTGTACAGCAGGTACGTAGCCTCAATGAGCGCATGTGTCTCATCAAGGTATAGCCATACGTCTTCAGAGACTAGCTCCACGTGTGTCTCGAAAAGAGGCTGTACTGTCTCTCCGAACCGACCCGGCGTACTCGCTGCAGTGGGGACACTGCTGAAGGCGACCAGAATACAAACGGTAACTACACACAGTACGATAGAAAGACGTACCAATATCCCACCTCCACGCGTGGCCAAGCCTTTCACCAAGGGCTAACCTTTGATTTCACGCAAATGATAAAGAAATCCTGCTTTGTTATGCCTTTCCCAAACAATTAGGAAAGCTTGCGGACGAACTCTGGGCGCTCCTTCCGGTCGTTGACCCAATGAAGAGAATTGTGGAGGTGTGTTCCATGACAAAGTGGATAGCGGCTTGTTTGGCTTTTGTGGAAGCGCAGCAACAGACGATCACCCTGAGAATGTATTACGCTGGAGACGCCGTTGACTGGACATTTAAGTTTCCGTATCGTAAGTGCGTCCCGCGCAGCAATTCAAAGCCTCCTAGCAGCCCCTCCCGCCGTCGTGGTCAAGTCGCTATGTAAGGAGGGAAGGCCACGGCGCAACCGCCGACGGGTTCGAGCCTGATCTTCGGCGGTACGTAGCCGGCGAAGATGCCCTGCCACCGCTACTTACCGGTTCACGCTGATCGGTACACCTCTGGGGGCTGTTTGGGACTGCCGAACATCACAGTTCCTTGACAGAAGACATCACAAACGTAACCCAGCGCGAATAGACTAAAGTGGCGGGACGGCCCAAGCACCATTTGAATTGTTAAGGTGGGCGGCGCCAGAGATGGCAATCATCTTCCCTTGGATAACGTGGCGCAGGGCATTGCACAACCGTCTGGCTTCCGGCAATGGGATGCCCGATAGCCCAAGCAGATCCGATAACCCCGACTTACAGCCACTATATTTCACTGCCGAACCTGTGCGCACAGCCACCCGAGCGACAACACAACAGCCCGCACTGCCTCCCTTTACGGGGACGACAGCACGGGCTGTGCGTGCGTTCAGCGCCATTTATACCAGTAGTTAATATTCAATGTAGACCCACCCGAAACAGGCCCTGTCTCTTGCGACAAGAGCACTGCCACGCCGTTTACAGCCCTCTCCATTTCAGGCCGGGCTGCATGAAGGTACTCGGCTGTAGTTAAGATGGAAGAATGTCCCAAAAGCTCCTTTACAGTAACTAGGTTCACCCCGGAGGAAAGTGCCATTGTGGCAAACGTATGCCGCAGTACGTGGGGTGATACCACCCTGATGCCCGCTCGCAGGCAGCTTTGCTTTACAATCTCCGCGATCTGACGTTCTCCCAGTCTTGAACCGGTTCTTGACTGCAGGAGATACTCAGGTCCCTTGAGTTTTCTGAAACTTAAATAACGCACAATAGTAGCAAGAAGATCGTTTGCGATAGGCATGACCCTGAACTTTCCCCCTTTCGTGTTTCTGAGGATAAACACCTTTTCTTGCAAACATACATCGAAGACCCTGAGCGAGGCCACTTCACCGCGACGCATACCTGTGTAAAGAAGCAATTGGATAAGAAGGTGATTTCTTTCTCTCAGCGGCCCATCGCCTTCAAGAGTGGCCCGGAGGAGCAGACTCGCCTCTTGTGGCGTAAGCGGGTGGCGGGGCCGGATTGTTCGCCTTTCTTGTCGCGTGACTGCTATTTCTTCTGGTACGAGCGTTTCGGATACCCAACCTCTCTTCTTGCAAAAACGCAAAAACCCTCTGAGCGACATCTTGCGCCTGCCTACAGTAGTCGAACAGCATTCCCCATTCGTCACCGAGAGCCGGAGTTGAAACAGGTAGAGGTCAAGCGCCTCTTGCAAGACGTCCGCCGTGTCAGTAATTCCCATGTCGCTCAGGAATGATACAAACCTTTGCAAGTCACTTCGATAAGCCGAAATGGTATTATTTGCGTATCCGCGAGCACTGAGGTAAAACAAGTAATTCCTCACGGCTTCCTCTACAGAATGTTCCACCTTTGCTCCCTCCTTCCCCACAACAATGTATATGCTGCGCAGTGTTGGCGGACGACCTTATAACGGACAAGCCATGCAAGTGTCTATAACCCCGACTTATAAGCAGTAGACGAAAGCGGGACTCTGGAAAGGAGAGTATACCAAGTGAGCGTACCACCCGACGAGTCAAATAACCACAACAATCATGATTGCTGTATTCCGGCCCTTTTTGTACCGACACAACGGCTACAGGAACTGATAGATGAGATTATGCGGCTTGCCATCGGGCTATGGCTCCACCTTTTCACGCTGGACTGCGCCAAAGCAGTCGCCGCCGGACAGAGATATCCCAGTATTCGCGCCTCAATCCTAAGAATCATCAAACTGACGCTCGAGCTTAAGACTATGTCCAGCCAGGCACCGGACACCGAGTGACGCACCCACCCGTCCAGAAGCAGCCTTAGTGGAAGAAAGCGGGGTATGGAGCGTGAACATAGCAATAGTGTGTCCAAGACTTGACGCACGGGGCGGCGCTGAGAACGTGATCATGTGGCTTGCCTCGGGTCTTGTACGCAAAGGGCACTATGTCCATGTATTCACAGCAGTCTTTGACAAGTCTTTATGGGATGGCTTGCAGCCTGAAATAGCCGTAACTGAACTTGGGACCCAGGGCCTTGTACCTAAGCCTGAGCACTGGCGCAAGCAGGGCGAACAGCTTGCCCCGCTGCTTTCGGGATTTGATGTTGTGAACGTGCATAACTTTCCAGCGAGCATCTGGACCTACTATGCGAGGGAGAACAGCGTGAGTTCAGGCGTGTGGCGATGTGTATGGTATTGCCACGAACCGCCCCGCCACTTGTACCGCGATATCACCGACCGATACTGCAAAGTGCAGGAGATCCGTTCCGCGGCCCTGGATGAGCAGCGGCAGCTTGACAGGCTCGCAGTCTCAACGCTTGACCTGATTTTGACCAACAGCGCATTTACAAAAGATAACGTGCTGCGGGTGTATGGGCGAACGTCCAGGGTGTGTTACCCCGGGATCCCTGACCGTCCTGGCTCCAGAAACCGCAAACCTGGATCGCTCCGGGTGGTTACGAGGTTGACCAAAGAGAAGAACGTAACTTCCGTGATTGAAGCACTGGCTCTTGCTCGCAGGAGGTACCCCGTTTGCGCAGACCTGAAACTGGAAATCGCGGGCGTAGGACCGTGTGCACATATGCTTGACTGTCTTGTGCAGGAACTTGGGATGCAAGAGCACGTGCAGTTCGTGGGTGCGATCCCGGATGAAACGCTCGGAACGTTCCTGTCTCACGCGCTCGCTGTACCTTACCTACCGCTTGACGAGCCTTTCGGCCTGGTATTGCTCGAAGCCATGTATCACGGCATCCCCGTGATCGGGCCAAACTGCGGCGGCCCAATGGAAATCGTATCCCACGCCCGGACTGGATTCCTCGTGGATCCGTTGTCCAAGGAACAAATCGCCTGCGCCATGGCAGAACTGGCCGCACATCCTGGTCTGCGTGAGCAAATGGGTGACTTAGCCCGCGCAGAGGTCATGGCCAGGTTCAACTTGGCGGGCTTTATCGACCGTTTTGAACAGGAACTGGCGGGGCTTGTTTCCGGAACTGAAGCGCCTGCAACGGTTCACGCGGCATGGTGGATGCACTGGCCACGTATGGGTTGGAGCAAATGGGGGGCGGAGTCTTGGAAGGTCTTTTCTCAGACTGAGCCCTTTGACCCGGAAAAGTGGGCAGCCGTTTGGAATAAAGCACCGTTTTGCGTATTTCTGGACCTTCAGGCGGATGGAGTGCCTGTGAAACATATGGTCTCATTGCTCAGCCTCCTCGATCCTAACATAAGGGTTGCGATAAGCAGCAGTTCGCCGCGCCTGGTGACTGAGCTCTTGCAGGCGTTTCCTCCTCAGCGCTGCGTATCCCTTACCCTTTCGTACGACCCGTGCTTCAACGTGTCACCGTACGACACTCTCGCAGCGGCGCTCGCCGCATGCGCCAGGGGATTCGTCACCACTGTGAACATAATCGCATGCCCGTACCATATGCACCTTATACCGGACCTCTTATCGCTGTTTGACAGGAAAGGTCTGCGGCTGCACGTAGACCCGTATGTGATGCCAGCCGGTGGGCCTCCCCATTCTTATACGGGAGAAGAACTCCGACTGCTTTACAAGTTTGTCTCAGATGACAGGAAGGAGTACCTGGCGCCCAGGATGATGCCATGTACGTGTACGGCTGGGAGCAACCATGTGGTGGTACTGCCGAACGGTGATGTATATCCGTGCACTGCCAGGTATTTTGACAATGCACAGAAGATTGGAAACCTCTTTTCGGGTAACGTAAAGTTGTTTAACGAGCCGATCTTCTGTGACATGAGCCGCTGCATACCACCTGACGTAGACCACGTGCAAAGGAGAACGAGACCGCATGAACAATGACTATGAGGCTGGCTTTAAAGCAGGCTACGACGATGGATATGGAAAAGGCTACTGGGCAGGCTGCTGTCAGCGCGACGAGTGCGGCCGGTGCCTGAATGTAGTAAAGCCCCCTGGAGTGTTGATCCCAGGATACGGTGTGATAGACCTCTTGAAAGCAGGGCTTTCTACCGGCAGGTTCAAGGTCGCTCGTCTCCTGACACCCAATGAAGTGGAAGCCAAGATAAGCGCTGCGCTGTCCTGCGGAAACGGCCTGTCCATAGTGACCATAGATGAAGATGCCATGGTAAACCTGGTCACCGGAGCCGGGTACCCGCTACCTCCCGCCAAGTTCAAGGGAAGGGAAGTACCGGTGGCGATAAGACGCACTGAGGGCATGGCTCCCAGTATTCCGGCCCGATTGCTTGCTGATGCCATACGAGAGGCGGACG
>DYEP01000075.1 GCA_020725675.1 Symbiobacterium sp. | reverse complement strand
CCATGCCCTCGAAGGTCGCTTCTCCTCGGGCAAAACCTCCCACAGTCCTCCGTGATACGTCAGTGATCTTTCCCCTGAACAGTTCAAAGCCCCCGGTCACCTCGAGTACTGCCGATACCGGGTCACGCCTTTGCGTCTTTGCCTCCCTGATAACCTCGCCTATGCGCTGGCACAAGGTAACAACCCCGCGGATCCCGCCTGCTTTGGCCTGGGCACCAGTCATTGGGTAGATAGCGATCATGGCGCTTCCTCCCATGACGACCGTGGCGGCGCGCGCAATAGCTTCAGTCCAGTTATTGTTAATGGTATTTAATAGCAGCGTATTGCCCTTTTCGTCTGTCATCACCATTGGCGTGGCCTTGACACCGTACAGGTGAAACGTTACCATCTGCAGTTCAGGAAAGGCCCTGCCCATGCCGTCCGCATCAACCACAGGTATGCCCAGTCTTGCCGCAGAAGCAAGCGGAATCATGGAATTCACGCCCCCTGCCTCGATGGGCATGGTGGCATAGACATCCTTTCCGAGGTAGTTCTTCAAAGCGTCATACGCTGCAGGGAATTCCGCCCCGTTAGGGATCTTCTCCACTAGCACCGTGGGCGCTCCCATCATGGCCAAAGGCATGATCAACGCATCATCGGGTACGTCGTCCAATTCTATCAGTTTGACCGGACCGCACTCTGTGACCGCCTGAAGCGCCATGAGTTTACCTACGTGAGGGTCGCCCCCGCCCCCGGTCCCGAGCACCGCGGCGCCGGTGGCGATGTCCTCGATCTCTCGGACTCCAATTTCTCGAACCAACAGGTTATCCTCCTCTCACTTACCGTCCAGCCAGGTGGCAAGATCAATGACCACCGCGTCCAGCATCTCAGTAAATGTATGGATGTCTGTCATTACCAGGTATTTGTGTTCATCTATGCGCGTCCTGATCCGGTTCAGCTCCGGGTCGGAGATGCCTTCGGTCTCAAAACTCCCGATGAGCCTTGAGACAGCGTCAATCAGCCTGAACGGGCCGTATGAAGCAGGTTCATCGAGTAGCCCCCTGGCGCTTGCCGCCATATAACATAACAATTGGCCCAGCTCCTGTTTCGTCTCCGCCTTCATTTCTGTCCCCACCTGTTAAAATGTCTGATCTGATCCAGCGCGCGCCTGTTTGGCGCCCTGGGGATCCGGTCAGGACGGCCTCCCGCAATGAGCAGTTCAGGCACAACCCCGTCAGGACAGCCGAGCAGTACGGCCGCTGCTCTCTGGTGAAAGGACCTGATGATGCAGGTGCCAAGTCCCGCAGCGTACGCCGCAAGGGATATGTTCTGAGCTGCCATACACACGTCCATGAGCGCCAAGGTCTCTCCCTGAGGCCCCATTCGTTGTACCGCCGCCTGTCTTTCCGCACACACGGCTATTACAAACGCGGGCTCGCTGAACATGCCCGGTGCGATGCTCTTAAGCCTCTGTATCTGAACAGGCTCATCCACCACCACAAACGCCCAGGGTTGGGCGCAACCGGCGCTGGGAGCCCATCTCCCCGCGTCGATCAGGGTGTCGAGCACATCTCTCGGCACCCGTTCAGGAAGGTACGAGCGCACGCTGCGCCGTCCATATATCCCTTCGGATAGCTCCATGATTCACCTCTCCCCATTTTCGGTAACGTGGCCCCGCGTTTGGCAGGGCCACCGTCATTCCGCAAGCGGTCAGGGTGTCAAAGAAAAGCCCATCTTATTTAGGTTAATAAGCACGTAGAGGCCGTACACTGCCATTACTACCGCATCGATGCCCAGAAGCACCGAAACAGGTGATTGGACAGCATAGTAGCTGGAAGGCAGCATCATCAAAAACCCAAGGCCGAAGCTTAAGTCCACCCAAGCACATTCCACCACGATTTTCGCGACTGATTTGTCCGTGCCGGAGGACACCTTGTGTCTATAAATGGTGATAAGCCCTGCTGCTATAGGGCCAAGCGAAATGGCCGTATACAGTCCGGCCGCCCTTGACGTGTCCGCCATCTGTGCCACGACCAGCGCGACAACACCCAGGACGAGCGTCACTATGTGTACGTGCTTTTTAAATGCCTCCAATGAAGCAGTCATACAACTTCCCTCCCTTTCGGTTTAAAATCCATCCTCGCCTTCGATCCAGGTCCCCACCTCATACTTCAAATTCATGGCCGACGCGCCCCAAGCGAGCACTAAATACAGTACAAAGCCAAGCAGCACGGAGTTCAGGGCCACAATACCAGGTATTGACGGTGCAAGCAGGCCCGCAAGGATCCAAGCGGCCATTCCTGCCACGTTGTACCTAGAATAACGGGTGCCTGGCCCGAAGGTATAGCGCTCGTCCGCGTTCTTCTTGCCCAGCTTATACGGTTTGAACACGTAGAAGTCCGCCAGCAGCACGCCGGCAATGGGCGGCAGAAAGCGTCCGAGCTGGGTGAGGAAGTTGATAAACGGATCAGTACCGAAAAATCCCGCGGCCGTCATGGAAGCAAGCACAGCGCCGATAAAGCCCATGATAATCGTCATGGTGGCCTTCTTCACTCGGAAGGTATTGGCAAAGGCAAGGGCGCCGTTATAGAGATTGTTGTCGTTTGTGGTCCACTGGCCGAATATAATCAGCACCAAAGCGCCCAGCCCGATCCCGAGGTGCGCCATGGCTTGAGCCACGTCGGACGCCGGGGTAAGCAATGTGAGCGTACCGCCCGCCAGCATCAGCACGGGCTGCAACAGAACGACCTGCCAGAACCAGGCCCAGCCTCCGTCGTTGGGTTTTTCCGAGTACCGGGAGATGTCAGAGGTAATGGTGGCGCCCGCAATATACATGCCCACTACAGCGGTAACTGCACCCGCGAAGGGCATGGGATTGGCCGGCTGCGCCACTAGCGCCGCGGCAAACCCGCCGGCCTCTGTAATGGCCGCATAGGAACCACCGCCCAGCGCGATGAGGAACAGTGGAACTGCCAAGTAGCTTAAGAATGCGATACCTTTGTACCCGAAGGCCGCACTCAATGTCATCAGTACAGCGCCCCAGAGCGACGCAGCAGGAGCAGATGCCCAGAAGGGTACGCTTCCCCAAAGCTCCTTCGCAATGGTGGAAAACACCGTACCGAATAACCATGCCTGTATGAAGAACCAACCGATCCCGCAGGCGATCCCCGACACTGCAGCGCCTGCCCACATCGAGCCGACCCGGCCGAAGGAATGCCTCAGGATGACATAAGTGGATGCCCTGGTGTGCCCGCCGATCTTAGCGGTAAAAAATCCGATTATTCCAAGGATCAACGAACCCAGTACCGACGCTTTCATCATGTCATAGAACGTCAACCCGTTCCCGAGAGCGCCGCCACCCCAGATCACCGCAATACAGATGAGTACGCCTGTGTACACAAGAAACAGACCAAATGCACTCTTCAATTGGTCTTTGGGGACCTGCACTACTGCATAGTCTCCATAGCTGTCATGAGAACGATTGCTCAAGACACTTCCCTCCTCTTTGAATACTTGCCTCTCTTGTTCCTATTCGCATACTTCTTCCGGCGATCACCCCCGCTAGTGGTGTTAATAAAGTTATAAGCAAGATGTATGCCAGCATCAACTGCAGTCATGGAGCAGGAGTTATGCGGGGATAGCAGCGCAGGAGGGAGTTTTCCCAATACGCGTTTCGTGAAGAAATGCGACATTTAGTCGCAAATTGCGAATTGAGCGAGGGGCTTTTAGGAAGGTTCACCCGATGCCTTTACCTTGACTCTCACCGCATTCTCCGAAAGGTATGATAGCGGTGTCTCCTCTATTTCCGTGACATTCACTGTCCCGGGCGCAGCGCCTGCCTTGATGGCCTGTTCCACGGCCTTGGCCACTACGATGCGAAGTGTCTCCTCTCTCTGGGACTCGCCATATACCCATAATCTGTCGACCTGGCCACTTACCCTGGCAATAGCTGCTCCGACCGCGTTCGCATACTCGCGGTGAGGCGGCCGGTACACCTCGCTCACGCCTGAAAGGTATTCAGGCAGCATATCGCTGGCACCGCCGACAAGCACGGCAACTGCATGCTGGTTGCCCTCGCGTACCAGTTCGATGGCGTCCTCTATGCGTTTCTGCACCAGCGCCAGCGCTTTCCTGCAGAGCGTGGTGTCGATACCATCAAGGCGACGTCTGTCGCACATGGGGTCTTTCACGGCCAGCTTCCCAAGCGCCAGCGCAGCATCTGTCAGTGTAAACGTATCTCCGCCCCAGGCGAGTGCGCTCCGTGTCAGCTCATAACCCACACTGTCATCGAGGATCCTGGCACGGACACCATCTATTGACACTACGCTGCCTCCCCCGAGGTTCAGCGACACCACGTCGGGGATGCGGAAGTTGGTGCGCACACCTGCGATCCTTGTGGCCCCAACAGACTCCCGCAGGCACCCTTTCACAAGCACACCTACGTACGTGGATGTGCCGCCTACGTCTATCACAATGCAATCCCTCAGCCCGCTCAGAAAGCCTGCACCCTTTATGCTGTTGGCAGCACCGGAGCCGATTGTAAGCACGGGGTATTTGGTTGCGCAAGACAGCGACATGGCGGATCCGTCGTTTTGCGCAAAGTAGCAAGAAGCCGCGATCCCCCTCTCAAGCAGCGCTCTTTTCAGTCCCCCAGCCGCCAGGTCCGCCACTTTCACGAGCGCCGCGTTCAAAAGGGCCGAGTTCTCCCTTTCGATCAGTCCCATGCTTCCGATCTCGTGGGACAGCGTGACAGGGAAATCCGGGCCGAAAGCCCGTTTCACCATCTCAGCTGCGCGGCGCTCATGCGCGGTCGCCACCGGTGAGAACACGCACGTGATGGCGATGGACTCCAGGTCCTTCCGCTTAAACTCAGAGAGCGCCCGACCGAGCGCCGCCTCATCCAGGTCAGCTATGGGCCTGCCGTCGTACTCAAAACCCCCGCGTACCACCGCCCAGCCCCCTTCACATGCCGCTCTCAGATCCCAAGGCCAGTCAGTAAAGGGAGGTACCTCAACGGAGCACGGCAATCCGATCCTGATGGCGCCCACCCGAGCGAGGCGTTTTCGCTGCTCCAGCGCATCAAGGCACTGGGTAGTGCCTACCATTACACACTCTATCTCTCCCGGATCCACTGACGATTGGGAGAGCGCACGGTCCATGCTCTCAAAGATACCAGTAGCGATGTCAGGCGTAGTGGGATACTTTGCCGCACCCAAAATGTTCATATCCCTGTCCATGACCACGGCATCGGTGTTGGTGCCTCCCACATCCATCCCCAGCCTGTAGCCACTCATCGCCAGCAATCCTCCTTCACCGATCTGAATTCGCAACTGTACCCGAATGCCCTGGGACCAAAGACAGCCAAAGCTTCATCGGTAATTGTGATCTCGGGGGTAGGTACGGAAAGACAGATCACTCTCATGCCGGGCCTCAGCTCTTCCGTGAGCAGCGGCATACCAGTCTCGTAGTGTAAGAACACTATAAGCTCGGGCACAGTGGATACCACCCTGCCGTCCAGGCGGGCGATGAGGTTCTCGTACCGGAACTCTACCTCGAGCGTCTGCCGAGCATAGGACTCGTGGCCCTCTACGGTCACCCGCTTTGCGCGCTGCCTCTCCAGGCCCGTTACCCGACCCTCAAGCAGCACCATACCCTGGCCGTAAGTGGACTGGGCAAACGTATCAAGCAGCGCGCCGGCCGGGTGGGACCTCTTTCGCTCGGCGGATAGCAGCTCCTGCCCTATGCGGATCCCCAATGACAGGGTGCCCGCTACCGATGCTTCCTTCACCTGTTTGCCTCTCATGGGATAAGCTGCGATGTATCCCACTCCGCCCATGCCAGCCACCGTCGCTCGCGCCAAACGCTCAAGCATCGGGTTTTCAGCAGATTCTATTACTACGCTGTGCCCCTGTTCAGAGGTGACTGCTACGGGTGACCCCGCCACTTTGTATACATGGAACGTGCACATCTGCAGTTCGGGGAATGCCCTGCCCATCCCATCCCCGTCGACCACGGGCAAACTACCCCAGGCAGCGGCAGTCAGCGCCGTGAAAGCGTTCAGTCCGCCGACCTCGATAGGCATAGTGGCCAGCGCCTGAAGTCCTAGCTGTTTCTCGACAGTGCGCAGCGAGGAGAGCGCTTCCTTGCCGGAGGGTACCCTCTCGTTCATAATCATCGGAGAACCCATCATGGCGGTGGGTATGACCAGCGCATCGTCAGGCAGCTCGTGAACCTGCAGAAGCCTCACCGGCCCCTTCTTTTTCACCGCCTCCCGCGCAAGCAGGTAGGAGAGGTAGGTGTCACCTCCTCCTCCCGAACCCAGCACGGTAGCGCCTAATCTTAATGCTTCCAGCTCCGGTAAGTCAACGTACACGCCACAATCCCCTTTTTCGCCTTGATACGGTCAGGCGTCTATTCCAAGTCGTTTCAGTTTACGGTAGAGCGTAGCCCTGTGGATGCCCAGAGCCTTTGCCGCCTTCTCTTTTCCTCTTGTAGATGTACCGTATATCTCGAGCGCGCGCCGTATAGCGTCTGCCTCAGCGCACTCGATACTCATCCCCGCATCCTGAGCCTCGTCCCGTTGGATGATTCTTGTAAGCCTGGGCGGAAGGCTGTCGAGAGTAACCAGATCTCCCGACTCCATATTAACGATATACTCTACTGTGTTTTCCAGCTCTCTCACATTACCCGGCCAGTCGTAATCAAACAGCACCTTCAGCACCTCGGATGAAAGCCGCTTCGGCGTCTTTGAGTATAGGGTCCTGTACCTCCTCAGATAATGTTCAAGCAGAAGGTACAGGTCTTCCTTGCGTTCCCGCAGCGCCGGTATGTGAAGCGGGATGACTGCCAGGCGGTAGTAGAGGTCTTCTCTGAACGCGCCCTTCACGACAAGTTCCTCAAGGTTCTTGTGGCTTGCTGAAATCACCCGCACGTCTACGCTCACGGGCCTGATACCTCCAACGCGCTCAACTTCTTTGTCCTGCAGCACGCGGAGCAGCTTGGCCTGCAATACCAGGGGCATGTCTCCGATTTCGTCGAGGAACACTGTCCCCCCGTTGGCCACCTCAAACTTGCCCGGCTTCCCTCCGGGCCTCGCCCCCGTGAACGCGCCTCCCTCGTAGCCGAACAGTTCGCTCTCAAGCAGGCTCTCGGGTATCGCCGCACAGTTTATCGCTACAAAAGGCTTTGACGCCCGGAACGAGTGACCGTGGATGGCGCGGGCGAACAGCTCCTTACCCGTCCCGCTCTCCCCTAAAAGCAGTACCGTAGAATCTGTAGATGCGACCTTCCGGGCCATCTCCTTGGCTTTCCGGATGGCAGGGCTAGTCCCCTTGATCTCATCAAACGTAAAGCGCCAACACGGACTCCCTGGTTCCCTGCTGTCGGACCGTACGGAAAGCACCACGCCGACTGTGCGCGGACCCGACCTGGCTGCCCTGAGAGTAGCCCGGTATTCCCCCTCAGGCAAGTCCAGGTCTACGTTGACAAAGCACTTGCCCTCACCTCTCAGTTTGGCCCATGCGGCAGTAAACCCTGAGCCGGGGAACCGGTCCTCAAACCACTCGCCTATTGCGCCCCGCCCGAACAAGGAAATCCCGGCTTGGTTCAGGTGGGTAACCCTCCCTGTGGCGTCTATCACCGCCACCGGTTCGTCCAGCATCTCGATAACCGCCTGTACCATGGGTCCTTCCGGAACGGGCGCATGCTGTATTCTTACCATATCTGCCAGAGCTTGAACAGACTGGCCCGCTTCAGCCAGTCTTTCCGCAGTCGTCTTACACTCGGTTTCAAGCCCAAGCACCCCAAGGCACTCGCTTGCTGACAGCAGCGGGATGTACACTTCGAACACGGACCTTGACTCGTCAGGTATCATGCGCGCGCCGCTCGAGTCTGACACGGAGCGCGCCGGATGGTCAGGTGGTAACACGGTGCGGTCATACCCGCCTGCGGTAGCCAGCACCCTGCCCTGTCGGTCCGCCACAAACCCCCTTGCGCCTGTAAGGAGGGATACAACGGTGAGGATATGCGCAGCTTTTTGTAGTTCAGGCCTGTTCATGCCATACATCTCCCCGATAAACCGAGTCATGCCTTGAGCCTCAATG
>DYEP01000074.1 GCA_020725675.1 Symbiobacterium sp. | reverse complement strand
TCATGCCAAGGGTGATCACCTCATAGGTTCCTCCTACAGGGCTCCGGAGCGCGATACGCGCCAGTGAAGGTAAGTGATGAGCTAGTCCTACGCTTTGGTGAGAGAGGTTGGTTCGATGGATCGGAGATACGAGGACCGGGGACGCCTGTACGAGGAGACTTTGAAGAAGATTCGGGATATCATCGGTTGCAAGGTTGTTGTCAATTCCCAGGGTGAGATCGAAGAAATCCATATACTGGCACAGGATATGCGCCCCCCAAAGCGCCTTTTGCGGGACGTGGAGTCAGCCTTGATGGCGGGGCACGGGGTTTCTTTTGACAGGCGCAAGGTATCCATCGCCCAGGTATCACAGGAGAAGATTACGAGCCCCGCCAGAGTCCGTCTTGGCAAGACCGAGATGATCGCCGAGGATAAGGTCTATCGCATTAAAGTCACGCTGGTCCTCGGCTCGAACGAGGTGACGGGCGAGGCATGGGAGGAGAAGAGCGAGCCGGGAGGGATTAAGGCAGCTATCCGCGCTTGCCTGGAAGCTCTGAACTTGCTCATTTCCCGCGAAGCCCGGATTTCCCCTGTTGACGCACATGTCGTCAGGATGAAAGACCGGGATATCGCTCTGGTGGCGCTGTCGTGTACCATTGGGCGCGAGGAGCATTTTTTGACCGGGTCATGCCCGGTAGGAACGGACGAACGGGAGGCGGCCATCAGAGCTACTCTCGACGCTATCAACCGGAAACTACCCCTTTTGCTCAAGGGGTGATTTTCCGAAGCTCTATAGAAAACAGTGAAGGAAACTCCTGGGGCCTTATCGAATAAGTCGATTGGGCCGGTCATGCGAGGTTTCAGCGAAGAGTTACCCTGAATAGCGGCTAGGGAATGCCTAGGGAGGTTCAGACGTCACCATGAGAAGGTTCTGGAAGCTTGTCCTGGCCCTTCTTGCCCTCATGCTCTCCGGTGCTGCAACCTGGCAGTACGGCTAATCCCCGTCGCTGAATGAGCCGGCCCCCTTTTGACGGGCCATCCGGGAGGAGTCGCATGAAGCCGAATAATCCTGCAGAGAAGGTCTTTACATACATAGTCGGCGCTGTCGGAATTGCTTTTTTGGTGCTGCATTTCCCAAGTGTCCAGTTGCTGAAGAGCTTTTGGCCGCAGGCCCTGTTCCTCGCGGGGCTTGTCGCCCTTGTGGAAGCGTTTCCCGTCCAGGCGTCGGGAAGTCGCCTGTCTACCTCCGTTGGTGTTCCCTTGCTACACGCCTGCGTTGTACTTTGCGGAAGGGAAATTGGAATGCTCGTCGCGGCACTGGCTACGTTCAGGAAGAAAGATTTGTCCGGCCAGACCCCATGGAACGTGGTTCTCTTCAACCGGGGCATGCTAATACTGTCCAATTACGCATTCGGTGTAACATACTACGGGCTTGGAGGTACCGCGGGGGCATTCGCGTTCACGCGGGACATGGCCTTCTTCGCGCTGGGGGCTCTGGCGGATGTTCTTGTTAACGGCTATCTGGTTTCCCAGGTCATCGCCCTTTACGAAGGGAGTTCCCTTGTGAGCGCCTGGAGGAAAAACCTCAGGTGGACGCTCCCCAGTAAAATCGCCGTAATCCCGCTGGGAATTCTTGTCGTGGTGCTGTACCAGGTATACGGGCTACCCAGCGTGGCGATGTTGCTGTTGCCTCTGGCGCTGGCCAGGTACTCACTGGACCGGTT
>DYEP01000073.1 GCA_020725675.1 Symbiobacterium sp. | reverse complement strand
CTGCTAGTAATTTTGCACTTGACGGCTTGTTCAATCACAAACACCCTGCGGGACTCTTTGGCACTCAAAAAGATTTCTCCCTTCATACTGACATTTTCTCAGTCCGCTTACAGGGTGACAATATCACAGTCCGGCAACAAAGGAAATTTCCCGTGTGGAAGAGGAAATTCCTAGTAGCGTGCTACATCAGGCTCATGTGCGTCAAGTTTCGCTACAGCCTGGGCTAGGAGACGCTCTGCAAAGAGGTATCCGACAGAATCTCCTGGAGGACCTTCCAAGAGCTTAACCTCACCTACGGGGTACCGGACCCAATAACCCTCATCAATCTCACCAAATAGTATTGCGTCATGAGATAATCCACACTTTTGGAAGACGTCGTACCAAGTGTACGATGGATATCTTCCGACTCCCAAGGGCTCTTACCCATTGTGAAGCGGCACGCAGACGTCTTCGGCGTGCCTAAGGAGCTTCCCGTCGACAGGAGCATGATCTCTTCGAAAGACGAGGTATCCCTCGCATCGAGATGAGTAAAGACCAAGGACGGAAGGCGCTCGAGCCTTCAACGCTTCACGCCAGCTCCCGGTTGCTGCATTCGAAAGGTCGTGGTGTCGCCTCGCGCAGCGCCACATAAATCCTGAGTTTCCCTTGCGAAGTCTCAAGAGGAACATGCAACCCTTTTATATTCACAGTAGATATCATATACCCCCGTCCAAGCAGTACCGACGGAGGAGAAATCCTGCAATTGTAGCCCATTTTCTCAAGTTCGATAGTGGCCTGTCCTGCTATGATGTTCCCAATCTCCGCGACCCCGCTTTCTACCATCTCGTTCAGTACAGGGAGCACCTCTCCCATCATGGCCCCCACCATATTCTTGGCACTCCTTGATGACATACCGTAGAGCACCACTCCCTGAAGATCCCCAGTCATACCGATGAGCACCGTCACATCATCTGGTAGGTAGGCGATGTCCTGCACGTCTACGCTACCCCGGTTGATGCCGTCCCCCAACATGTCCTGCAATACATAGTGAGCTGCTTTAATAAACGGATTGACGTATTCAGGTTTCAATGGCCTTTGCGGTTCGCTCCCGAAAGGTACCCGGGGCTGAGCCGCTCTTTCCCCCTTTAACACATATTTCAAACCCCACAAACACTGGGCACAGCTGCTTAACTGTAAGGCTTCTTCCTGTACATAAACGGCGCTATGGGCTGAAGTTGAGCCCTCGCAGGTCCTGTCACGGTCTCCGTACCCCCAACGAACAGGACCCCTTCCGGAGCAAGAGAACGCATGAGATTTTCAAACACCATGGCTTTTGCTTCTTCGGTGAAGTAGATGACCACATTGCGGCATAGTATTAGGTCCCAAGGGCCCCCGTCATAAGGCGCCTGCAGTAGATCACCCCACTTGAATTCGGTATACCTCCTTATTTCGGGCCTTATGGTGTAATGGCTTTCTGCCGTTTGGGTAAAATAGCGGGCAAGCCGCGATTCGTCCACGTTCCTGAGAAACGCACTGCTGTAGGTGCCCGCATGTGCAAACTCAAGGGCGCTTCTGTCAACATCCGTACCGACCACCCGCGAGGTCCGAAGCGCGCGGAGCTCATGCAGCAGGATCGCCACGGAATACGTCTCGGCGCCACCCGCGCATCCTGCGCTCCATATCCTGAGCCGCCTCTTCTCTGCCAGCATTGGCGAGAGTACGCGATCTCTAAGATATTCGAATCTTTCGGGGTTCCGGAAGAACTCCGACACATTTATTGTAAAAAAGTCCAGGAACTGCTTGAGCACATCGGGGTGCCGCTCCATCATCGAGGCAAGGTGCGCGTAGTCTTGTGCACCGACTCTCTGCATCAAAGTGCCAAGGCGCCTCTCCATCTGTCTCGGTTTGTACTTGCTGAGATCTACTCCAGTCAGCTGCTCTATGCGTTTGCAGAACAGCGGGTAACTGCTTTGCACCGGCACACCTCCATTCACCCAAGCATAGAGACGATTTCGCCAGCGATTCGATGGAGAGGCAATATCCTATCGATATAACCGGCCTCCGCTGCGTTCTTTGGCATTCCGTAGATCACAGATGTCTCCTCGTCCTGTGCGATAGTACGACCGCCCTTTGACTTGATCCACCGTGTTCCCGTAGTGCCGTCTTTTCCCATGCCAGTCAGTACAACGCCGATGGTATCTGAACCGAATGCGTCTGCCGCAGATATCATGGTCAGGTCGGCAGCCGGTCGCACTCCGTGAAGCGCTGGGCCGTCATGTACGTGCACGGTACGCGCCGTCACGCTCATGTGCCTTCCCCCCGGGGCTACCCAGCCGGTGCCGTCGGTGAGAGCAGCACCGTCCGACGCCTCCGCTATCCTGAGCGCGCTCATATTATTCAGCCTTCGGGCAAGTGAAGCAGTGAACCCGGGAGGCATATGCTGGACCACGAGCACAGATGCGCGCAGGTCCCCGGGTAGAGCTGACAGTACAGTCTCCAGCGCAGCAGGCCCTCCTGTAGATGCAGCTATCACAACAACCTTACCTGCCGGCCGTCCCATGTACACTTTCTTCGTTTGGGTACTGGCAGCTTCTGCAGGAGGTTCTCTACGTCTGACTCGCGCCCTGGCACAGTTCTTCACTTTATCCCGGATCTCCGTGGAGATGCTACTCATCCCCACGCTCACAGGTCCTCCAGGCTTTGGGATAAAGTCTACCGCGCCCAGGGACAACGCACGGATCGTAGCCGACGCTCCCCTCTGAGTCAAACTGCTGATCATTAATACGGGCACCGGGTGCTGCCGCATGATAATAGAGAGCGCAGTGAGACCATCCATCCCCGGCATTTCCACGTCCAATGTCACCACGTCAGGATCCAGCGTCTTCACAAGACGCACGGCTTCTTCCCCGTCACGGGCTACGCCTACCACCTGGATTTCGGGATCCTCCGAAAGGAGTCTAGTCAGGGTCTGTCTCATGAACGCAGAATCGTCAACAATCAGGACTGTTATCACTAACCTGAACCCCCAGTTATCCGAGCACTTTTTGAATAGCAGCCATTAGTTGCTCGGGTTGGTAAGGTTTCACGACGAATTCCTTTGCGCCGGCTTTCAGCGCTTCCATGACCATCGACTGTTGCCCCATAGCGCTCACCATGATCACCCTGGCGCCCGGATCTCTTGCTACGATTTCCTTGAGAGCGGAGATGCCGTCCATCGTGGGCATAGTAATGTCCATGAGGACCACGTCCGGACCCAGCGCGCCAAAGCTCTCTATGGCCTCTGCGCCGTCTCCAGCCTCAAATACTTCGTGACCGGCGTCTCGCAGGATCTTGCCGCACCTGGTCCTCATGAATACCGCGTCATCAACAACCAGGATCCTTGCCATCTTCCTCCTCCTCGTCAGATCTCTCGCCTGTAACCAGAAAGCGTGGTTATAACCATGAGCCCGCTGTTTGCGCAGAATCTCACTGTCCTGGCCAAATTACCTCCCACGTCTTCTCCCACGAGTTCCACTCCAAGCGCGTTCAAACACTGCTTGACCGCCTGTACATTTCTTGCTCCGATCTCTGCATCAGGACCGTGCAACGGGAGCACTGACGCGCCGCCAGCCATTTTCGCCTTGAGCGCTACATAACCCCGGCTTCTCAACGCCTCCACAAGCATTGGTATGGCTTCATCTGCGTAATAGGCGTCCCCGGGCAGCAGAAAGGAAGAAGTCTTCTTGGGAAGCACAATGTGGGCCATTGCTCCCGCGTATTGGCCCTCCTGATATATCGCTACAGCCACGCACGAACCCAGACCGTACCAAGTGACCACATCTGTCTTGCACAAGCTCAAGAACCATTCTCCGAGGCCAAGTACGATAGAGTCCTCGAGCATCATGACTTGCTGTGCCTGAACAACATGGAGTCAGACCGGACTGGGCCGGGCGGCATCATTCTAGGACAGTGCACTGCTCTCTCCTCCTTCGAAAGTCTCCGCGGATTGCACGGACCAAGTTCACGCGCTCGCCTGGATCACTTGAAACGTCCCGTGGGTTACTGTCTTGCCTGAACCCGCGAGCGCCAATATATGCGGAATGTCAGGTATGAGAGCTACGTTTCCTTCTCCCAGGATGGTCGCACCCGCTATGCCCTTCACCTTTCCCGATAGAGCCCCGATGTTCTTTATTACAACTTCTTCTTCTCTGAGTAGCCCATCTACGACAAGCCCGGCCTGTTTTCCGCCGATGTTCACGATCACCGTTGCTATCTTTTCAGGATGCGGCTGCTGCACAGCAAAGAACACCTCCTTCAGGGACACAAGAGGCATTAACTTACCTCTCACCTCAATAACGTCCCTGCCGCGCATCCTGAATACCTCGCTCCTCGGGATACGCCGTGCCTCAACTACGGTGTTCAGAGGTATAGCGTATGTCTGTGCGTCCAGCTCTACAAGCAACGCTCTGATGATGGCCAGCGTCAGCGGTATCCGGATGGTGAAACTTGCTCCTTGCTGGGTACTCTGTACGTAAACAGAACCGTTCAACGCCTCTATGTTCTGTCTGACCACATCAAGACCAACGCCTCGTCCAGATACCTGACTCACTTTGTCGGATGTGGAAAATCCGGGGACGAAGATGAGCTCTATCGCCTCGGTGTCGCTCATCCTCGCTGCTTCGTCTGAAGTGATGAGCCCCTTTTCCACAGCCTTCTGCCTCACGCGCGCAGTGTCTATACCTCTGCCGTCATCTGACACGCGGATGCACACGTGATTCTCCTCATGCCATGCACGGAGCAACAACGTGCCCGTCCTCGGTTTGCCTGCTGCAGTTCTCAAATCCGGCGGCTCTATCCCATGGTCTATAGCGTTGCGCAAAAGGTGTATGAGAGGGTCGCCGATCTCCTCTATCAGGAACCTGTCAAGTTCGGTGTCCTCTCCCTCCATAATGAAGTCCACTTCCTTACCGGCCGTCCGGGCCAGCTCCCGCACCATCCTCGGGAATTTCCTAAAGAGGGTGTGCACGGGCATCATGCGCACTTTCATGATCCCTTCCTGGAGCCCATGGGTGGTACGTTCTATCCGGGCCGCGATGCCAGACAGGTCATCAGCGATAAGGCCTGCGCCTTCCAGTACACCTAGCCTTTCCTTTATGCTCTGAAGTCGGGTTCTGTCAATTACGAGTTCACCCACCAGATTCATAAGCGCATCAAGCAACGCCACGTCTACCCTGACAGTCCGGTGAGTCCTTGGATCCCCCTTCTTGACATCCATTTCTTTTCGCTTTGCAACTACTCTTACCTTATCGACTTCCAGCACCGAACTGGCCGCCGCTACCAATTCCTGCTCTGAACCTTCGTAATACAGGTCCACAGTGAGCTCCCGGCCTTCCCACCCGCTCTCCATGGACGAGATGTCTGGATTGCACGCAGTTACCTCGGCCAAACGGGAAAGCACAGTCACCACCTGGAACATGCGGACCGACGGCATCACACAATCGGGCCTGAGTTCGACAAGCAGCGTGTGAGTGCTCCTTGGGGCGCCTGTTCCAGTTTCCCGGCTCTCGCTGTGCCTGGCAGTCACTTCCTGCTGTGTACCTGACAAGTACCGGTCCATCTCCGCGATGATCCCTTCGTCCTGCATAACGGGTTCCTGGTTGTCGAGTGCGTCAACCATGCGCAGCAGCACATCATGACCTTGAAACAGGAGATTCACCACTTGTTCGCTGACTTCTGTCTGACCTGACCTCACCCGGTCCAGAATGTCCTCCAACCGGTGAGTAAGCACAGCCATAGGTTCAAGCCCCAGCGTGGCCGAGCTTCCTTTTAACGTATGCGCAGACCTGAACAGCTCCGCAATGACGTGTTCGTCGTCACCGTCCCGCTCAAGTCTCAGTATAGATTCTTCCATTTTATGGAGGTGCTCACGTGCCTCGTCAATGAATACCCTGAGTTCTTCAGGCGTAGCGTCAAGCAATCTCCTGACCTCCCAACACAGGTTGCCTGCGGATCTCCTCTTTTTCCTCCACAGTCAGAATTCGGTCGAGCGTAAGGACGATCACAAGGCTGTCTTTGAGTTTGGCCACACCCCGGAGGAAAGCAGCGTCCACTCCGCCTATGAGAGGGGTAGGCGGTTCTATGGTGTGGTGCGCGATGGTGAGCACCTCTGATACACCATCCACTACCATACCGATCGTGTTACCCTCGATCTCGACCACTACGATCCTCGTGGACCGGGTCGGCTCCGCTCGCGGCAGTCCCAGTCTCTTTCTGAGGTCTATGACGGGGATGACCCTACCCCTTAGGTTTATGAGTCCCTCAACAAATGTAGGAGCCCTTGGCACCCGCGTCACGGGCTGGAGGTTGATGATCTCCCGCACACTGGTAATATCTACTCCGTAGGTTTCATCGGCAAGGTTGAACACTACAAACTGCTCCTCAGTTGTGCTTGCGCCCATGAAAAAATGCCCCCCTTTGACAGTACGGTAGATGTATACGTTTCCCCATACTATTCATCGGAAGGCAAGATAACAGTATTGAGCTCTATTTCGGGAAGAAGCGCAGGTTCAGGCATCTAGCTACTCTTTGGATGTGCTTGCTGCCTCTCCTTCCCAACCGAGTTGTTTGGCTCGGTACAAAGAACCCCGGGGAATACCATCAGGCAGGTACTGCTGTTGCACGCGTGCAAGCGGGTAGTCGTGAGGGTAAAGATATCCCTGACCGTGACCGAGGCGGGAAGCCCCGGGGTAACTCCCTGGTCTTAAGTGAGCTGGCACCTGGGCGTCGGTCTGTCTCTTTACAAGGTCCGCCGCCGCTTCCACTGCCATATATGCGGAGTTGCTCTTTTTTGCGAGCGCAACGTAAAGCGCCGCTTCGGCCAGCGCTATCCGCGCCTCCGGCATGCCCAGGGCGGAAACAGCGTGAAACGCAGCTACCGCCACTACCAGCGCCTGCGGGTCTGCGAGCCCCACGTCCTCAGCCGCGCAGATCATGATGCGTCTGGCGATGAACCGCACGTCTTCCCCCGCCTCAAGCATGCGGGCCAGCCAAAAAACGGTGGCGTCGGGGTCTCCGCCTCTCATGCTTTTTATGAAGGCAGAAGCGTGGTCATAGTGTGCGTCCGTTCCGTACTGCACTGCGGGTACCTGAATGCTTTCCTCCGCTACCTGAAGGGTCACTCGCCTCGTACCATCAGCGCCCGGTTCGGTAGACAGCGCAGCCAGTTCGAGGGCGTTTAGCAAAGCGCGCGCGTCACCCCCAGCCGCACAAAGCAGGTGTTCGAACGCATCTTCGTCCACGCGTACGTGGAATGCGCCAAGCCCTCTCTCACAGTCCGAGAGCGCCAAAGCCGCTATGGCTGCCAACTCCTCTCGGGACAACGGGTAAAACTGAAACACCCTGGATCGTGAGATGAGAGGCGCATTTACCTCAAAAAACGGGTTTTCGGTGGTGGCACCGATCAGAATTATGGTGCCGTCCTCTACAAATGGAAGCAGCGCGTCCTGCTGGGCCTTGTTGAACCTGTGTATTTCGTCAACAAACACCACTGTCCTCTGGTTGTACATACCAAGGCGCTCCCTGGCACGCTCGATGACTGCCCTCAGATCCGCCACGCCGGACGTAACCGCGTTCAGCGATTCAGTCACAGCGCACGTCCTGAGCGCGATGATGCCAGCCAAAGCAGTCTTGCCGGTGCCAGGGGGGCCGTAGAAGATAGCCGAGGAGAGCTTGTCTGCCTCAATGGCGCGGCGCAACAACTTACCTTCGCCGAGAATGTGCTGCTGACCGACAAACTCCTCCAGCGTCTTCGGTCTCATCCTCCACGCCAAAGGTGCAGACTGCTGGATATTCCTCTGCCGCAAAGACTCCCAGAGGTCCACTTCTATCCGGTCCTCCCCACGAGCTGGAAAATGCGCGATGCCGCATCCTTTACGTCAGATGCGTCGACTTCTCTGTGGGTAACAAACCTTATTCTGCGTGGGCCTACCGCATTGGCAAGCACGCCGACAGACTTCATCGCCTCTACCAGTTCCTGCGCAGATCCAAGAGTATCGGCCATTACCATGTTAGTCTTTACTGCATCAGGGTCACACTGGATGCCCGGGATTCCCGCAAGCTTTTGGGCAAGCAGCCGGGCTGTCTGATGGTCCTCCACGAGCCGATCTCTCATACGTGTGAGGGCTACAATGCCTGCCGCAGCAAGTACTCCCGCCTGTCTCATGCCGCCCCCCAGGATCTTACGGTTCTTTCTGGCCTCGGCAATAAACTCTCTGCTGCCCGCAAGCATGCTGCCTGCAGGTGCTGAGAGTCCTTTTGACAGACAGAACATGACCGAGTCCGCAGGAGCAGCAAGTTCCTTCGCATCCACACTGAGCGCTGCAGCGGCGTTGAAGATTCGGGCACCGTCAAGATGTATGGAAAGCCCCAGCGCCTTTGCCTGGCAGGCAAGCGCGCGTGTCTCTTCCACGCTCATGACAGTGCCTCCCGCTCTGTTGTGCGTGTTCTCGATACACAGCAACCGTGTCCTTGGAAAATGGATGTTAGGCGTGCGAAGTACAGAGACAAATGCCTCCGGCGTGATTATGCCGTTTCGGCCCTGAATGAGCCGTGGTATCACCCCAGACAGTACCGCTATGGCACCTACTTCATAGAAGTAAATGTGGGACTCTGCCTCAAGCAATACCTCGTCCCCGCGTCTCGTGTGGGTCATAACAGCTGCCTGGTTAGCCATGGTTCCTGTCGGAAAAAACAGCGCCGCTTCCTTCCCGATGATCTCGGCTGCGAGTCGTTCAAGTCGGTTCACTGTAGGGTCCTCGCCATAGACGTCATCGCCTACTTCTGCTTCTGCCATAGCCCGGCGCATTTCGTCTGTTGGGCGTGTCACGGTGTCGCTTCGTAAATCAATAATTCTTGCCACAGGCTTTATGATACCTCTCTTTCGTATGGATTGCCCCTGCGACGGGGCCAGGTGCGCTCACGCCGAGTCTCCTTGTTTACCTATTTTACTACAGCGCGTAACCGCTTGCAAAAGCGTGGAAGAATCGTACAGACTCATTTCTCTCATAGACAATCAGAGATTGGATAATAACAAGATAAGGGCGACTTCTTTCTGGCAGACGGAGGAGTGGTGATTGTGGTAAAGACGACAGATACTATACTTGCAGGTGCTTTGGCGGGTTGGATGGGTAATATTGCCAAGGAAATATTGACATGGACATTTCACTTTCTGGGATGGGTTAGATACACATTTGTTCATATTGCCGCTGGATTTTATTACTCTGTAGAAAACCTAGATGCTCCGCTCAGTCTTGTGACAGGCGCCATCACCGACTGGACGATAGCAGCAGTGTTCGGGATTTTGCTTTTGCATATCCTGCGATATACAGGAACGGATTACGCCGTGTTCAAAGGGATAGCCTTCGGCTCCCTTGTGTATATCATCACATTTGGAATAGGGATGGCGATGGACATTACCAGAGCCACACTAATTACACCGTTACCTGATTTCCTCTTGCTCATGGCACATCTTCTGATTGGCGCCGTTACCGCCTGGGCTTTGAGGAGGTTCTTCAGCCAGGCCATCTGATACTCAGCAAAAAAGCCAAATACCCCACCGTGCCGTAATAACCCTGGTTTTGAACCTGCTCTTGGCAGGTGGGTGCCCTCCCTCAACCTTCAAGTTTCCCCTCAAATCTCATGGGGTGTACATCCAGCTGCGGAGTCCGGGCTCCCTAGGTTCTTGTGTTGGCTCAAACCTATCGGGCATCTCACGAGCACAGCAGGGCATCTGCCATTTGTTAGTATTTGGTTTTCTCAGATAAAATGATATCACAGTTTTGTACTTAACACAAGGTCAACAGGTGTGCATCGGCCTGTCTGCAGCAGCGGTAGATCTCGCCAGAACATGTTAGCCTTTCCGTTAGTTCTAGTTCTGGGCAAGCTCCAATATAGGTTAATAAGGGTCCACATCTTTCGCAAGAAGGAGAGACTGTGTCTTGGCTCAAGGTCTGACCAGTGTCATTGTGCTTGCTGTGATCGTCGAGATACTGACTGAAGTATTGAAAACGCTGCTCCCGGTAATCCAGGGAAACATGTGCCGTTATGCGGCAGCGCTCATCGGGATCGGCCTTGCTCTCAGCGCTCGCATCGGTATCTTCGACGCGGTCGGCATGCCTGTTTCCAACCAGTTCCTTGACTACCTTGTGACAGGCCTTCTCATCTCAAGAGGGTCAAACCTGATACATGATATCATGAGTAGGCTGGAAGACCGCCACTCTACTCCCGTGTGATCAGTTTGAGCGCATCAAGCTGCGACTCTTCCACCCGCGAGGGCGCCCCTGTCATCGGGCAGTGGGCGCTCGCAGTTTTTGGAAAGGCAATAACATCCCTTATACTCGAACTCCCCGTGAGCAACATGACCATGCGATCAAGCCCCAACGCAATACCCCCGTGAGGAGGGGTGCCGTACTCAAATGCCTCAAGGAGAAACCCGAACTTCTCTGTGTACTCCTTGGGTGATAGTCCCAGCACGGTGAACACCTTCTCCTGTACGTCCCTGCTATGGATACGAATGGACCCGCCGCCCAGCTCAGTGCCGTTCAGCACCAGATCATATGCCTTCGCCCTCACCGCGCCAGGGTCTGTCAACAGCATGGGCACATCATCGTCAACCGGAGAAGTGAACGGATGATGCATAGATACCCAGCGACCTTCTTCCTGCGAGTACTCAAACAGCGGGAAGTGAGTCACCCACAGAAACTGCCAACCGCTTCTTGCAAGGCCCAGCCTGTGCCCCAGTTCAAGCCTCAACGCGCCCAGCACTTTATATGCTATCACCGGCTCGTCAGCTACGGCAAGCAACAGGTCTCCTCTGTTCATGCGCATACGATCCATTATCCGGGAGATCTCAGCTTCAGACAGGAACTTGGCGACCGGAGATCTGACTTGGTCTGCAAACGCCATCCAGATCAGCCCTTTTGCCCCCAACTCCTGCGCTCTAGCAGTCAGGTCATCCAGTTCCTTCCTGCTGAACGCAGCGCCCCCTTCTACACGGATCCCACACACCTTCTTGCCACCGGTGCGTGCCTCAGAGAACACACGGAATCCAGAATCTGCTACTTCCTCGGTGAGGTCCTCGATGGTCATAGAAAACCTGAGATCCGGCTTGTCTGTACCGTACCGGCTTATTGCCTCTTCCCACGTCATACGGGGAAAGGGCTCAGGGACAGGTTGGTCGGAGTGTGCCCGGAATATGGAGGCCACAACCTGCTCGGTGAGGTCCAGCACATGTTCCATATCCACAAACGACATTTCTATGTCGATCTGCGTGAATTCTGGCTGCCTGTCCGCCCTCAGGTCTTCATCCCTGAAACAGCGCGCGATCTGGAAGTACCGGTCAAATCCGGCTACCATGAGCAGTTGCTTGAATAACTGCGGGCTCTGCGGAAGCGCAAAAAACCTCCCCGGATATACCCTGCTTGGCACAAGGTAGTCCCTTGCACCTTCCGGCGTGCTCTTGGTAAGCATCGGAGTCTCCACTTCATAAAAGCCGCGAGAGTCAAGCAGGTCCCTTACCATCTTCACCACCCGATGCCTCTGGATCAGGTTTTTCTGCATGGACGGACGCCGGAGATCCAGATACCTGTATGTAAGTCGAAGCGTCTCATCAACGTCCACGTTATTCTGGATATAAAAAGGAGGCGTCTTGGCGGCGTTCAGCACATACAGGCGCTCCGGGTAAAGCTCCACTTCTCCTGTCGCCAGCTTTGGGTTTATGCCATCCTGAGGTCTGGCAGTGAGCGTGCCCTCTGCCCGCAGCACATACTCTGCTCTTACGCTCTCGGCGACCCTGTGCGCTTCCGGGTTCACCAAAGGGTTAAACACCAGCTGGAGCGTGCCGGAGACATCCCGAAGATCGAGGAAAATGAGCCCGCCGTGATCTCTCCTTCTGTTCACCCAGCCGCATACCTCAACGCGTCTCCCGACAGAGTCCTTTCCAAGTTCGCCACAACGATGCGTTCTCATTGTTGTTCTCCCCCAACCAACCGCAAGATGTGTTGCTCCAGATCCGTGGTGCTCAGTTCATTCTGGTCCGCAGTGAACATGTTCTTCAGCACTGCCACTCCTTTTGCACACTCTTCTTCTCCGAGAAATAGCACGTAATTGTATCGTTGTTTGTCCGCATATTTCATCTGCGCCCTGACACTGCGCTCAAGATAATCGATGTCGCACCGGATCCCCTTGCTCCGGAGTCTCTGTGCCAGCAGAAACCCAATCTCCCTGGTGGAGCCGGTGGTCACGATAAATAGCTGCCTGTGCTGCGGAGAAGCCCCGCTGACCCCCTGGCCTTTCATAGTGATCAGCAGCCTTTCTATGCCCATGCCGAAACCCACGCCCGGCGTAGGTTTTCCCCCCAGTTGCTCCACCAGGCCGTCGTACCGGCCCCCGCCGCATACCGTATTCTGCGCGCCCAGCTCCTGGCTGATGATCTCGAATACGGTATTGCTGTAGTAGTCAAAGCCCCTTACAAGCCTTGGGTTTTCGGTAAAATCGTGCCCAAGTGAACGCAAAGATCGTTTGACACCTTCAAAATGCTCCGTACACGCCGCGCACAGGTAAGATGAGATCCGGGGCGCGCCTTCGAACTCTAAGGCACAGCGCGGCTCTTTGCAGTCCAGCAGCCTGAGAGGATTGGCATTAAGTCTCCGGCGGCAGTCATCGCAAAGCCGCTCCCTCTTCACGGAATAGTACTCAAGCAGAGCATCTTTATAGCGTCCCCGGCACGCCGGGCATCCCATGCTGTTCACGTACAAGGTCAGACCGGATAGCCCGGAACCTTTCAAGAATTCCATGGCCAGGTGGATCACCTCGGTGTCCAGCAGGTAGTCTCGTGAACCGAACGCTTCGACCCCAAACTGATGATGCTGCCTGAGACGTCCTGCTTGCGGCCTTTCATATCTGAACACGGCTGCGATGTAAAAGAGCTTGACCGGCTGAACCAGCGCATCAAGGTGCGATTCAATATAAGCGCGCGCGACGGGTGCAGTCCCCTCCGCCCTCAGTGTGATGCTTCTGCCACCTCTGTCCTGGAAGGTATACATCTCCTTTTGCACCACGTCG
>DYEP01000072.1 GCA_020725675.1 Symbiobacterium sp. | reverse complement strand
ACGGCGCCAACAAGTGGGGCCTACGGCCCGAGCACTTCGGCGCTCGCGTACCCGGGGCAGGCGCGAAGTTCCGGGAATTAACCCGGAAGCCTCTGGCTTCAGCCAGGGGAGGTTCACACCCCACTGATTACGAGACTAGGCTTTATTGCGTCTGTTTGATGTGGAGAGCGCAGATTGACCATCGCGCTCCCATTACCTTGGACCAGTCATGAGTAGCCCCAAAGTGGCCTGCCAACTCTCATTTCCCCGCATCCTAAGACCGTTCATCATGAAAAGGCATGACTGCACTTCGTGGCCTTGCTAGATTGTTTGCTCAAAATACCTGGGTACCTGGACTAATTGGGGCACTGGAGGCTAAAACCCGGCAGCGTTTGGGCAGCGCACTTAGTTAGTGTTCAGCATGTTGCCGATAACCAAGACTTTGTTGTCTGGAGTACCCATGTCGTACCCCAGTTGCTGACAGTGCACAGCACCCCGAAACCCACTGTTCAATTTATTGGGAGTCGCCTAAATGGAGGATTATTCATATAAGTCTGGTATAACTGATCATAAGGATTAAGCGAACCGCAGGTTGCAGGTTCAATGCTGTAAATGGCTCTGACCTGAGACTGCGAGGGGCTACAAGGGAGATGTCAGCTATGTATATCGACCGTCATGGGCTGGCTGACGCAGCGGTGACTGGGAGTCCTAGAGAGAACATAATTACTGACTACCAGCGATTCATAGACTTGATTACCTCTATCAAGAAGGCGTGGGAAGAGTTCCAGAGCACGGGTGAGGTCAGTGTTGAAGGCGTGGTCCGGGAAGAGGTGCTGCAATCGTGGCGCCGATGCAAGTCTGTCGGACTTGACCCATATGCCCCCGTACTGTTTCAGATCAGCAAGGATGAGATTTCCGAACGAATCGAGCATAACCGGGTGCTGATCAGCGTGGCTACGCCGTTTCTGCAGACCCTGGTGGACAGCGTGAAGGGCTCAGGTTTCAGGGTGGACCTTTATGATCGGGAGCTGTATCTTCTGGCTCAGTTTGGCGAGGACGAAGCTTTGAAAGAGGCGGCAGCGCACGGGACGTTGCTTGGCGTGAATAGGAGCGAGATATACTCCGGGACAAATGCGATTAACCTCGCTGCCCACCTGCAAAGGCCTATCCAGCTGGTGGGACCTGAGCACTACGCTGCAACCCTCCACTACTGGACGTGTTCTGCCACCCCGATCTTTGATCCTGAGGGCAAGTTCATCGGAGTCATCAACATGGCAGGTAACTACCTCTTGATGCACAAGCATACCCTGGGCATGGTAATAGCGGTGGGCAAGGTAGTTGAGCAGAGCCTGCAGCAAAGGCGTCTGATACATGCGCTTGAGGAGTCCAATGAGTACTTAAACAGCGTGATCCAGGCAGTTACCGACGGTCTTCTCGTGGTTGACCCCGACGGCAAAGTGACCACCCTGAACCAGTCTGCTGCTCACTTTCTTGGAGTAAACCAGAAAGCTGCCCTGGGGATGGACGTGGACGAACTTCTTGGCGTGAATAATCCGTTCAAGGAGGTGCTGGTTTCCGGAAAACCCCTAGTCAACAGCGAGCTTGCACTGGGCACGAGGGGGAAACGGAACGTATTCGTAGGTTCTATAGAGCCGGTAAGGGGTAAGCGCGGGATCCACGGCGTCATTGGTATTCTGAAACACTTTGACGACGCCAGGAGGTTTGTAAAGGACGTGGCGGGGTTCCGTGCACACTTTAGTTTTGCTGACCTTGTAGGAGAGGAGCCGGAGTTCAAAAAGTGCATCAGCCTGGCCCGGCAGGCTGCAAAGCTACAGGTCACCGTACTCCTTCAAGGCGAAACGGGGACCGGGAAGGAGTTATTTGCTCAAGCGATTCATAACGAAAGCGCCTTCAGAAACGGGCCCTTCGTGGCTGTGAACTGTGCAGCGATCCCACGGGAGCTGATTGAGAGTGAACTATTCGGTTACGAAGAAGGTGCGTTTACCGGTGCGCAAAAAGGGGGCCGCCCGGGCAAGTTCGAGCTTGCCGAGGGAGGCTCCATCTTCCTCGATGAAGTCAACTCCATGTCCCTTGATATGCAGGCCAAGCTGCTCAGAGTATTACAGACAAAGTGTGTGGTACGCGTCGGGGGCATCAGCGAGAGGCCTATAAACGTAAGAATCATCTGTGCGACCAATAGAGACCTGGGGGAACTAGTCAAGAAAGGCGCTTTCCGTGAAGACCTTTTCTACCGTATTCACGTGCTGCCCATCAAGATACCGCCCCTACGGGCGAGGCCAAAAGACATAGGTTTATTGGCAATATATTTCAAGAACAAGTTGCAGCACCAGCTGGGTGCCGATCTTCAAATCACAGAAGATGCACTGAGGATGATGACGGAATACAGCTGGCCTGGAAATGTGAGAGAACTGGAAAATGTACTGGAGCGGTGTGCCATTGTAGCGCTCAGCAGAGGGGTATCGAGCATCGACCTGGATGATATCACTGTATCCCTGGGTTTACCTTCTTGCGCAAACGTCGGCACGAATCATGCTGGCCCACAGCCCGATACCTTGAGTACGGTGGAGCTAAACGCTGTAGTGAACGCCCTGCGCCTGTCCGGTGGCAATATTTCCGAGGCAGCCAGGGTACTTGGGGTGGCGCGCACAACGCTGTATCGCAAGATCAAGCGGTATGGTCTTGAAGAAATGCTGTGACCTCGGCCTGAGTGCAGATTTTCATGATAAGACCGGCCCGATGGTTCACTATGATACAATTGTAGCGCAACGCTACAATTGTATTCTTTTTAGAATGACGCAATTTAAGGAACACAGCCTGACTGCGAGATCGAGGGACCGAAACGCATTCATGCACCTGCACACTGTAGCGTATCGCTACACTTCTTGCCGTACCTAGTACGGACAAAGCGCATGGCTAGGTGCAAGAATAGTGTACTGGTTACAGTGGCATACAACTTGCAAGGCATAACAGGCAGATGCAATGCAAGTGAAAGTGGGATGTGTCGGTGTGCGCCAGGTGACTGTATGGGTTCATCCAGCGTTGGCAAGATTCCTAAGTGGCGATTACCGGACGTTTTCAGGTGGAGAGATATCAATCTGCTTGGGAGAAGAAGCGTCTGTGCGAGAGCTCCTTGATTTTCTGGAATTACCGCGCGGGCTAGCCGAACTCATAGTGGTCAATGGGGAGGTCGCAAGAGCCGACACGATAATTCCAGCATCAGCGCATGTTAGGATCTACCCGATATTTGGTGGTGGGTGAGACAGGCGGTTCTTGGCTTAACAATGGTAAGGAGGGATCCACATGAAGTCTTTTTATGGGCATGTGCTCTGGGTCGACCTGACGAGAGGGTCTTTAGAGACAACTGATGTGGACAGGGCCGTGCTCCGCAAGTATCTTGGCGGTTATGGCCTGGGAATGTACTACCTGCTCAAGCACCTACCGCCGGGCTGCGACCCGTTATCTTCCGATAATGTCATGGT
>DYEP01000071.1 GCA_020725675.1 Symbiobacterium sp. | reverse complement strand
GAACCCGCGACCTCCAGGGCCACAACCTGGCGCTCTAACCGGCTGAGCTACATCCACCACGCTGGCGCGCCTGGCAGGGATCGAACCTGCGGCCCTCTGCTTAGAAGGCAGATGCTCTATCCGCTGAGCTACAGGCGCAAAAGATGGATCGGGAGACGGGGATCGAACCCGCGCAACCAGCTTGGAAGGCTGGGGCTCTGCCACTGAGCTACTCCCGCATCTGTGACGTAAAAAGTATATCACACGCATGTATTCTAGTCAAAACCTTTAATGGTCGGGGCGCCGGGACTTGAACCCGGGGCCCCCAGCTCCCAAAGCTGGTGCGCTACCAAACTGCGCTACGCCCCGCATCAAACAGTATACCCTAGCTCACTTCTATAGTCAATTTGCCTATTTAGCACTTCCTGAAATTTTATCCCCAGTCTTGATGTGTTTGCAAAACGCAATGCTCTGCCTCTTTAATTGTAACATGTTTTTGTCTTACATACACAGCCGGTCAATCGCCCATTTCCCGGCAGGTGATCCGAAAAACGCCGGCGAATTCGTATCGTCGGAAAAGTCTTGTGCAATTGGAGAGTCCATATGGTATTTGCGTTCATCTCTGACATTCACGGAAATGCAACTGCCCTTCTCCGCGTATTGAAGGACATAAAATCGCGGAACGTCGCAGGCACTTTCTGTTGCGGTGATCTGGTCAATTATGGACCTGAGCCTGCAAGAGTCATTGAGATTATAGCCAGCGAGTGCATTCCCACTGTTATGGGAAACAGAGACCGCGAGATCGCCATGGACTTGGAATTATGCGGCATCTCTCCGGGAAGGCTGCCTGAAGTTGAACAGGCTGCTTTCACATGGACAAAAACTCACTTGAAGGAAGAACACCTGGATTTTTTGAGAAACCTTCCTTCATCTTTGGACGTACGGTTGGGTGATCTTTTCGCATTGGTGACCCACGCAACACCATGGTCAGATGAGCACTACCCATCTGTTGGCGACGTTCCCACACTGTGCAACGCACTCAGGCGCATGAACGCCAGTGCGCTGTTTTTCGGTCATACTCATCTTACCAGCTGGTCCCAGCACGACCAGATGCATCTTATCAACGTGGGCAGCGTGGGACGACCCAAGGACGGGGATCCGAGAGCTTCTTATGTGGTTTTTGATACAATGTCTCGCACGCCCCACGTAGTACGGGTGGCCTATCCTGTGGAACACGTAGCACAAGCGATGGAACAGATGGGTCTGCCCCGTCCGCTTTCGGATTCCCTAAGATGTGGGCAGGACTACGTCTCACAGGTGCACAAGTTGTAGGCTGAACGCCCCGGGCTCAAATTGAATGATGCCGCAGCTTCGGGGCATACCGCTTCGAGGCGACTCGGGACTGCCTGGGTTAAACAGGGTAATCCCGTCTATTTCCAACTTACAAGCCACATGAGTATGCCCAAAAATGACGAGTGGAGCGCCTGCTTCTTTCGCCCTTTGTACTATCCGCTCGTACCCCCATTTTACCGAGTAAGCGTGTCCATGGGTTATAAGTACAGTAATGCCGAGAAAATCCTTAAGCACCTCTTCTGGTGCATCAGTTCCCCTGTCACAGTTCCCTCTTACCGCGATACCCGGCACCAGGAGCCTCGAACTGATCTGATAGCCGTCTTTGCAGTGATCCCCCGCGTGAAGCAAAAATTCAACGCCTTTAAGCCGTCGCGTCACCCATCTTATAGCATGCACATCCCCGTGAGTATCGCTGACAACACCCACTCTCATGGTGTTCTTGCTCCCAACAGCTGAATGATGGAGGGGAGCAGCCCTCTGAGTGCCTGTGCCCTGTGACTAATTTCATTCTTCTCTTCCAGTGAAAGCTCAGCTACTGTCTTGCCAAAAGCAGGAACATAAAGGAGGGGATCGTAGCCGAAGCCCCCGCTCCCTCTTGGTGATTCCAGTACGATGCCTTCCAGTACACCCTCTCTTACGTCTATAATACGCCCTGGCACTGCAAGGGCAACTACAGCGCGAAACCTGGCCGTCCTTTTTTCAGCCGGGACCTCATGCAAAAGTTCGATTAGTTTTGCATTATTAGAAGCATCTGTCGCGTCCGGCCCGGAAAACCGTGCAGAATACACTCCCGGGGCGCCTCCGAGGAAGTCCACTTCAATGCCGGAGTCATCGGCGATGCACGCTAATCCTGTGTATCCTGCCGCCTGTAATGCCTTGGACTTTGCGTTGTCCTCGAACGTGTCGCCCTCTTCCACAAGTGCAGGGAGCGACGGGAAGTCAAGCAGCGACAGTATCTGTATACCAGTGCCGGAAAGCATGGACGTAATTTCCCGCACCTTTCCGCGATTTGTAGTGGCGACAACAAGCTTTCCCATCTATTCCCCACCAATCTCGTCAGACAATTTGCCAAGTACCTCACGCTGAAGTTGTACCAGCCTGGATATGCCTCTTTGAGCAAGCGACAGCAGTGTAGTCATCTCCTGCCGTGAAAAAGGAGACTGTTCGCCTGTTCCCTGCACTTCAACCAGGTCGCCGGTACCAGTCATGACCACGTTCATGTCCACTCTCGCATGCGAGTCTTCTTCATAGCAGAGGTCTAAAAGAGGAACGTCCTGAACCAGTCCCACACTTATGGCAGCCACGAAGTCGTTGACAGGGATGTGGTCTATAAACCCCTTTTCCCTTAGCGTGCAAAAGGCGTCAACTAGCGCGACGAATGACCCTGTAATAGACGCCGTCCGGGTACCACCGTCTGCCTGTATAACGTCGCAGTCAATCCAGATGGTTCTCTCTCCGAATGCAAAAAGGTCGACCACTGACCTAAGCGATCGTCCGATAAGTCTTTGAATTTCGAAAGTACGCCCATGAGCACCTGTTCGCTCCCGAGCATTTCTCACCGGAGTGGCCCTGGGTAACATGCCATACTCTGAAGATATCCAGCCCTGGCCGGTGCCCTTCAAAAAGGGGGGTACACGATCTTCACACGATGCAGTGCAGATTACTTTGGTGTTGCCCACTTCAATGAGAACTGAACCTTCAGCATGCATTATGTAGTCCCTGTGAATTACGACCGGCCTGAGCTCATCCGGGGATCTTCCGTCAGGTCTTACCAACAAACTGTCAACTCCCTTCAGATAGTATAGTAACCTCTTCGTTCGGAAATAACAAGGAGCCAGCAGGAGAATGGCTAAGAGAAAGGACCCTCGTTTGCCGGGGTCCTTACGCTCGCCCTTTACGGTTGACCTCAAGACATCGTCTTGACCATTCCCGTATCTATTCTGCACGAGTGAAGCAGGCTGCAAGTGCGCTGGAGGTGATGCTCGAGTACTTCTAGCTCCTCGTTACTTACCCCTCGGAGCACCCTCTCAAGGTAAGCACGGTGAGCAGCAAGTACAGACTTAAAAGTACGCTCACCTTGCTCAAGCAGTCTCAGCCTGATAACTCTTCTGTCCCCTCTGTCCCTCTCTCGCCTGACAAGTCCGTGCCTCTCCAGGCGATCAACAAGGTCCGTTGCGGTAGAACACGCAAAATGCAATCTTTCACAGAGCCCACCCATGGTGGTCTCTCCATTTTCAGATAAGGTAAGCAGCGCATTAAACTGGGGAGGCGTGATGTCAAACACATACATGAGTTCTCGACCCCTGCGTTTGACGATGGTCGCCAGTTCCCTGAGTGTGGTCTCGATCTCGGCAATTCTGGTCTCACTGGTTCCAGACATGTCTTCACCTCGATCGGGCCCCTCTCATCTGTTAGGATAGCAAACGTTCCGAATATCTGTCAACGCTGAAAGAACTGCACCATACCCTTGAATAATGCTTCAGCTATTCTTGTGCGAAATGCGGGGTCCAGCAGCTTACGTTCGTCCGCCGGGTTGGTAAGGTACCCTATCTCCGCAAGCACAGCAGGCATGTGTGTTTCTTTCAGGATGTAAAACTCCGCCTTTTTTACCCCTGAATTGGCAAACCCTAGCGCGACCAGCTGATCCTGCATGATTTGGGCCAATCTGTGTGTAACGGGAGACAACGAGCAGTGATAGACTTCCGCTCCCGACTTATTCTTATCCCTGAACGTGTTCATGTGAATGGAAATCAGCACGTCAGCCCCAACGCTGTTTGCCATCCGCGCCCTTTCCCTGACGTCCACTGTCTGGTCTCCTTGCCGAGTGAGGTACACGTCTGCACCTGCGGCTTTGAGTAGCCTGGCAAGTTGTTCACCGATATCCCACACCAGGTCCTTTTCGTAGGCCCCGCTCGGGGCAATGGCGCCGGGGTCTGAACCTCCGTGCCCTGGGTCAACTACGATGCGTTTGCCGGTAAGTGGCGACGACCCGATGTCTACGTTGAATTCCCGAGGATCATTGGTGGGGCTTACCGTGGTAGAGCTGTGATCTGCAAGGTATACGACGATCACCACGTTTTGTGGGCTATGGGCTTCCTCCTTTACCTCAATGCGTCTTACGCCCCCGCTGTTCAGCTCAATGTTCCTTTGTTGAACGCGCGCTTCAGCATAGGGTACGGTAATTACCAACCTATCAGGATCGGAAAGCCTTTCCACCTTCGGCGACATAGGATCGGTGGCCTTTACGGTAAGCCTCACCCCCGAGCCGTAATTGGTCGCCTGGACGGCGGTGACGCGTGTATAAAAAGAAACCAGAATGCCTGCGTCGGTAGATTCCAACCAGTAGCCGGTGGGCCTTGAAAGGTCAATCACTGCTCGCACTACGTCAGGGTCAGTTTGGAATTGAGCGATCCGTACTCCTGAGACGGGATCAATAAATTGTTGTTGGGACTTGGTTAGATGTTGAGAAAGCGTTGTCTGACCTACGTCTAAGACAAGTCTTATGGGATCTCCAAGTTCCATATAGCGGAACTCTACCTTACCGGTGGTCCGTATGAGCACTTGCCGCTTTTCGCTGTCATATTCGTAGCCCAGCACTTTGTGATATATATCAACATAAGTTCTGTTACCCTCAGAACTCACCCTGTACCTCACCGGTTCAGTAAGGTCAAAGATGACACGTGCTGTATTATCCAGCATCGTGGTGCGTATGCGTTTTATGGGGGACAGGTCCACCGCGATGGCAGCCGGGACCGCCACCTGGGTCGAAGCGAAGTCCAGAATGAGCCTATCCGGATATTCTTCAGACTTGCCAAGTGTCTTTACAGAGGGACTTACCGGACCAGACGAGGATATTGTGAACCGTATGCGTGCTCCGGTAGTCTCCCACTGTACCTCTCTAAGGGCCAGTGTGCCGGGGTTTTTGGATATTGAGACGGTGTACGTCGACTCATCCCATGCAACATCGGCGTTCAGCTGGTTGGCAAGAAATCGTATTGGAACCAAAGTCCTACCATTGACTATTCTGGCAGGTACATCCAGAGTCTCATGCTTACCGTTCACAGTCACTGTCTTGTCATCGATGTAAAGCACTATCTCCTTGCCCTCATGCTTGATTTTCACTGTACGCGTAGACTCGATCCACTCGACAGACGCTTCTAATCTCTCTGATATAACGCGCACAGGCACTAGTGTGCGTCCGTTTTCAATAATGGGCGGAACGTCAGATACGACCTCCTGACCGTTTATGACAAGTCGGACCGGTCTTTGTGACGCTTCCACGTTGGCGGAAATCAACATGATCAGGCAAGCAAGCATTAACAATGTAACAGTGATGCGCATCGCGTAACCTCCGCAAGGTGACAGATAAGTCGACTTCTGTTACCTTGTTCGACCCGGCTCTCCAAAATCCTGCAACACGTGCAACGTCTACCATCATAAGAACGTAACGAAAGTCCTGGGTTCTCCGCTTGTGCCGCGAACCTGACTCCCTCAAGAAACGGTAGAATCTCTGGCAAAGCGCTCACTTTCTTCACCGTTTCGGCATACTGTGGTAATGCCCTGGAGGTGGTGTCATGTCATCTTACGTTTGTGTCGACTCAGGTTCTGAATACTGCCCCTGCGTACTGGCGGAAGTAGGGGAGTGCATAAACTGCACGCGAATCAACGGCTCTGACGTGTGCGATTGCGCCTGGGGCGGCATTTGTGCAATGGAGCACGCCAGATATCACCCTGATCGGATTGATCGGGTTGACTCACCCGCGAGTACGCTTTCGTGGATCAATATGGAAGACAACTACCTGTACCTCGACGTGCGGGTTGGCTACCCCATATGGGCAAGCAGCCATCTGCCTGGGAGCTTTCTCTTTGTAAGACCAGAAAGCCGTGACAGCAAGTTTAACATACCACTTTGTGTCTTCCGCACGCTGACCGGAAGTCGCCTGGCCTTTCTGGTAAAGGTTGAAGGGCCGAAAACCAAGACGCTGAAGGACAGACTGATCCTGGACCCAAACCTGATAGTGCATGGACCACATCATAATGGCATTCTGGGTATCGCACATATTAGAAAAGCCCGGTTTCAACGGATTCTCTTTGTAGTCTACGGTGTGGGGCAGGCATCCGTTCCGTTGCTGGCCAGCTACCTCACCGCACGAGGAAACTCCGTGGACGCAGCGATCGATACCGCTGACCTGGGGCGTGACCTTGTAGGGGAGGATCTGGTACAAACAGGCGGACACGTATGGTATCTGGCCCTGCGTACTGAAAAGGGAAAAGCACAGCTTGAAGGACTGCTTAAGGAAGGCAATTACAGCATGGTATACAGTGCGGGTCCTGACGGTCAGCACTACAGGTTAGAGCTCATGCTAAAGCAGTTGGCCGTAAATACCGTTTTGTGTGTCTCCAACAATGCGCTGATGTCCTGTGGCGAAGGCGTGTGTGGTACCTGCCTCACAATGACTCGTGACGGCAAGGGCAGTTTCCGGGCGTGCAAAGCCAACCCTGACCCCGAGACTGTATTTCTTAAGACATCACTTCTTTGTCCCTGATGGCAAGTAACTGATCTAGGTGTAACACACTGTGACTCTCTTAAGAAAGCCAGGAGAAAAGGAAAAGGACCAAAACCGGTCCCTTTACTCCAGGCTTTTTAAATTTGGTGGAGGCGCCGGTTTCGCAACCGGGTCCGCAAGTGCCAAAGCGAAAGCATCTACGAGCGTATCCTTTGCTTTATGTTCAGCTTGTGGACCCCCAAAGGCAGGGTTCCGACGCGCCTATTCCGGTTGTGATCCTCCCGGCAGGCTCGGAATGCGCCTTCCGGAATTATCCCGCTTGGTTGACGCCTAGTTCAGGTACGCGGGCTTACCTGAAAAGGCGTAGCCGCATTAAGCAGCTAGTGCGTATTCAGTGTTGGCGTTTGTACGCTTCCCGCTGATTAACGAGGCGCGGGTCCTCGGCTCGCTTCTTTCGCCCCTGCTACCTACGTCGAAACTATTTCGCCCCCTTGCATACCGCACTGCTAAGACAATATTATAACGAAAGCAGCCTTTGCGCAAGCTGCGGTTTCATTCATTCACCTGTTTTTATCTCTTCCCGTCGTGAGAGTGGAACATCTCTTATTTGGACAGCCCAAAAATAAGGCCAGTTCTATCTGAATTTCTCCTTTAGCGCACGTTCGATGCGTCTCTTAGCGTCTCTTTCGAGTATATCATCTCTCTTGTCGTACTGCCTCTTCCCTTTTGCCAGTGCGATCTCTGCCTTGGCATACCCGCGATCATTGAAATATATGGTGACTGGGATGAGTGTATATCCCTTTTCTTTCACCCGGTTTAACAGTTTTAGTATTTCGTACTTGTGCAACAGCAACCGTCGCGGTCTTTGAGGTTCATGGTTGTCACGGATGGACGCTTTGCTGTAAGGGCTGATATGCATATTGATCAAATACACGCTTTTCCCTCGAAATTCGCAGTAACTATCCCGCAAGTTCGCTTTACCCTCGCGGAGCGATTTCACTTCCGTACCCGTCAGTGATATGCCCGCCTCGTAAAAATCCTCGAGAAAGTAATCGTGCCTAGCTTTTCTGTTTTCGCACACGATTTTTCTTCCCGACTTTTTCACTGCGTACAACCCCCATTGCTCTTTCGCTGCTTCCCCGGACAAGCGACAGCTGTACGCGGCGCTCGTCTACATTGACCTCAAGCAGCCTGACCGCTACCTTATCCCCCAATCTGAGTCCTTTTCGCCTCTTCTCACTTAACACAACCATGCGATCGCTGTCCAGCAAATACCCATCTTCCTGGAGCGTGCTGGCGTGCACCAGTCCTTGTACCGAGTTTTCCAGTCTCACATAAAGGCCATAATCGACAACCCCGATAATTATACCATTAAAGGTGGCACCCACAAATCCCTTGATGTACTCGAGCTTTTTCTGCTCCAAGCTGTCCCTCTCGGCTTCCTCAGCCATCCTCTCCATCACTGATGACTTGTATGCAATCTCGGGTAATACGTGTTCAAGATAATCTATTCTTTGCGCCGACCACTGCCTTGTGCGCAGCAACTCCTTAAGTAGCCGGTGGGCCCATAGATCAGGGTACCTCCTTATCGGGGAGGTAAAATGGGTGTAATAATCCGCTGCAAGCCCATAGTGCCTTCCGTGTTCTGCCGAATACCTTGCTTTCTTCAGCGATCTCAGGCACATCTCGCTCACCGGGATTTCAGCGTGTGTACCCTTGGACTGCTCGATAGCTTTCTGCAGCATGCGCGGCCGAACCTTCCTCCCCGGGTCCAGCCTGATTCCCATAGAAGACAATATTTGTTTTAGTCTTTGCATCTTTTCTGGATCTGGTTCTTCGTGGACACGGTATATAAAAGGGATCCCAAAGCGGTAGCAGTGTTCCGCTACTACCTCATTGGCCTTGATCATGAACTCCTCGATCACCTGTTCCGCCCACGTCCGTCTGTGTACCTCGATGGCTGTCACCCTGCCGTCCGCGTCCATTATGATCTTCTCTTCCGGAAAGTCCAGATCGAGACTACCTCGAGATATTCTCTTGTTCCTCAGAATCTGGGCCAAAGTCTTCATTTGCCAAAGCATCTCCTGGATATCTGCGGGAAGGCGCTCAGATCTCCCCTCGAATACATCCTGCACCTCAGTGTAGGTAAGGCGCTTCTTGTTGGTAATGACACTTTCGGCAAACCGGTAGGACAGTACGTCCCCGGAGTAGTCGATCTCCATGATCACTGATACCGTCAGCCGGTCCTGGCCTTCCTTCAGGCTGCAAAGATCAGTCGCCAGCTGTTCGGGTAACATGTGCAACGCTAGATCCACAAGGTAGACCGTACATCCCCGTCGCGCAGCCTCAACGTCCGCAGCTGAACCTTCAGTAACATAATGTGAGACGTCAGCAATATGCACCGACAGTTCCCAGCCGGAGGGGGTTTTTCTGATTGACACCGCATCATCAAAATCTCTGGCGTCCTCACCGTCGATGGTGACAGTAAGCGCGCTGCGGAAATCCTCTCTCCCGCTTATATCCTCGTCACAGATCTCCTGAGGCAACCGAGAAGCCCATAACAGAACGTCTTTATCAAATGCCGTCGAAAGGCCAAATTTCTCTATGGTCATGCGCGTCTGCACCCCGGGATCGTCCCTCTGCCCCAGGACCTCAATGACCTCTCCCTCAGGATTGCGCTGTACATCAGGCCACCGGGTGATGGATACGATCACTTTATCTCCTGAACGAGCGCTGCGTTCGGAGCCTTTCGGTACATAGATGTCAAATGGAAGCCTTTTTTCATCCGGCCTGACGTAGCCAAAGTGTTTTCCGCCCTGATAGGTACCTACCACAGTGCGGTTTGCACGTTTGACTATCCGGACTACTTCACCCTCGGCAGAATCGTACCTCCCCGGAAGTCGCCTGACGCGTACCAGGACGCGGTCATTGTTCATGGCCCCTTGCGAATCATCTCGGGGAATGAAAATGTCATTGCCACCCTCATCACGCACCAGGAATCCAAATCCCCCCGGATGCCCCCTGTACGTTCCTGCTACCAGGTTAAGCCTCTCTGGCACTGTATACTTTCCGGTCCTCGTGCGGACCACTTTCCCTTCATGTTCGAGGCTCTTTAACACATTTTGAAAGAAAGAAGCCCTGTCGGCCACAACTCCGAATGCATGCTGGAGCTCCTCCAGGGTCATAGGTTTATACCTCTTATCCGTCATGAACGCAATGATCTTTTTTCTGTCCATCACAACCCCAGTGCGGCGTGGATACGCTTCATGGCGTCAAGGCCTATACTGATGAACTCTTCAAGCGCAAGTCCCATGTCTGCACATGCGCTAATCACGTGCCTGCTCGCACCCCTTGCAAACGCCTTCTCCCCAAACCTCTTCATCACGAATTCTGCGGTCAGGGGCTCAAGCCTCTTTTCGGGATGTACTAGTGCGCATGCCACAATCAACCCCGTAAGTGGATCCGCACTATAAAGTGCTTTCTGCATTAGAGTTTCCCGTGGCAAGCCATGTGCTTCGTTGTGGGACCTCACTGCATCAACAATTTGTTGTTCCACGCCAAGGGACTGTATGAAATCCGCACCCACCATGGAGTGGCGCTGCGGGTCCTCAGCCGTTTCCTCATAATCGATGTCATGCAAAAGTCCAGCAAGGCCCCAGCGTTCAGGGTCTTCCCCGAACCTGTTCGCAAGTGCACGCATCACCGCTTCTACGGCCAGGATGTGCTTTACCAGGTTCTTGTTCTTGATCCGTTGCCTCACCAGAGCAAGCGCTTCTTCTCTGTTCAATTCCTGAATGATACCTCCCCGCCTACCGGAACAGTGGTGCGAATACCAGCGCCACAATGCTCATTAACTTTATGAGAATATTCAGCGACGGTCCGGCGGTGTCTTTAAACGGGTCACCCACCGTATCTCCAACTACCGCAGCTGAGTGAGTCGCAGTCCCTTTCCCTCCGTAGTTGCCTGCTTCAATGTACTTCTTGGCGTTATCCCACGCACCGCCTGAGTTGGCCATCTGGATAGCCACCAGGACGCCCGTGACCAGGGTACCGGCTAGCAGACCCCCGAGTGCCTCTCGGCCCAGCACCAAACCTATGACAAGCGGAGTCACCACTGCCAGAAGGCCGGGCACAATCATCTGTTTCAACGCTGCTCCTGTGCTGATATCGACACACCTGGCGTAGTCCGGTTTTGCTTTTCCGTCCATTAATCCAGCGATCTCCTTAAATTGCCTCCGAACCTCGCCGATCATCTCAAAGGCAGCTTTGCCCACAGCCTGCATGGCCATTGAGGAGAACAAGAACGGGAGCATGCCCCCAATGAATATACCTGCGATCACCGCAGGAGATAGTATATTGATAGCGGTCAGGTCAGCAGCCTGGCTATAGGCAGAAAACAGAGCGAGCGCTGTCAACGCTGCAGATCCGATCGCAAACCCTTTTCCGATCGCTGCCGTTGTATTGCCTACTGCATCCAGGGTATCAGTAATCTTCCGGACTTCTTTGGGCAGCCCTGACATCTCCGAGATGCCTCCCGCGTTATCCGCGATTGGACCGTAGGCGTCAACGGATACAGTCATACCTGCTGTAGAAAGCATGCCTACTGCCGCGAGCGCGATACCATAAAGGCCTGCGAACTTGTAGGCGATAAGGATGGCCACAGCTATTACGATGACGGGCCATGCGGTGCTCTTCATCCCAACTGCAAGTCCTGTAATGATGTTGGTGGCAGGTCCAGTTTGAGACGCTTCAGCAATGCTCCGTACCGGCAGCCTATCCCCGGATGTGTAATACTCAGTGAGAACTCCTATAAGGATACCGGCGATGAGCCCGGCGGCGGTCGCGTAGAACAAGGTAAGCGAGTTCATGAAAGCCCATGAGAGTCCAAGCGTCGCCAGTACCACAAGCAACCCCGCACTGTAGGTTCCCATCCTCAACGCCCCGGCAGGGTCGGCTCCCGGGCCAGTTCTCACAAAGAACGTGCCGGCGATGGCAGACAAAATGCCGGCAGCTGCTACGAGCATGGGGAAAATCACCCCCGGCAGACCATGGAACGCCGCGCCAATGCCCATAGCAGCTATGATGGAACCCACGTACGATTCAAACAGATCCGCTCCCATTCCTGCCACATCGCCCACGTTATCCCCTACGTTATCTGCGATGACAGCCGGATTCCTCGGGTCGTCCTCGGGTATTCCTGCCTCGACCTTGCCTACGAGGTCGGCACCGACGTCAGCCGCCTTCGTGTATATGCCTCCACCTACGCGAGCGAATAACGCGATTGAGCTGGCACCGAAGGCAAAGCCGTTAATGATCTTGAAGCTGTTCAGGTCTGATGGGTCACCAAAGAGGTAATACATAGCCGCAAGCCCAAACAGTCCAAGGCCCACTACTGTCATTCCCATCACTGCTCCACCCGAAAACGCGATGCCCAGTGCCTGGTTTAGCCCTTTGCGGGCAGCGTTCGCTGTGCGCACGTTAGCGCGGGTAGCCACCTTCATGCCTATGTACCCAGCAAGTGCCGAAGCAAACGCACCTGCAGCGAAAGCGAGCGCAGTCGCGGGCTGCATGCTCTCCTCCGGGGTGATAAGTCCTGCGGCTAAAATGGCAAGCGTCACAATTACCACAAATACGAAGAGGGAACGGTACTCCCGCCGTAAGAACGCCATTGCTCCTTCATGGATCGCATCAGAGATCTCAATCATTCTGGCAGTCCCGGCTTCCGCACGGTTTATCCTTGCCGATAACACGTAAGCAAACAGCAGTGCCAAAAGGCCAGCTGCAGGGATTAGGGGGAAGATCTGTTGCATGTATTCCTCAACCTCCAGTCTTATAGCATTTGCGACAATTGGAGGCGTCGCAGTGTACAGCCTTGAACATCCTATCCTCTGATAATAGACACCAAGAGAGCGGAGATCATAAAGAACGCCGCCACCCATACAGTCGCCCTGGAAAGCATTTGATCAAAGCCTTTTCTCTTCTTACCGAATATGGTGTCGCCGCCACCTCCCAGCGAACCCAGTCCGGCAGACTTTCCAGACTGCATGAGAATAACCACGATGAGAGCTACAGTCAAGACAGCATGAAATGCGATCACTACGGACGTGAGCACCTAGATAACCTCCTTTCAACGATGGTTATTGTAGCACACGTGTGTGTAAAAAACAATTCACTGAACTCGGCCAGGCTTATGCACCATCTGGAAAAACGCGCCGGTACCTGCGTAGAGGGCGGTCGTCCCTAGCTCTTCTTCAATTCGTAACAACCTGTTATACTTTGCAACACGCTCGGACCTGGACGGGGCTCCGGTCTTGATCTGTCCGGTGTTCAAAGACACAACAAGATCTGCGATAAAAGTGTCTTCTGTTTCCCCAGATCGATGCGATACCACCGCTGTAAACCCGCGTGTTTGAGCCATCTTTACGCAATCCAGGGTTTCAGTTAAAGAACCGATCTGATTGAGCTTTATAAGGATCGAGTTGCTGGCGCGCATACGCATCCCCTGCGCGAGTCTTTCCGTGTTAGTTACGTAAAGGTCATCGCCTACAATCTGGACTCTGTCACCCAAGGAAGCAGTAAGCCTCTGCCAGCCGTCCCAATCGTCCTCGGCAAGCCCGTCTTCGATTGAAATGATGGGAAAGCTGTCACACCACTTTGCATACAGCTCAATGAGCTCATCTGACGTAAGTGTCGTGCCCTCTCCTTTCAGGTGATACCTGCCTTCCGAGAAAAATTCGGTAGCAGCAGGATCGAGCGCGATAAACACCTGATCACCAGCTCCATAACCAGCTTTATCTATAGCCTCCATAATGCACTCGAGTGCCTCAGTGTTGCTCCCGAGACTTGGGGCAAAGCCGCCTTCGTCACCGACTGCTGTGCTCAAATTGCGCTTTCTAAGCACGGCCTTCAGTGCGTGAAACACCTCAACACCGGCCCGCAATGCTTCACAAAAACTAGGGAAACCTGAAGGCACTATCATAAACTCCTGTATATCTACATTGTTGTCGGCATGCTTTCCACCATTTAAGATGTTCATTAAAGGAACGGGAAGTGTACACGCATTTACACCGCCAAGGTAACGGTAAAGCGGTATGTCCAAGTATGACGCAGCTGCCCTCGCAACAGCCAGTGACACGGCAAGGATCGCGTTGGCTCCGTACTTCCCCTTATTGGGGGTGCCATCAAGTTCTATCATCAGATTATCGATGTAGCGTTGCTCAAGTGTAGATACACCCAGCAGCTCGTCCCTGAATACTTCGTTAATAGCCTCCACAGCTCGGAGCACACCCTTACCCTGAAAGCGCAGCCCGCCGTCCCGCAGTTCCACCGCTTCGTGAGCGCCTGTGGACGCACCGGAGGGAACTGCTGCTTTGCCCACTGTCCCGTCCTCCAGTATTACGTCCGCTTCCACCGTTGGGTTTCCTCTTGAATCCAATATCTCACGGGCTCGAATATCTACGATCGTACTCACTGTCAAACCTCCGCTTCCAATAAACTTTCGCCTTCCATCTCTGGTGGCTTTTCGATCCCCAGTATTTCCAGGATCGTGGGCGCCACGTCCGCCAGTATGCCAGGCCTGAGCCGCACGTTTTTCAGTGCAGGATACACCAGTATAAAAGGCACGCGGTTGGCAGTGTGCGCCGTATGAGGCCCCCCATCTTCGTCGACCATGGTCTCGGCATTGCCGTGATCCGCAACCACGATGACTCCGCCACCGATCTCAAGGGAGGTCTTTACCACTTCTCCAATGCAGTGATCTACAGTCTTAATCGCCTCTATGCAGGCCGGCAGGCAACCTGTATGCCCCACCATATCCGGGTTGGCGAAATTCATGATGATCACGTCATATAGCCCCGAACGTGCCCGTCTCTTGAACTCTTCCGTAAGGGGTCTTGCGCTCATCTCTGGTTGCATGTCATATGTGGCTACTTTGGGAGAAGGTATAAGTACCCGCTCTTCGCCGGGGAACGGATTTTCTTCGCCCCCGTTGAAAAAGAACGTGACGTGCGCATATTTCTCCGTCTCCGCAAGCCGAAGTTGCCGGAGACCACGTGAAGACAGCACTTCGCCGATGGTATTCTTCAGTATGATGGGTTCGAACATGGCCGGGAACTTGAACTCCTGATCGTACCTGGTCATTGACACAAAACGCAAGTCCAGGTAACCATTGCGTTCAAACCCGCAAAACTTGGGGTCGGTAAATGCCCGGCTTATCTGCCTCGCTCTATCTGCCCGGAAGTTGAAGAATATCACAGCGTCCCGAGGTCGGATCGTACCTTCCACATCCAGGATGCACGGTAATATGAATTCGTCCGTTACGCCCTGCCGGTAAGACTCCTCTACCGCCTGAGCCGCTTCCTCCGCTTTCCACCCTTCTGCTGCCGTGAGGGCACGATAGGCGCGTTCCGTACGTTCCCACCTCTGATCTCTGTCCATTGCGTAATATCTACCCATGATGGTTGAGATCGAGACTGCCGGATAGCCATGGATGAACTCCTGAAGTTGGCGGATATAGGTGATCCCGGTATGCGGTCCCACGTCCCTTCCGTCTGTGAAACAGTGAAGGAAAACCCGGTTCACTCCGGCTGATGTAGCTTCACGGATCAGCGCATACAGGTGCTCTATGTGGCTGTGCACTCCTCCGTCGGACAGGAGCCCCATAAGGTGGATTCTCCCTCTTGACCGGGCGTAGGCCAGCACCTCTTTAAGCACCGGGTTCGCGCCGAAACTTCCGTCCTTTATGCTACGAAAGATCCTGGTCAGATCCTGATAAACGATCCTGCCAGCTCCGAGGTTGAGATGCCCCACATTGGAGTTGCCCATTTGGCCGGGCATAAGCCCCACGGCTTCACCGGCAGATTCCAGTTGAGTGGCAGGATACTCTCTCAAGAGTGTCTTAAAGTTGACAGCGTTCGCCATATGGATGGCGTTGCTCGGTCCGTCATCATCTATGCCCCAGCCGTCTAGTATAAGGAGGACAAAGGGTTTGGGTACTGGCACAATCATCACCGATTCCTTATCTTTTGCCCGTAAGCATCTAAAATCCACCCTGGCCTTGTATCAGCTCTCACTGCTTCTTTAGATTGAGCATTCCTAGCAGCGCAGCGTTTATACCAGTGGCAGCATCGTCTATATACTCGCCTGAGACTTCGCTGCCATGGAAAGTCTGTAAAATGCATGAGGATCCAGGCTGGCGCCGCCTACAAGAGCGCCATCAATATCGCGGGCTTGCAAAAACATTGCTACATTATCGGGTTTCACGCTTCCTCCGTACAGAATGCGAGTACGCTCTGCAGCTGTTGTGATAGAAGCGAGTTCATTCCGGATCAATGCCGCCATCTCCTGAGCATCAGCGTCGCTCGCAGTCTTGCCAGTTCCTATGGCCCATACCGGCTCGTATGCCACGACCAATGGCAGATCTCCGCCTAGGCCCCAAAGAGCTGCCTTCAGCTGACGAACGACCACCGCAGCAGCATCGCCTGCTTCCCTCTCCTGCAAGGTTTCCCCCACACACAGCACTGGAGTCAGCCCGCTCTCGAGCGCCGCTTGAATCTTCTTGGCGATCACAGCGTCGGATTCGCCCAGGATGTGCCGGCGTTCCGAATGACCGATGATTACGTAAGTAACCCCCTCAGCCGCGAGCATACCCCCCGATATCTCCCCGGTAAAAGCGCCACAGGTCTCATAGTACATGTTCTGCGCACCCAGGTGCACACCGGTCTTGTCAAGCGCCCGGGACAGCGGGTAAATCGCTGTAAACGGCGGAAAAATCACCACATCGACTTCGCTCACCGGGGGCGACATGCGCAGGAAATCTCTGGCAAACTGGAGCGCTTCCTCTGACGTCTTGTTCATTTTCCAGTTCGCAGCCATCATTGGCTTTCTCATGATTGCTCATCCTCCAGGCGGGCTATACCGGGCAGCACTTTCCCTTCGAGGAATTCAAGTGAAGCCCCACCCCCGGTAGAAATGTGCCATATCCTATCGGACAGGCCTGACTGCTGCAAAGCGGCTATTGAGTCACCCCCGCCCACCACCGTCCTTGCCTCAAGTCCTGCCACTGCCTGTGCAACTCCATAGGTGCCCATAGCGAATGCGTCTTTTTCGAATACTCCCATGGGGCCATTCCAGAATACAGTGCCGGCCCTTCTAAGTCTGTCAGCGAACATCTTCACCGTCTCCGGCCCGATATCCAGTATCATAAACTCGGGCGGCACCTGGTGTGCTGCGACAACCCTGGCCTCTTTATCTGCGTCTAAAGAAGGTGCAACCACGCAGTCTACGGGTAATACTACCTGTGAGTGGCGCGCGAGTATCTCACGGGCAAGGCCCACTTTGTCAGGTTCGGCAAGGCTCCTGCCCACGTCTATTCCCTTGGCCATCAGGAACGTATTGGCCATCCCGCCTCCAAGAAGCATCAGATCCACTCTCTGAAGGAGGTTTGTAATGACCTCTATCTTATCTGAGACCTTGGCCCCTCCTATGATGGCAGCAAAAGGCCTCCTGGGAGCGTTGAGCAGTTCGCTTAGCACAGAGACTTCCTTCTCCAGAAGGAATCCAGCATAGGAAGGCAGGTAGTGCGTCACCCCTTCTGTAGACGCATGCGCCCTGTGTGCCGCACCGAATGCGTCGTTCACAAACAGGTCGAACCCTCGCGCCAGCTCAGCAGCGAATGCAGGGTCATTCTTCTCTTCTCCCGGATGGAACCTGACGTTTTCAAGCAGCAGTACAGTCCCCGGCCCTGCAAACGTTACCGCCTCTTTCACCGCATCGCCCACGCAGTCATCAAGCTTGACCACCTTCCGGTTAAGCAGCCTTGACAGTTCAAGAGCCACCGGGTCCATGCGATACGCATCTACAACCTTACCTTTGGGTCTTCCAAGATGGGAGATGCACGCAAGCCGCGCGCCTCTTTCCAACAAGTACTCCAGCGTCGGAACTGACGCGCGGATCCGGGTGTTGTCAGTCACAGTGCCCCCCTCTATGGGAACGTTGAAATCCACCCTGACCAATACCTTTTTGTTAGTAACGTCACAATTGCGAACAGTTCTCAAAAAAGTCCCTCCATTTCAAAAAAGACGGGGAGCAAAAATTGCCCCCGGCCATCTAAAGCCCTTTCGAGGCCACAAGTTTGACCAGATCAAGCAGTCTGGAGGAATAACCTGCTTCGTTGTCGTACCATGCGATCACCTTTACCAGGTTTCCTTCCATTACCATAGTGGATTCTGCATCGACCACGGCGGAGAGCCTGCAGCCCTTGTAGTCCACGCTCACGAGTGGCTCCTCAGAGTAACCGAGTATGCCGCGGAGTGCACCCTCCGAGGCCTCTCTCATTTTGTCGTTGACCTCTTCCCTGGTTACCTGTTTTTCGACCTCGGCGACGAAGTCTACGATGGACACTGTTGAAGTGGGTACCCGAAGCGCAAACCCGTTCAGCTTACCCTTCAGTTCAGGTAACACCAGGCTCACTGCCTTCGCCGCTCCGGTGGTTGTGGGTATGATGGACATGGCGGCAGCTCGTGCCCGTCTGAGGTCCTTGTGGGGCAAATCCAGGATCTGCTGGTCGTTAGTATACGCGTGGACGGTGGTCATCAAACCCCGTCTTACCGTAAACGCATCATGCAACACCTTGACACATGGTGCCAGGCAGTTCGTGGTGCAAGATGCGTTCGAAATTACATGATGCTTCTCCGGGTCGTAAAGATGGTCGTTCACGCCTATGACCACTGTAAGGTCTTCCTTCTTGCCTGGCGCCGAAATGATCACCTTGGATACTCCACCTCGAGCCATATGGAGCGCAGCCGTATCCCTGTCTACGAACCTTCCTGTTGATTCCACTACGATCTGGGCTCCCACTTCATTCCATGGAATGTCAGCAGGGTTCTTCTCCGCCGTCACTGTCACCCGATTCCCGTTGACAATGATGCACCCGTCGCCCGCCTTCACATCCGCGTCAAGAATACCGTAATTGGAGTCATATTTCAACAGATGTGCTAGGGTCTTGGGATCCCACAGATCGTTGACCGCGCATACCTGAATGTCATTGGGCGCCTCTAAAGCCCACCTGAAGAAAAGCCTTCCAATGCGACCAAACCCATTAATACCAACCCTAACCAAGAACGCTCCCTCCTAACAATCAACTAGGTACATTATACCAATAAGTGGGCAGGTCTTGCCAAATGTATTTTCCCCATCTTCGTCGATTTAGTGTAGTAACAATGAAGCAATGATCGATGCGCCAAAGATTACTGCGGCCACCTGAGCGGGCCTCACTCGACGTCTTACGCATATGTAGCTGAACACCAGCGCGCTGAGTGCAACCACCGGGTGAACGCCCGATACCTCAGTGTACTTCGAGGCGAGAGCACCGCTTAGGACCAGGGCTCCAGCCGCCGACCCAGCGGACATGATCGTCTGAACGCTCCCGTTCATCACACGCCCTACCGCAGCGACGCCGTGCCTGTACCCGTACAAGTACAGAAACCCTCCCAGGCACCATACCGCCAGCGTCATGAAGGCCGAGTACCAGACAGCGGACCGGATGTAACCAGACAGGGCATACATCAACGCAACAGATAGAACAAAAGGACCGACTCCTGCTTGTGTCAGGCTGTCCCCCACCCCTGAGAGAGAAGCTGACACTGTGGATTTGAACCGGCGCGCCTTCGCACCGTCACCTGCCTGTTCCATTCTCGCCATTGCTCCAACGAGCACTTGAGCAAAATTGGGCTCACAGTTAAACGGTTCAACGTATGCGGCAAGCGCTCGCCGTCTTTCTTCCTCGGGCAGCTGGCTGAGTACCGGTATCATGGAGTGAGCAAGTCCCACACCTTGAAATCGGGCGTAACTGTAGCACGAGTGAGAAAGGAACGTCCAGATGAGCCATGTGCGGAATGCTGAATGCGTCGCCTTATCTGGCACGGCGGACCCCCCTCACTTGAAGCATCACCAGTAAAGGAACAAGAGCAAGAACACCCGGAAGGCCGAGGTATCTGTGGGCAAAAAACGCCAGGAGCGCGGAAGGCAACGCATAATGCACGCGAGAAACGATCACCGACGCTATGCCCAGGTAGGGCAGGAGTAGGCCGGAAAGCGAAATGCCTCCGTTCACTGCACGGTCAAGACCTATGACCGCACCGGCAACCTGTTCGCTCAGTGTGAGTACCAGCGCTGCAGGTAGGAAGTAAAGAAGGAAAACAGGTATCTGAGCTTTCGCATTCAAAAGCGCAAGCGTCTTTGTGTCGCCGCTTTCCGCTGCACTCGCAGCCCTTTCGGCAAAGTAATTGCATATCTTAAGGCGCATATGCCAGAGGTATGCCCCCGCAAAGCCCACTATCAAAGATAGAGCAAGCGCCTGACCTCGGCTCAAGTCGTGTGCCAGGGCAACTGCAACGGCGATGTACCCTGCGGCTGCAGGATCGCCCGGAACCGCTCCTCCTGCAGCAATGAAACCAAGATAGATGACGTTGATGGCGGCTCCGAGCACCAGCCCTGGTGCCGGGTCACCAACGATCACCCCCGTAACAAAACCTGCGACTACAGGGCGATAGATGGTCCAGTAGGCCGCGCCTGCAAACCATGGGCTCTGGGCCAGGTAGTATGCAGCGGATACAGCAAGGATCTGCACCCAACTCAACAGGTCTCGCTCCTCTTTGCATTTAGCTGGGAAAACTTAACAGGCGGATCAGATGGCACGACCTGTACTTTGATGTCCACGCCTCTGTCACACAGTGCTTTCAGCATCCCGCGTTCCTGGTCCGATAGGTAAATGTTTCTAAAAAAAGGAGAACGACCGGGTGCAAGACCCACACCTCCGAGGTTAAGTCTGTCGTATGGGAGCACGTCCCGAAGTCTTAATGCAGCTGCCGGATCCCGAACAAGCACCAGAGCGCACGAACGGTCGTCTGCAGTATCCACGACCCCTGGGACTTGGTCTATGCTGCACACGATGATCTCCATCCCGGGGGGAGCGGCTGCCTCCATGAGGCTCCTGGTCAACGTATCGCTATATGCTTCGTCATCTGCAACTATGATTGTCTGTACTCCGAGTATCCTGGCCCATCCTGTAAGTACCTGCCCGTGAACCAGTCGGTCGTCCACTCTGATCAGACTAATTCTCAACAAGTAGCCCCCCTGAAATAATTGCGCCAGCTCTGCCCGAGGCAGGCCGGCCGCTCCTGTCATGTCTAACCTAATAGCGTTTCCTCTGACATGATGGCAAAATACCTGCATCGGTCCTATATTTCGCAACTGTTCTTCTTGAGATATATATACCCCGGCTCGCCAAGATCTCCGCAATGCGCTGGTCACTCAGCGGGTCTTTGGGATCCTCTCTCATAATCATTTCCCTTATGTGCTTCTTGACGCTTAAAGCAGAGAGTTTTCCCTTTTGACTCTCCACTCCGCTTGAGAAAAAGAATCTCAATTCGAACACACCGTGGGGGGTCTGAACATACTTGTTGGCAGTCGCCCGTGAGATTGTGGATTCATGCATGCCGATAAGAGCTGCAATATCTCTGAGCGTCATAGGCTTCAAATGCCTGATCCCCCGGTCGAAAAAATCCCGTTGCATTTTCACAATGCTTTCAACAACTTTGTATAGAGTCATGCGCCTCTGTTCAATACTCCTCAACACCCAGAGCGCAGATGAGAGTTTGGCTTCAACGAACTTTCGGGTTTCTTCTTCGCCGCGTTCAGAAAGGATCTTGCGGTACGTCCTGCTGATTCCAAGCCTTGGCACCGCAGAATCGTTTACTTGCACCACATACTCCCCATCAACCCGATGTACGGTTACGTCCGGGATGATGTATCGGGTTTCCTGACCTCCTCCAAAACCATTGCCAGGGCGCGGGTTCAACGTCTTTATTCTGTCTGCCGCCTTTTGGACCTCTGCGGTTGACACTCCGAGTTTTTCTCCAATTTTGCAGTACTTGCCCATGCCTAGATCCTCGAGGTGTTCCCGAATGATACGCATCACAAGGGGTCCCTCGCCTCTGATCGTGGCCTGGATAAGCAAACACTCTTGAAGGTCACGGGCACAAACACCGGGAGGATCCAAGGATTGCAGCATCATGAGTACTTCCTGTGCAATGCTTTCGCTGACGCCGAGGTCTCGGCATACGTCCGGGACTCCAACCTTTAAATACCCAAAGCGGTCCAGATTGCCTATAAAGTACTCAGCAATTCTCAATTCTTCAGGTTTAAGTGAGAGGAGATGTACCTGAAACAGCAGGTGCTCCTGCAAGGTAGGAGATTGCGAAATCACACTTTCATACGAAGGAGGGGCATCTGAGTATGAAGCTACGTAGCCCAAATCGCTTGAGTCATCAAAGTATTGAAGCCACTCCGGTTCGCTCGTAAGCTCCTCAATGTCGCGTTCATGATTGCTGTGAGCAGGGTCGTCTCCCATTTCCAGCAGCGGGTTTTCATAGATCTGTTCGAGGATGTACTGGGAAAGCTCAAGCGCCCCAAGCTGCAAGATGGTGATGGCCTGACGGAGTTGGGGCGTCATGATCAGCTTTTGAGTTTGCTGAAGGCTGAGCCCGTATTGCATCCTCACAACTCGATACCCCCACAGAGTGACTCACTGTTCAAAATATCATATTCTACTCGTACTCTGCACTTTCCTTTCGCGATCACGTATCTCCCAGCACGCCATGGGCAATTGAGGAGGCGTGGTCCCCGATGCGTTCCAGGTTGCTGATCACATCAAGGAACACCACACCGGACCCGGGGAAGCACCTGCCTTCGTTGAGTCGTCGGATGTGGGCGCGTCGCATCTCTTTTTCCATGGCGTCAATGATGTCCTCTTCTCGGATGGCCTGCTCGGCAAGAGTCTGATTGCCCGTCCGGAAAGCCTCCAGTGCACTGTTTAACGTCTCCGTTACCTTGGTGTACATCCTGGTTAGACCTGCTGTCGCTTCAGGCGAAAAGGGGAGATTGTGTTCCATCCTGTACTCACCCAGTTCGGCGATGTTCTCAGCGTGGTCGCCAACTCTCTCGGCATCATTGATCACATTATAGATTAAGTTCAGACGTGCCGACTCTTTTTCGGATAACGGCTTTTGAGAAAGTGAAACGAGATATATCACGGTTTCCCTTTCCAGCTCGTTCACAACCTCTTCCTTTGCATATGCACTGGCTATAGCTCGGTCATCGCAGCGAAGAAAGCCTGTAAAAGCATCGTGAAGCGTCTCTTTGGCGAGAAGCCCCATACGCAAGACTTCTTTCTCCACCTGCGCCAAAGCAATGGTGGGAGTCTCGAGCAAACGCTTGTCCAGGTACTTCACTCCGCGTTCAACCATGGGATCGCTTCCAGGAACGAGCTTGGTAACAGCTGCTACCAGCAGCGCGATGAAAGGCAGCTGGAACAGTGTATTGCTAACGTTAAAGAGAGTATGGGCGTTAGCAATCTGTCTGACAGGGTCTGCTGAGGTCAACCGCACTAAAGGAGCTACAATCGGTAACAAGATGAGGAAGATCATAGTCCCAATAAGATTAAATAAAAGATGAATACCGGCAGCACGCCTGGCAGTGACGCTAGCACCAATGCTGGCAAGAAGCGCCGTAACGCACGTACCAATGTTATCACCAAACAGCACCGGGAGGGCTGCATTTAAACTGACCACGCCCCCTGCCGCAAGACCTTGAAGGATACCTATAGTCGCGCTTGATGACTGTATTAAACTGGTGAACGCCACACCTACTAGCACACCGAGTATAGGGTGGGTGGCAAGCTCGGCGGTAAGGTGTGTGAACGCAGGCATCGAACCCAGGGGTTTTAGCGCGCTAGTCATAATCCCCATACCAAGAAACAACATGCCAAAACCCGCGAGAGCATACCCCAGGTTTTTGGTGGACTTGCGCTTGGCGAAAAGGTATATCCCTACACCGGTGCCGAGCGAGGGCAGGGCGTAGTCCGTCAATTTGAACGCGATCAGCTGCGCGGTGAACGTTGTCCCTATGTTCGCTCCCATGATGACCCCGGCTGCCTGGTGGAGACTCATCAGCCCCGCATTAACAAAGCCCACTACCATGACTGTAGTGGCGCTCGAAGACTGCACCAGGGCAGTTACAAAAGTCCCCATGATCACTCCCATAAAGGGATTGGTAGTGAGGGCTTCAAGGATTTTACGCATCCTGTCACCCGCAGCTCTTTGCAGGCCTTCTCCCATTATGCGCATGCCAAAAATGAAGAGACCCAGCCCGCCTATGATGCCGAACACCATTGCTCTGTCCAAGACCAAAAGCCCTCCTCCTGTAGCCTCTACTCCAGGCTTACCCGCCTTGCAGTGATATTTACTGAGAGCACGTTTAACGCAGTCATGTACTCAACTGCTTCTTTGACGCATCTTTGTACTTCTGCCAATACCTGTATTACGTTGACTCCGTACCGTACGACAGCTTCGAACGCGATGATTACACCGTCTTCTCTACCCTGGACTGTGATCTTGGAGGCACTTATGAGGTCTTTCACTTTCGTAGCCTCACACGCAACGATGGTCAAGACCACAGTATCAGCTACGTAGAACCTTCCGAGAGAACTGTATGTAGGTTTTACGACTGACTTCTCAACCACCAGGTCAGGCTTGGAGTCCCCCCTCCTTGCCAGGAACAGGCGCAAGGGATCTACAAGATAACCTGAAAAAGTCTTCTTCACCTCGAGCGTAGGCGCGGGAATCACGTGCTTCCCTTGTTCTTTTCTGATACGTTGCGCCCTCGCGATCTCTTCTCGGCTGGCGACTTGCTCGATAGCAATTAGCCGCTGGGGAGCAGGCAGTGATAGCGCCCTGGCTATCCTGTGTATCATGGCTTCAGATGTGCCCAGAATCAGCACGCGTTCAGGTCTTGCGGACTGTATCGCTTCGCGAGCCGCTCTGGCATCCTCAGGATCAAAGAAAATCGCACGCCGGACTGCACCTACTCTAGTATCCTCTCTCTTGGCAGATCTGCCCGCAAGTATCTTGCTTTCTTTAATGACCAGGCCATCATCGACCAGAAGGTCTATGCCGAGCTCGTTTGCAAGTAGGAGGGCTTTGTGGCTCTTCCCTGTACCAGACCGGCCATAAAGTCCAAATACCGTGATTTGTCCCGGACTTCCTTCCGGCAAATGTGACAAGACAGCACTACCTCCCAACGCTACATATAGTTCTACTATTCCCATGCTCTTTCCTTTGATCCGAATCACGCAATAATTGCGTCTATAGGTTGTCATTGCCTGTAAATGCATAGAAAATACCGGCCCACCGGGCCGGTCACTTACAAATCTATAATTGGGGCTATTGCCTGGGTTGAGGCGGAGCTGGTTGAGACGGAGTATTGCTGCTGGGTGCATGTTTCTTTCTCAGTTTCTGAAGGTCCAGGTTTATCTCTTCCGCGACTTCATATTGAAACCTGTTCAGGTCAAGCGTCGGTCCGGGTTGTTCAGGCATAATATCACCTCCATGAGTACTGCTTTAACATTATTGTCTCTCAAACAGAGGTGATTATTTGTACCAAGCTCAGGAGCAATCGAGCACAAACTCCCATTTGCACCATACATCCATATCGTATCTTTCCGGAGGGCAAGATAGGCAACGAGTCTTTATGCGAGGATCAATTTCCTTTGCAAATTCTTCATATTCAATGATGCCCACGGATTTGCAAGGAAAATCAGGTAAATTAGCCCGTTTCCTTGCCGCTTGCACACGGCAGGTTTTCATAGAAAACACGAGCCTGTCCTCATACTCCTCAAACACCTGTTCATTGAGCCTGGCATAGAGCCTGGCCTCCAGCGCCCGCCTGAGTGCGAAGAGTCCTCCCCCCTGGTCAAGACAAAGACGCTTCTTGATGCGTTGTGCTTCGATGACGGTGAAGCGCTTCATCGCAATTTGGTCCAACCTTATCGCTGTGGCAAGCCCGAACTCGCTCTCGACCGCCTGGAACCATAGCCCATCGTGAGCCAGCCACAGTCGCGCTGCGTCATCCAGCCAAAGCTCAATATCCCGGCAGATTGAAGCATCGCCCAACTGGCGAACCCTCCTTTCCCATCGGCGCTGGGCAATCACTATGCCTCAAGGAGCGCCAGGGCTTTTGCGATCTGTTGTTCTACGTTCTCCCTGCAGGTACCTCCTGGCGTTGTGCGCCTTTGTACAGCCACCTCGTAGTCCAGGTAATCGTACACGTCCTCGCTTATGATCTCTGAAAACGACTGAAGTTCAGAGAGGGTCAGTTCCCAGATATCCATGCCCTTCTTCATAGCATACGCTACAACCCTCCCTGCGACATGATGGGCATCCCTGAACGGAAGGCCTTTTTGAGCCAGATAGTCCGCAAGTTCAGTGGCCAGGCAGAAATCCCCGTGCATCGATGCCCGCATCCTCTCCGGATTCACTTTCATGGTAGAAATCACTCCGGCAAGCATGGATAGACACGCCTTCACAGTGTCAACGCTGTCAAAGACGGCTTCTTTGTCCTCCTGCATGTCCGAGTTGTATGCAAGTGGCAGTCCCTTTAGCACCACAAGCAGCGACACCAGGTTGCCTATGAGCCTGCCTGTCTTGCCCCTCACCAGCTCGCATACATCCGGGTTTTTCTTCTGCGGCATAATGCTCGACCCTGTCGCAAACGCATCATCCATTTCGTAAAAAGAAAACTCTCGGGACGAACCCACGATCAGTTCCTCTGACAGCCTGCTCATGTGCATTCCGATAACAGCTGCGCAAAACAGAAATTCAATCAGGTAATCGCGATCGGACACCGCATCAATACTGTTTTCGTAGATCCTTGTGAAACCGAGTTCCCCTGCAACACTGTGCGGGTCGAGCGGGTAGGTTGTGCCCGCCAATGCAGCCGCACCGAGAGGGAGCCGATCTGCCTGTTGAAGACAGAAAGCGATTCGCTCTGCGTCCCGTTGAAACATCCAGAAGTAGGCCATCAGGTAGTGGGAGAACAGGACTGGCTGTGCGTGTTGGAAATGGGTAAATCCAGGCATAACCACTCCCAGGTGTTCCGCCGCCCTGTCCACCAGCGCTTTTTGCAATGAACGCAGACGCAACAGCACTTCCTGGCACTCGGAACGGATATAAAGGTGCATGTCCAGCGCCACCTGGTCGTTTCTGCTCCTGCCTGTGTGAAGCTTTCTCCCTGCAGG
>DYEP01000070.1 GCA_020725675.1 Symbiobacterium sp. | reverse complement strand
TACTTTCTCAGCATATACTCGTTGGCCTCCTGCGCTTGCACGGGAGCCCATTCGCGGATCTTGGTATTCATCGGATGGTCTGCCGAACCGCAGTCCACACCGATCCACTTGATCTTCATCTTCTTGCACCATTCAGCGAACTCCAAAGTGGGACCGGGATGTTTAACCATGTACCTGACCTCGTCTCCTTCCGGACGTTCATAGCTGTAATGATGATACCCGGTATGGATGATCAGGATATCCCGTTCCCTTACTTCGACGCGCTCCATGATATCGCGGGATGTATAGATACCGTAGTCCTCGGCGATATCACTCACATCTGCCACCGCCGCGGGGCCATACAGGTCCTCCAGCGGTATGCTGGCGATGTCCCTTCCGCTTGCTATGAAGTGCAGTTCGCCATCCAGGTGCGTACCCACATGGTTACTCGTCGTTATTATCTGTCCATTTGCGCCCATGGGTACCAGCCGCTTGAAGAATTTGACCTGCAGCGGCTCATAAGTGGGCCACGGCGGGGTCTTGATGCTGAGCGGTGTGGTTAGATCAACAAGTTTCAATTTACTCACCCCTCAACGGTTTCTCACCACGATCTTCCACGTATCCAGGTTTCATCCTTTAGCATCTTTACACAAGAGCATGCTGACCCATTGTGGGATAGGCCCAACGCTCGATCTCCGGTGAGGCGCAAATATCTGTGCATGTTACTCCGCTTCGCTCAACCGTACGGAATCGCACTGTCGCCGTCCGTCAAAGTACGGCCTCGATCACCGCCAGTAACAGGACATCTTTGGTTGAGCCTCTTCACACTGTTGGTAATTCTCAGGTGCCCGCACTTTCTCATCCCTCAGCCGCGCGGCTTTGTGCAGACCTTTCAGTACGGTTCAAGATCCCCGAGGTGCGATCAGACTACCCCCGATTCCCTGAACGCCGCGATCTGTTCCGGTGTATAGCCCAGCGATGCAAGTACCTCTTCGGTGTGCTCCCCCAGCAGAGGCGGGTGGCTCACTATGCCTCCAGGATTGTTCTTGAACTTCACGGGCACCCCCGTGACGCGGACCTCCCCGGCCTTAGGATGTGGTATGCTGACCAGCATGTTACGGTGGAGCACCTGCGGATCCTCAAATACTTCCTTGATGTTATTGATCGGCCCCACCGGCACTCCTGCCTCATCAAGCAGTGCAAGCCACTCCGCCGCAGGACGTTCCTTCAGTTTCTTGCTGATGATCTCCACGCACTCCTGCCTGTTGGCCACGCGCGAGGGGTTGGTGGCGAACCGCGGGTCATCCACTATATGTGAAAGCCCGACCACCGCACAGAACTTCTTCCATAACGCGTCATTCCCTACCGCCACGTTGAAATACTTTCCGTCCCCTCCCTGGAACGCCTGGTAAGGTACGATGTTCGGGTGGGCCGATCCCCATCGTCCCGGGATCTTTCCTGTAGCCAGATGATTGCCCGCGACGTAAGTGAGCCACGCCACCTCGCAGTCCAGCATAGATACGTCAATGTAATCGCCCTCTCCGGTGCTCGTCCTGCGATATAGCGCAGCCAGTATAGCAAAAGCCGCGAACATACCTGCGCCAATATCACACACAGCCACGCCCGCTCTCACGGGTTCGCCATCAGGCTCTCCCGTAATGCTCATAAGCCCGCCTGCTCCCTGCAGTATGATGTCGTAACCCGGCTTATCCCAGTATGGGCCGTCTTGACCAAAGCCGGATATAGAGCAGTATATAAGACCTGGATTGATGGCTTTCAAGGTGTCATAACCCAGGCCAAGCCTTTCCATCGTGCCAGGGCGGAAGTTCTCAAGCAGCACGTCGGACCGAGATGCTAGGGCCTTGAAAATCTCCTTCCCCTCAGGCGCTTTCATGTTTAACGTGAGACTCTTTTTGTTCCGGTTGATGCTAAGGTAGTAAGCAGCCTCGCCCCCGAGAAACGGCGGCCCCCATGCCCTGGTATCATCACCTGTACCGGGCATCTCCACCTTGATGACCTCGGCTCCCAAGTCCGCCAGCATCATGGTGCAGTATGGGCCGGTCAGGATTCTTGACGCATCCAGTACCCGAAGTCCCGTCAAAGGCCCCATGATTTTCACCCCCGTAAGTATTCCGCGAGCGCAGTGAGCGCCTTTATGAATACTTCTCTGGGAGGGTTCACAAGACCTGCACCTACCTGCCCCACTCCGGCCAGCTTATGTGCAATTCCCGTGTTAATGTGGGGAAGGATGCCCGTGGATACTACCTTCCTCACGTCGATGCCCGTGGGAGTACCACGGAAGTCAAGATTAGGCAACGTGTATACCGGATGTTCCCCCACTGTAATCTCATACATTGCCCTGGTATAAGCGAACGCATCGTGCACAGTCCCACCCACAAACTGGACGATGGCAGGCGCTCCCGCCATGGCGAATCCGCCGATGCCTGCAGTTTCAGTAATAGTGCTGTCGCCGATATCCGGGTTGGCGTCCTCCGGCCCAAAACCAGGGAAATACAAACCGCGTACCGAAGATGCGGGGGCAGTAAACCAAGTGTTGCCCGTACCGCTTACCCTAATCCCGAACTCTCTTCCGTTTCTTGCCATGGTAGTGACCACGCTGGAATGCGGCACGTTGGATGCAGCGTCCATCATAGCCTTACAGCAAGGCATAGAAAGGTTTAAGAAAAAGTGGTCGTTACTTGCGATGAAGCGCATGACCCGGGAGGCCGTACCGGGGTCTGTAGTCTCCGCAAGATAGGGCGCAATCCATTTCAGGAATAACGCAGTACCTGCCTTGTTCCGGTTGTGGCACTCATCTCCCATGTGGAGCGCCTGTGCTATAGTAGCTCTTACGTCAAGTCCCTCAGACTCCTGAATGGCCCGGCCCAAAGCAGGTCCAAGCTCATCCTCCATCCATTTTAAGCGATCGATTACTTCCCTCGAGTACGCTCCGTACCTCAACACTTTTCCAAGCCCTTCGTTTAGTGTACAGTAAGCCCTGTTCCCGAACGTCTTGTTCTCCAGTATGAATACAGGCATTGACCAGGACACTATCCCCGCCATGGGGCCGACCGTATCGTGCTCGTGGCAGGGCCGAAACTCCACCTGCGACCGGGCCACCTCTTCTGCTGCAGCAGGTGTATCCGCCCAGCCTTCATAGATGAGCGCTCCAAGAACAGCCCCTCTCATGGGACCGCACATCTGTTCCCAGCTCACGGGCGGTCCGGCGTGCAGGATAACTCCCGGACGCATCCCGGGGACAACCTCGCTTGCCCTCGCCACGCCAACAAGGTGAGGTCGTGATGTTGTAATGCGTTCAAAGACTTGCGCGTTGGCCTGATCGACAGCTGGTTGCTCAAGCCGCTCAAGGTACTCAATAAGCGCAGGATCGCCCCAGGCGGGCGGCTTCCAGTCCACGTCCGCTACATGGGCCCCCTGCTGCCTGAGAGTCTCACCGAATGTAGGTATACCCACATTTATCACTCTGAATGGAGTCTCGTTCATTTCCGTTCCCTCCCTGCAGCTTGGGCGGCAAACCTGGCAGCGCTGGCGGCCGTGGGGCATACGGTAAACCCTGCCGCCCGCAGCGTAGCCTCCTGAGCCGACCTTACCTGTGGGTCGCGGTCAGTGCCTGTTACGGAGGCCACTAGCACCCTTGATGCGAGATCCTGCTCTTGAGCGCCAATTGCTCGTACCAATTCGCCGGCAGGATCGGGGTGTGCCCCCAGGCCAAGCACCACGTCAAAGACCAGTACGGAAAAGGAGGGGTTGACAAGGGCTCGCCTCAGAAGGTCCGTTCTGGTCGAAGGGTCAATCATCGGGTGCGGTCTGCCCCTTGTATACTCATCTGCACCCAGGTCAAGCAGCACGTCGCCCTGGTACGAATACAGTCCCTGATCCTGCCAGGGGGCAGAAAGGTTGGTCGCCGGCGTCCGGCCAGAGAGCTTGAAGATGTAGGCGGCCTGGCTGCACAATGTGCCACCGACATAAGCACCGAAGACAAAACCCGGGGCCAGGCGTTGTTCAAGCGTCGCAGGCACCTCGAGACCTGTTCCAAGGAGCTCTCCTAGCCTGGCGCAACCCTCGTCGATAGTGGGTACCGCCCTGCCGTCCGTCGACGCCTGTCCCAAAAAGACACAGGCATACGGTAAAGAGGTGGCCTCAAGCTTCTTCAGTACGCGGGATGCCACTTCAGGCCAGGGGGGTTTGGAAATGACCAGTATGGCTTTGGTCGCAGCATCTTGTGCCAGCCTATCTATAGCAGCCAGCGTCATAAGACCCCCTACTTCACGTGAGAGATCGCGACCTCCCACACCAATACCCGCTGAGATGCCGAGGCCCGCCTGGTCAAGCAGGCACGCCGCTTCTTGCAATCCGGTGCCAGCTGCGGACACAACCCCTACAGGGCCCGCCCTCACCACATTTGCAAATCCAATTCCTCTTCCACCGATATACGCAGTGCCGCAGTCAGGCCCCATAACAAGCAACCCTTGAGCCGCCGCTTCTTGCTTAAGGCCGATTTCATCCTCTACGCTCACATTATCCGAGAATAGAAAGACATCCATGCCGAGGCGCAACGCTTCTTTTGCCTCTCTGACGGCGTAGCGGCCTGGAACCGATATGATGCAGAGGTCGGCACCACCCAGCATGTGCATGGCTGCCTTCAAGCTACGCGGCGCCTCATCCACCACCTTCTTGTTCCGCTTCTCAAGAAGTAATTCCACTGTCTTCGCCGCATCTTCCAACTGTGTAGCGCTACTAGCCTCAATCGCGATAACAAGGTCATCCGGCCGGGCTTCCACCGCAAAACCTCTGTCTGCCAACAGACCGCGGTTCAGCTCGGTGCCCATTAGCACAGCAGCATAACGGACTCCCGGTAACCCCTTCATCGCCTCCGACACCCTCATGAGCGTGACTGAATCGTAGAATACTCCCTTTCTTATCAGGGTCTTTCTTTCCATTTAGCTCTCTCCCGGCAATGTAATAGAAGTGTGCTTAGACCAAACCACACACCGAGTAGGTGATCCGCCCCTGAGCTATGACCGACAGACAGCGCATCCGATACATCTGGCACATGGCAGCCCGCGATCACGGAAACCAGCGCCTCCTCAAACGGTTGCGCTGTCACCCCCCTGCTGGCCCACCAGATCATTTCCCTGGAAATACGGGTGGTTGATCCCGCAAGCCCGATGAGTTCGTCTGGGTGCGGACTCCATCCAGCGTGTGACAGCACATGGCAGTAGCCCGCTATGAAGTCATCACCTGAAGGCGTAAGCCCTGGACCGAGCCCTGCGATGAGCAAAGCGCCAGGTATTAAGCGGGGGAAGGAATCCTGCAGAGATTTCATGGTCCGCTCCAGCACCATGCAATAGTCGGGCATGAGCAGCGCGCTTTTCCCCGAGCTTACGACCGCTGCGCGGAGTGCCTCCACACATTCGGGATGGATCGCCATTGCATCCACATCGAAGCGCGGCGGCTCCCATAGGTGGGTCGATTCAAGATCAAGGCAGAGCACACGAGAAATCGCTTGCCCGGGCACTGCACAGGGTAGCGGTCCCTTGACGCGGAGCGCAGCGGGTCCGTTATGGCGTGTGCTGATTACCGCAAGACACCCCCCCGCATCCAGAGTGATGCTGTGCTCGTGGGCCCAGATCACCCGCCAAGCGGGCCAAGAATCCAAGAGTCCGCCCTCTCTTAGCCATGCATGGGCTGACGCCACCCTCAAACAGTCATCCCTCCGCAAAAGAGGGTTTCTTGACCGGGAGGATGTCATCCTTTGTCACTATCTCACAGCGTTTTCCTCATTTCCTTACGCCATTTAGACAAATATGGGAGCGCGAGGGGGCAGTATTCCCCCTTAGCAGAACCTCAACCGCATTCAAAAAGAACTCCCCAGGGCGAAAGGATATCAACTCAATGTCTGTGCACACAGCATGAAGCACCCGGCTTTCTCTGGAAGTGCTATCTTTCACCGCTCAATTCAAAGCGGAAGGAGATGAGGTGATACTGAGTCTGGGCACGAGCTATGAGAGGGTTATTTCGTGAAGGGGAGTAGTGGCCGGGTAGGGCGGCCCGCGGTCGTGTCATACCGCCCCAGGATTATGCGGCGTCTGCACCGAAAGAGATCTGAAGAGCCCCGCTACTACTGGCGGGGCATAAGAGCCGATGGTTCTGTTGACGTGGATATCATCACGCGCCTTGAAACCTGCTCAAACAACACCGCGTTGGTATGCCGGCATACCCGGTGGGCAATGTCGTTATCCAAAAAAGTTGCAGCTGATCTTTTCGCCTCAGGAATCATAATCTGCTCCAGGATGTCCCTGACACCGGAGGTAGGCCTGCATTGGGGCAAAGGTGAAAATGTGTCTCCCAGCCGGTGCGGCGTATCTCTTCAATCGCCGAGCCCACACTCCGCCACTTTCAAACCGATCTGAAGGTTCAGACGGTCGTCCGGATCATCGAGATCGAGCCCGGTGAGCTCACGGATCTTCTCAAGCCTGTATACTACAGTGTTGTAGTGCGTAAACAGTTCCTCACTCACTTTCTTCAGGTTGCCATTGCACCTGAAATAGGTGGACAGAGTCAGCACGAGGCTGCCTCGCTTCTTTGCATCGTACTCTTTCAATGGGAGAATCGTCTCGCGGTAAAATGACTCGAGGTCCTCACGGGCGGTAAGCGGCAGCAAGCGATATACCCCCAGCTCTTCGAATGTCACTACTTTTGGCTGCCTGTGAAGGTGGCAAGCAGCCTCCAACGCTTTCTGCGCTTCCTTGAAGCTGACAGAGATATCGCCAAGCGTTTTGCTCTTTCTGCCTACCCCTATTCTCACTCGAGCGAGGCCTTTTGTCGACTCCAGGCTGCGTAACACCCGCTGAGCCAGGGGTACCGCGTAGGACTTCACCGTACCGCCTTCTGCGATAGGCACAAGGATCACAATGGAATCTCCCTTCTCACCGACGATCACGCCGTCTCTATCACGAAACTCAGCGTTCACCCTCGCCAGGGCCCGCGTTTTCCCCTCATCGCCCGGCCTTGCCCTGCCCTGCAACATCCAGTCGCCTTTCACACTTAATACCATGGCCACATAGGACTTGCCGGGATCCAACCCGAAGGACCTCGCTCTGGCGGCAAACGCCTCTCCCATAGGTGTACCCGAAGAAAGCAAGCTGTCTAGGAACTCGTTCCGGTACCTGCGTTCGACCTCTGCCACTGCCCTCCTGTTGATGGCGTCAAGTGCTACTACAGTGGTGGCCCTCTCCAGCGTGACCAGATCCAACTTGCGCAGCGGGCGGTTCACTTCCCAGACTGCGATATGTCCAAACAGAGAACCTCCGGCGATGATTGGTGCGCTCACTTTGCGGACTGCCCGACCGCCCAACATTACCATGCAACCTTGAAACAAACTGGCGCCGTTGTCTTCAAACTCCACAGGTGTACCCGCTCTGTCGGGGTCCGTTTCCGCCGCAGCAATGAAGTCTTGCTGTGAAAGACCCGAGCCCGCCTGCGCCAGCGCACATACTGAACCGTCGTGATCCTGGATCAGCACCGGATTTCCTACCAGCGATGCTACAGTCTCAGCAATGTCGGCAGCGTCACCGCCCGCTAGCACCACCTCTGTGAGCTGCCGGTGTATTTCCTCAGACCTCACGAGGTAAGCAGCATGTTTGTTCGCAATTTCCGTGAGGATGGGGTTCATGATATCAGCAAAGGATACATGAGGCGGGATCTCAATAAGTGGAAAATCGTGGGTGTCAGCTGCCCTGATCATACTCTCTGGGACCCGGTCGAGGTATCTCCTGGGCTTGACTCCGAGGGCAGCCAGACCTTTGGCAGCAAGGCTGGGGATAAGACCAGCTATAGCATCCGGATCATCCTTGATGGAGTAGCCGGTGGTCAGAAGGAATTCGTCTTCCTTCACCCAGTCAAGGATGTCAGGTACTTCCATAACCTCAACCGACCGAATTATGCGGCACTTCCCTCTCTCGCCAGCAACCAGGGTGGCTCCCGCCATCACGTCGAGGGACAGCGCTTCTTCCACTGTCATACCCAGGTCTCTCTTCATTGTCCAGCACAGGCCGCATCCGGCCGTGCCCCCTCCTTCCGCTAGCTGTTAAATTTCAGGCATGATACACACAGGTTAATGCGGAAATTCGCTAAACCGGAATGTATTCCTGCCGAATGATGCAGGGAATTGGGGCGGGCGCGCAGAAAGTTGTTTCTTACACATCATGCTAAGACAGGGAGAACAACGTGCTAAACCAGCTTAACAGGATCCGGCTAGTGGTATCCGACATTGACGGTACACTCCTTAATTCACAAAACCGCATTCCCAAGACGGTACTGCAAGCGATCAACCGCTTCACCAACAGTGGCAACTATTTTACCCTGGCATCCGGCAGAACGCTTCGCGGGATGGAAAAGTATATCGCTGCGGTCGGGTGTAGTCGCCTCCCGGTCATAGCGTTGAACGGTGCTCTCGTTAAGGTGCCCGACACCGGGGAAGTATTGCTCAGACAGCCGCTCAACCGAGATGCTGCTCAGGCCATACTGCGGCTTGCCCACGACCACTGCCTGGTCGCTCAGGTATTTTACGAAAACGACATCGCCGTTGATACTCGCTCACGCCGCAGGATCATTTCATATTTCGCGCGACGGATCCTTCGCCGCGGGGGGTTTGCAAGACTCGTTTATTACCTCCGAAGACCCGCGCTCATATCAAGCGACCTTGGCGCTTTCGTCGCACTGCATCCGGAGCCCCCTTACAAAATCTTTATAACTGGAGAATCTGGGGCTACCGAGGAATTCCGGCAGAGAGTCCTCAGCCGATGGAGTGATGAGGTCGTGTTTACGTCGGCCATTGAGACCACGGTTGAAATAAACCACAAACATGCAACTAAAGGCAGGGCGCTCGAAAGGGTTACAGAGTATCTGAATGTTCCACTGCACAGTACCCTCGCCATCGGCGACGGCACGAATGATCTGTCAATGATAGAGCGCGCGGGGCTGGGTGTAGCAATGGGTAATGCGGTCGAAATCTTAAAAGACTCGGCCCGTTACATCACGGCCACTAACGATGCCGGCGGACTTGCGCACGTGCTAGACCTGATACTGAACGAGACTTCATCTGCGTGACGCCCTCCCCCAATAAACCGAGGGGCATCCTAACAGCGATCAGCATAAACCCCTTTTTCTATTCGCGTGGGCGTCGATGTCCCTTGCGGCCAGCCAGTCAGCGTGAACGCGAACAGCATGATCGTTAGATAGCCACACCTGCTTCCCTGCTTTAGAACATGCGAGGATCAGTATCTGCAAGATACGGATTGACATGGGTATAGGTATGATCTAACATAGCTATGTGACTATATTGGTTAATATGGTCATAGCGGGGTGAGAACGAGTGCCCAAAGCGTTTTCCAGCGACGAACGTGGACGCTGTTGTCTTGCGAGATAGATGTCACCCCGTTTTTCAATCTTTTTGGGTCAGCCGGGTCGCCTGATTGTGCAAGCCTTGCAGGCTGCATGGCACGGTGACCTGGCGCAATTGCAGGCTCGGTGACTTGCAGAATCTGTG
>DYEP01000069.1 GCA_020725675.1 Symbiobacterium sp. | reverse complement strand
GACGGATTCCACAGGTGGCCGCCCCACAGGCGCTTTTTGAGTTCCGGGTGCTTCTGAAAGAGGAACCGGGCGGAAACCCCTTTGAGAGCCTTAATCATATCCGGGATGAAGTGGCTAGGGGTGGCCCTGACGAAAAGGTGCACGTGGTCCGGCATGATTTCCATTTCCTCAAGGGAAAAGCCGTGTTCGGCGGCAGTTTTTTGCAGTAATTCTGCCAGGTCAGAGGCGATTTCTCCCTCCAGTACGGGATGGCGACACTTGACGCACCACACCACATGATAGCCTATGTTGAATACACTGTTTCTATTGCGGTGCAGTTCCATCTTTATCTCCCTGCGCTTATTCTTGATGCCTATATGATAACATAAGCGTAGATGAAAGGCCATGAAAATCTTGGCCGCGCCTAACTCCCCAATGAATTGGGAAGAATGCGGCGCGGCGTATCTTCAAAATAGGTGGGGGTGTCAAACGCATGGCGAGGCGCCTGTTCAGCTGTGATCAGCGCCTCCCAGAACGCCCTGTATTCTGCGCTGTTCATCGGGCAGTTCAGGTAGTCATCTCCGCCCTTGCCGTAACGGGAACCCCAGAAGGCACGTGAGAAATCTACGCTGGACGCATCCACTATGGGGGATGATGCATCATAAAAGTGCAGGTACTGGCTTTTCGTCAGCCGGCTCAAAGAGTCTGCGAGCGCATCTGACGTGAGTGGACCGGTCGCTATGATCAGGGGTCTTTCGGGCGGAACCTCGCGTACTTCCTGCCGCACCACCGTGATCAGCGGGTGAGACAGGATGCAGCGGGTCACGTGCTCCGAGAAGGCATCTCTCTCTACTGCAAGCGCTTGTCCGGCTGGCAGCGCATGTTCGCGCGCGATGCGGACCAGGAGCCCGCCGAGTATCTCCATTTCGCGTTTGAGCACACCTGAAGCAGTATCTAGTGCCGCAGAACCCAGCGAGTTGCTGCACACCAGCTCCGCAAGAGCTCCTGTGCGGTGGGCAGGGGTTGTAGTGCCGGGTCTCATCTCGTAAAGCACCACGCGCACGCCTAGCCGGGCAGCCTGCCACGCCGCCTCAGCACCGGCCAGACCCCCACCAATCACGTGTACCTCGCGTTCCACGGGCTCACTCTCCTTCTACTACCACTTCGCGCTTACACGTATCCGAAGAGCAGACATAGCGTACACCTTTCCTTTTTGAGCGCCTTACAGTCATGAATGCTCCACATTCAGGACAAGCCTTATTCGTCGGTTCGTGCCAGCTAACAAAGACGCACTCAGGATAGCCGCTGCAACCCCACATCTTCCTTCGTGTCCGGGTCCTCCTCTCCACAATCTCTTTGCCGCATACGGGGCACGCCACCCCGGTCCTGACAACCATAGGTTTGGTGAATCTGCACTCGGGGAACCGCGGACACGCGAGGAACTTGCCAAAACGGCTGGTTTTCACTACCATCTGCGTTCCGCACTTGTCACAGTACTCGTCCGCCAGCTCATCTGGCAGTTCTACCTTTTCGATGAGCTGGTCCGCCCTCTCAACACTGGACTTAAAAGGCCCATAAAACTCTGAGACCACGTCTTGCCACCCGGCTTCTCCGTCTTCCACCATGTCCAGCTTGTCTTCAAGGCTGGCGGTAAACTCCACATCTATCACATCCGGAAAATGTTCCCTGAGCAGGTCCACGACAAGACAACCAAGTTCGGTAGGATGAAGCCTCCTATCCTTCCTCACCACATAGCCCCTTGACAACAGCGTGTCGATGATAGGCGCGTAGGTGCTTGGTCTGCCGATCCCCTTCTCCTCGAGCGCGCGGACTAAAGTCGCTTCGGTATATCTGGGAGGAGGCTGGGTGAAGTGTTGTTTCTTGGTGAGCCGGAGCAGCCTGAGTTCTTCCCCTTCGTAAAGCTCGGGCAGCTGCATGTCCTCCTCCTTGCCGTTGTCTTCTTCCCTGCCTTCCTGGTACAAAGCGGTGTATCCAGGGAATCTCAGCACGGAGCCACTGGCCCTGAACAAGAATTCCCCGGCACTAATGTCTGCCGTCACGGTGTCGTACACTGCCGCCTGCATCTGGCTTGCCACAAACCGTGCCCATATAAGCGCATAAAGCTTTGCTTGATCGGGTTTTAGATACCTTGCGACCTGTTCCGGGGTCCTCAGCACGGAAGTGGGTCTGATCGCCTCGTGCGCTTCCTGAGCCCTCCTTGACTTTGGTCCCATGACCCCGGGGCCGATGTATTCAGCTCCAAAGTGGTTCTTTATGTATTCCCGCGCCTCTGCACGGGCCCCCTCGGAGGTACGCGTCGAATCGGTACGGATATAAGTGATGAGGCCTACTACGCCCTCCGGACCGATGTCAAGTCCCTCATACAGCTGCTGGGCAGTTGCCATAGTGCGCTTTACTCCAAACCCCAGTTTCCTCGCGGCATCCTGCTGCATGGTGGATGTGGTGAACGGAGGATACGCATGCTTCTTCCGCTCCCTTTTGTTTACCGAACACACAACAAACGGGTGGGCCCTGGCGCCCGTAACGACAGCTTCGGCCTCCTGTTCATTGGATAGATCAGCCTTGTCGCCGCGTCTGCCCACGAACCTTGCAACAAACTTCGCTTCTCCCCCGTCTTTCTTATCAAGTAAAGCGGTAACACTCCAGTACTCGTTGGGTACAAACTGGTTGATCTCGTCTTCCCTGTCACACACGAGCCGCAGCGCCACAGACTGTACTCTGCCCGCAGAGAGCCCTCTTTTCACCTTCCTCCATAGTAGCGGGCTGAGTTCATAGCCCACTAGTCTGTCCAGCACTCGTCTTGCCTGTTGTGCGTTCACCAGGTTCCAGTCGATCTTTCGTGGGTTCTTCAGGGCGCGCGCGACCACGTCCTTTGTAATCTCGTTGAACTCCACTCTGCAGGGAGACGCAAGGTCAAGGTTCAGCGCATGCATAAGGTGCCACGCGATGGCCTCTCCTTCCCTATCAGGGTCGGTCGCGATATACACGCGGGACGCCTTTCCCGCGGCGGCGCGGAGTTCCTTCAGCATCTCGCCTTTGCCTCGGATGGTGATGTACTGGGGTTCAAAGCCGTGTTCCACGTCAATGCCCAGCTTGCTTTTTGGCAGGTCCCGTACATGGCCCATGGAGGCCTTGACGGAGTAGCGGCCTCCCAGGTACTTTGAAATGGTACGGGCCTTGGCCGGAGACTCCACTACGATCATGGGTTTTGCCAAAGAGACTACACCTCCAGCGGTTCGGGGCTGCCTACGCGGCGATCAGGAGTTTCACTTGTCCTGCTCACTACGATTATTCCCGCAAGTACCATGCACATGCCCACAAGCTGCCCTAGATCGAGTGTTTCAGCGTATAAGAAAAATGCTAAAATGGAAGCGACCACAGGCTCGACGGTAGCCACAATGGCAGCCTTGGACGTTTCCACAAGCGCCACGCCTTTTGCAAAGCAAATAAACGCCAGCGTACCTGGGAATAGCGCAGCGACAATCAAGAGCGCCCACACTGCCGGAGTATAACCTGAGAACATGCTTCCCCCCATGAGCACGTGGACAATGCCCAGCACTGGCGTTCCGAATACTGCCTTCCAAACCAGCAGGGTAACAGGATGATACCTGGCAGAGACAGGCTTTAGCGCCACAGTATATGCCGCATAGAAGAATCCGGATAACAGACCTGTTAGAAGACCCGTGTACGATACTGCCATTGAAGCGCGGTACACTCCAGTGACCATACAAAGTCCCACCATCACAAGGCCCAGCGCTGCCATCTTGCGTCGGGTGAGACGCTCGGAAAACAGGATCCTTGACAAAATAGTCACAAACACGGGAGCGGTATAGTTCAAGAGCACCGCTATCGCCACATCAGTGACCGTGAGCGTGTATAAAAACAGCGGTTGCGCCAGACCGAACGACATCAGTCCAAGCAGAAGAAACCGCGGCACGTCCCGACGATCTACCTGGAGCAACCGGCGGTTTACGAGCCGCGCCCCGGCAGCCACAGCTGGAAGAAGCATAGTACCTCTCATGAGCGTGATCTCTGTGGCTGTAAGACCTCGTGCCGCGAGTTCTCTCACGAATATCCCGGTCGTGCCCCAGATGCTTCCTGCAAGAAATATATAGATGTATCCTGCCACGTCTTTGTCGCATCCTTTCGGCCACCATCTAAACAACACAAACGGAGCAGCCGTACCGCCCCCTCCGTGAATCTTACCATGGAACATGAACGCTTGCAAGCATCCAATCGGGTGAGAGGGGGTGGTGATCCCCCGTCCTCCCACACCACTGTGCGTACCGTTTGGTACACGGTGGCTCGTCGGTACGTGTTCAAGGCGGAGCAGTCCTTGGTCTTGCCAGTAGGCGAGGCCAATGGCTTGGCTTGCTTTTAGCTTCCTTCGGATTCCGCCTCTGGACGAACAGCCACCGCCACCTTCACCGTTTGGAACTCTCACCCTCTAAAGACAACGCCCATGCCGGGCACACAAGTCGAGGGACCCCCGGTTGCCGGGGGTCCCACAGACGAATGTTCCCTTATTCCGCCATGGCTCTCCTGAACTCTTCCGTGAGCTTTGGTACAACTTGGAATAGGTCACCCACAATACCGTATGTGGCTACCTGGAAAATGGGAGCATCGGGGTTTTTGTTTATCGCCACTATGATGTCGGAGGACTGCATGCCGGCCAGGTGTTGTATGGCACCGCTGATCCCGACTGCAATATATACCTTGGGGCACACCGTCTTACCCGTCTGCCCCACCTGGTGCGAATAAGGGATCCATCCTGCGTCCACCGCCGCACGTGACGCGCCTACAGCGCCTCCCAGTGTTCTGGCAAGCTCCTCGATGAGCGAGAAGTGCTTCGGGTCGCCAAGCCCACGGCCTCCCGATACGATGATGTCGGCATCCTCAAGGTTCACCACTTCGCCCGCTTCCTCGATGAATTCATCTATCTTGACTCGCATCCGTAGCGCGTCTACATCCACCCATACCTGGCGCACCGCAGCCACTCGACTCGTGTCCGGCGTCGCCCGTTTCATCACCTTGGGCCTTACCGTAGCCATTTGAGGTTTTCTGTACCTGCACCGGATAGTTGCCATGATGTTACCGCCAAACGCCGGACGGGTCTGAAGCAGGAGCCTACTCTCGGGGTCGATGGACAGCCCGGTGCAGTCCGCGGTCAATCCGGTCTTCAACCGTGCGGCGATGCGAGGCGCAAGCGACCTGCCAGTGCTGGTAGCCCCAAACAGCACTATGTCCGGCTTTTCCTCCCTGATCAGCCGTGCGAATACATCCGCATATGGGTCATCCGAGAACATCGCGAGGCTCGGATGGTCAGCCACATACACGATGTCTGCGCCCGAAGCAGCAAGTTCAGGCACGCGAGACGACACATCGCTCCCGAGCAACACCGCGGCCAGTGGCTGCCCCAGCGCCTGCGCAAGTTTTTTCCCCTCGCCCAAAAGCTCGTGCACCACGCCCGCGATCTTGCCACCGCGTTGTTCTGCAAACACCCAGACACCGCTTGCTTCCTCTTCCCTTTCTTGTACAGGTTGCTCCGTTTTCTCCATGACTATCGCGCCGGCAGGACAGGCATCCACACAGGCGCTGCACATGTTACACCCTTCCCCTATCACCGCTATGCCGTTGCTCATGGACACTACGCCGAAGGGGCAGGCATCCACGCACGCTTCACAACCCACGCACTCATTCTCGATTACTCTGATATTAGCCATTTCCTACCCCTCCCTAGATGACTCTTGCTTCTTTCAGACGTTCGACCAGGGTTCTGGCCTGCTGTTCCACATCTCCGTCCAACATCTCGCCCTTTGCCCGGACTTCGGGGGTAAAGATCTTAATTACTTCTGTAGGCGAACCGTCAAGTCCTGTGCGTGTCTGGTCTACTCCCAGGTCAAAGGCTCCCAGCACGCGAATCTCCGTCCTCTTTGCCCTCATAATGCCTTTCAGTGACGGGAGTCGGGGCTGGTTGATATCCTTTACCACGGTAATCAAAGCGGGGAGGGTGGTACTGGCCACTTCGATCCCGCCTTCAACCATGCGTTCCACTACAATCCGGCTGTTGTCTATCTGCCTGATCTTTTTCACGTAGGTAATATGGGGAATGTCAAGCTCCTCGGCGATCCCGGGTCCGACTTGTGCGGTATCCCCGTCAATGGCCTGCTTACCACATATGATCAGGTCCGCCCCACCGAGAAATCTGACTCCGGAAGCCAGGGTGTAGGATGTGGCCAGCGTATCTGACCCGGCGAATGCCCTGTCGCTCAAGAGATATGCATCGTCCGCGCCCATTGCGATAGCTTCTTTCAGGCTTTCTTTGACCTGGGGCGGTCCCATAGAGATCACGGTAACCGTACCGCCATAAGTTTCCTTCAGCCTTATCCCTTCTTCAATGGCATACGTGTCGAAAGGGTTGATGATGCTCGGCACCCCCTCGCGTATGAGGGTGTTGGTCTTGGGGTCGATTTTTACCTCGGTGGTGTCCGGAACCTGTTTGATACAGACGATTACCTTCACAAAAGTTCCCCCTTTGGTTTCACAGGTCAATGATTATGTGTTCGCCGGGCTTCCCGAGCCGTAGCAAATCCTTGATCCCCTGTATAATATCCGGACCGTATTTAGCCAGAAAGTAGGTAACATTTAGCTTGCGTTCCTGGAGGCACCCGGGGAACAATCTGTTTTGCAACCTGTCAAAATGGGTCTTTGCCCTTGTTTCCAGTTCGCCAAGAGCGCGAATTACCCTTGTTTCAAACCAGTCTATCTCTCCGGCGATCCTTTCCATGTTCCGGACGTGCAGATCTGAAAGCCCAAGTTCGGCCATAAGTGGCCCGAGGTCCTTATATGTAGCCCTCAGCGTCTGTCTCAGCGCGCAGAGCTTCTGGGTCACAGAAAGCGCCTTTTCCGACCTGATGAAGCGCGCATACGCATCTTTTATGCCGTACGGTATATCCGAATCCAACACCCCGTACTTCTCCATGTATCGCGCCAGGGCAGGTTCCACAAGCGTCACGGAGCACCTTGGGTAAATCACACCCCGTTGCAACCCCAGCAGTTCATAAATACCTCCAAGCTGTGCTAGATACCTGAGTTCTGACGGTCCCGACACATATATCGCAGTGGGTAAGAGATAATCCTGAACCAACGGTCTTGAAAGCGCGTTGGTGCCCAGAAGACCAGGCGACCGCTCCGCCTCAGCGACGAGCTGTGCTGCAGGAGCCCTGTAGCCGCCGCAAGACACAACTTGGCCGTCGCAGTACTCAAGACGCTGTCTACCGTTGTCGGTCATCAAGAAGGCCAGCACCGCATGTGCCTTCTTATGCACCCCTGGCACATACCCTGCAGCGGACAGCAGATCAGAAATCTCCGCTAGCGCATCATTCACTGCCTTTGCCTGGCAAAGCAGCGTGCGAAACACAGGAAGTGATTCGGCCCTGAGTTCTTCAAGCATAGGGTCAAGTATCACAAGCCCCGTTTCACGCGTCAGCTCGGCCATCATCCTGGCGAACGCAGACGCAAGGCTCCCGTCTGAATACGCGCGGCGCAGTGTCGCCTGCACCATGGGCAGATGCCGGGCGCCCTGCAGATGCTGTAAAAGGCCATCCACTGCAGGCCCGGCCAGCGATGCAGGGAGCATTCCAGAAGGCATCGGCCTTTCGGGTGCTTCGGCGGAAACAAGAATGTTTTCGCTACCTTGACCCGGGACACAGCAGGTGCTCATCTCAGTCCAGTCATCATCTTCGCTCGCCACCCAGAACACCGGTACTGCCAGGTATCCCTCTCCTGACAGCCATTCCGCAAGGACCACCGCGGTAAGCGCCTTGTATATCGTGTAGAGCGGGCCGGTAAATAGCCCCGCCTGCTGTCCGGTGACTACTGCCACAGTTCCGTCTCTTGCCAGTTGCGCGGCCGCATGCTGCGCCCGTTCATCCGCCCCTATTTCTCTCTGAAAGCGCACAAGCGCCCGGGAGATCGCAGCACGGTGCGGGATACGCCTCTTTCCTGCTCTGTGTGCCGCAGCAAGCAGATGTTCGGGATGGGGTGGCCCCTCCGAAAAGAACTGTCCGAGGCACCCGTCAAGGTATGCCTTTGTGAAGTCTCGCGGTGGAATGCGACACTGCCTCGCGCGCACCGTATCATCTCCTTCAGCAACGTTATCTTTTCAACAGTGCGCGCAGAAAAACCTTTCCGGGCGGGAAGACGGGCTTCCCACCCGGTCGTTTTCATTCTAAGAGCATCGCTTCCATGATCGCTCTTATGTCCCCAGTGAGTATAAAATCTGCAGAAGCTGCGAGATTGGTGTCCGCCCGGTCACTGACGGCCACAACCGTACGGGCGAGCGTGATCGCTGCGTTGTGGCCCGGTGAGCCATCGATACCGAACGCGATGTAAAGTGAGGGAGCAAACCTTTTACCGGTAGAGGCATCCACCATTCGCTCGGGAGGTAGAAATCCCGCTTGCACCGCCTCTTTGCTGCCGGCCACCACAGCGCCCATGCGCTGGGCCACCGCGTTCAGGAGCTCAAAACCCTCCCGTCCGATGGCCGGGCCGCCTGACAGAATAATGTCCGCTTCTTCGAGCCCGGGCATATAGTATCGACCCGATTCCTGCCGAGTCACCTCTGGCCAGACAGCGGGCTTTATATCCAGTATCCGGGGCGCTTGAGTCGTCGCCATGGCCCTTACCGGCAACAGCGCACCTTTTTGCAGCGTGGCCAGCACAGGGGCGGATTGCGCCTGTACCCTGACGTAATACCTCCCAAGAAAGATGGGGCGTACCACCTCTACGCTGTCTTTACCATACACCGGCTGAAGAGATGTCACGCCCGAAAAGAAGTTTACGTTAAGGAGGGCTGCTGTCTGCGCAAGCAGATCCCGCGTCTGGTCCCTGTCCGGCGCAAGCACCGCTCCGGGCTTTTCGTGTTGTATGGCGGCAGCGAGAGCCCGCGCATTTCCTCCGGGGATTACCAGCACCAGGTCCGAACCGCTGTCAGGGAGCGTGTTCTCATTGAATACCACGGCCGCCGCGCTCTTGCCCCACTCGTCCGCGAGATAGCGCGCGGTACCCGCCGCCTCGATGTCACCGCCTGGGGCCAGATACCACACCCCGCCTCCGCTCTGTGTCACATCCATACCTTCGTACACGAGGGCTCCAGCCGAGCAGGCGCTCACGCAAACTCCACAGTCCAAACAGCTCTCGGCGATGGTGACTACGTTGTCAACCAGTTCGAGTGCAAAGAACGGGCACACAACCACACAATCGCCACAGCCGTTACATTTGTCCTTTACCACGATGGGCATGGACATTCAGATCGCCCCCCTTTCCCTGAGCTGCGCCTTCAACATCTGCACCATCTGAGCGGGCGACCCCTCAAGCACCTGCCGAGCCCTGCCCTTCCATTCATTGGTACCCGTCGCTCGGATATCCACCTCACTCCTTTGCGCATCGATGCGTACCACCTCAAGTGGGGCTTTTATCGCGCGCCGTATGCCCAAAGGAGATGGGCTCTTCGGACTCCCGGCAGCGGGGTGTACCGTCACTACTACCGGCAACCGGGCCGAGCCCGATATCTCTCTGCCGTCTTCCAGGCAGCTGAATGTGACCAGGTCCCCGTCACGGGAGAGTCTTACGCACCTCGGTAACAGGGCGTACCCGAGCATGGCCGCGACCATCGGCCCCACGGCCCCGCTTCCCCCCTCGGGCGACCTGTGTCCAAAGAACACCATTTCAGGTCCAATGCTTTTCAACAATTCAGCCAGCACGCGGGATACAACCAGCGGGTCCATCGTGTACGCATGTGGCGACTCGCTTTCGATACGTACAAGCCTTGTGGCTCCCACCGCTGCAGCCTGCCTGAGTACAGATTCGTCTGCAGCGTCCGTCCATGATACCGCCACGATCTCGTCAGGCGACATCTGGGAAGCGAGGTCAATCCCAAGTCGCTCGGCGACAGGCAACTGCCTTGTCGCGGCCGAAGTATCGATCTCGCCCCGACTGGATGAGAAGTAGGTATCGAAAACCTCCCACGCCGGTTTTATGCAAACACACACCTTCATGTTCATTTCCCCGCCTTCAGAAGGTCGCGTGCGATCACTAGCCGCTGTATCTCATTGGTACCTTCGTAGATCTTCAAGATCCTTGCATCCCGGTACATGCGCTCCACCGGATGCTCGGCCATATACCCGGTTCCGCCGTGTATCTGAACCGCCTTGTCAACCACACGGCACGCCATTTCGCTGGCAAACATCTTCACCATGGCTGCTTCCCTGGATACCCTCTCGCCCCGGTCCGCTTTGTACGCTGCGTGATATGTCATAAGCCTTGCAGCGTGGATCTCCGTGGCCATCTCAGCGAGCATCCACTGGATCGCCTGTTGTTCACCTATGGGTTTGCCGAACTGCACTCTTTGATTGGCCCACTGGATACTCATTTCCAGCGCCTTCTGTGCAGCACCCACCGCCCCGGCAGCAAGCCCGATCCTTCCCATATCCAAAGCCTTCATCGCAGTGACAAATCCGAGCCCGGGCTTGCCCAGCAAGTTTTCTGCAGGCACCACGCAGTCTTCAAAGATCAACTCAGAAGTGTAGGAGCCGTGAAGGCCCATCTTCTTGTCCACCTTGCCCACCCGGTACCCAGGGAAGGTGTTCTCAACTATGAATGCGGAGATCCCTCCACGTGCCCCGAGCGTCTTATCGGTCACCGCGAACACGATGATCACGTTGGCGATGGGCCCGTTGGTGATCCACATCTTGCTCCCATTTAAGATGTATTTGTCTCCCTCGCGCCTTGCCGTGGTCTCGATAGCCGCTGCGTCAGAACCCGCGTTGGGCTCGGTCAACGCAAACGCGCCGATCATCTCTCCTCGAGCCATTGGGGGAATGTACTTCTGTTTCTGCTCTGGAGTACCGTCCAGGTATATGGACATCCCCGCAATACCGGTGTGCGCGCCGATCAGGTTGCCGAACGCCGCGTTGGCCGCACCGAGTTCTTCCAGCGCCACCACATAGCCCAATTCCCCCATACCTACTCCGTCATACTCCTCGGGAAACGGCAGGCCGAAGAATCCCATGTCTTTCATCTCATCCACGATCTCGTCGGGGATCTTGTCTTCTTCTTCTACCTGCATAGAGATGGGCAAAAGCCTCTTTTCAACGAACTCTCGGACAGTCTTTCGGAGCATTTCGATTTCTTCAGGCAGAGTGAAGTCCATCCGTGCTTTTCCCTCCCTCAAGTCTTACTTACCCTTGAACTGCGGTCTTCTCTTGCCAAGGAACGCCCTTATACCTTCCTGCGCGTCTTCAGTCTGGAACACTTCGATGAACGTCTCCCCTTCAAGCGCAAGCGCAGACTTCAGATCCATGCCCAATCCCTCGAATACCGCCTTCTTTATTGCCGCGATGGCTAGTGGCGCTTGCATGGACAACCTGCGGGCAATGTTCTTTGCGGTCGCCATAAGTTCGTTGTCCGGCACGACCTTGTTCACCAGACCGTATCTTAACGCATCCTGACTCTTTATCTGATCGCCTGTGAGCAGAAGTTCCATTGCCCGGGTCTTGCCGACCAGCCTCGGAAGGCGCTGGGTGCCGCCCCACCCCGGAATGATACCCAGATTGATCTCAGGCTGTCCCATCTTGGCGCTGTCGGCCATGATTCGGAAATCGCACGCCATGGCCAGCTCCATCCCACCACCAAGGCACAATCCATTTATTGCTGCAATGACGGGCTTTTTTAGCAGCTCGATGGCAGTGAACGTTTCCTGACCAGCTTTTATCAACTCAAGTCCCTTTTCCATGTCCAGGGTGGTGAACTGACCGATGTCAGCACCAGCGATGAAGATGTAATTGCCTGCACCGGTGAATATTATCGCTCTTACCTCATCATCCTGTTCCAGCTCGGTAAGCGCCTGACGGATCTCGGTAATCGCTTCCGCATTCAACGCGTTAGCCGGAGGACGGTTGATGGTGATCACCGCAATACGCGCCTCTTTCTCAACTATAATCGTGTTGTACGCCACGAGTAGTCCCTCCCAGGTTTAATACTCGTAAAAGCCCCGCTTGGTCTTTTCGCCCAAGTAACCCTTACCGACGAGATCGTCGAGCACTTTGGGTACGCTGAAAACCTGCGGCCTCTTGGCAGAAAGCGCCTCGAGCCGTTCCTTCACCGCATCAAGCCCGACCGAGTCGGCCCATGCGAACGGTCCCTTGTCATAACCCGCGCCAGCCAGCATGGCAATGTCTATGTCCTTCAAGGAGGAGATGCCTTCTTCAAGAAGCCTGCACGCCTCCACAAAACCGGCCAGCCTGAACCTGTCGATCAGTTCCTGTTTTTGCGCCTCATCCATGCGCAGATCCCTCCTTGCATACGTAATTCAAAGGGTCCGGGCCTTGCCCTTAGCCTGTATACTTGTAGAAACCCTCGCCCGACTTCACCCCGAGTTTGCCGGACTGAACGAGGTTTATAAGGCTCTGCGTAGGAGCAAACCGTTCGCCATAGGCCTCGTGCAGCGTGTGCGCCACGTCCAGCACGATGTCAAGTCCCAGCGTATCCGACAGTGTAAACGGTCCCATCGGCACACCACCACCTGACTTGATCACTGCATCAATCTCCTCGGGCGGTACCTTCGTCTCCTCCTGGAATGCAAGCGCCTCGCCCATGGCAGCCATCAGCACCCTGTTCACCAGGAACCCTGGACACTCCTTAACCCGGACAGGCAGTTTACGCAGTTCCGTGGCGAAGTCGACCAGTGTATCCATGGTCTCCTCGCTCGTGTGCTTGCCCTGTATTACCTCGACCAGTTTCATGAAACTGGCCGGGTAGAAAAAGTGCAGCCCCGCCACGCGCTCGGGTCTTTTTGTCGCCTCACCCATCTCCGTGATGGAAAGCGCCGAAGTATTCGAGGCGAATATGGTAGTGGATGGGCACACTCTGTCCAATTCAGCGAAGAGCTGTTTCTTGAGCGGCATCTTTTCTGGAATCGCCTCGATCACCAGGTCTACGTCTTTGAACTCCTCGAAACCAGTCGTGGGGATTACCAGCGCCATCTTCTCCTCCATTTCACGCTGGGTCATCTTGCCCCGGTCGACCCTTCTTTGGTAGATCTGCCGGATCTTTGACATGCCCCGATCTACAAACTCCTGGTCGATATCCTTGAGTACCACTGGAAGCCCGCTCCATGACACCACCTGGGCGATTTCTGCTCCCATGGTGCCTGCACCGACCACCGCAACCTTGAAGATATACATTGGCGATCCTCCTTTCTTAGCGTCTTTCCAGGATAATGGTTCCTCCCTGGCCGCCGCCGACACACAGTGTGGCCAGACCGAACTTTACGTCCCTCCGCCTCATCTCGTATACCAGGGTGTTGATGAGCCTGAGCCCTGTGGCGCCGATGGGATGGCCAAGCGCGATACCTCCGCCGTTTACATTGGTGATGGATACATCAAACCCCATCTCCCTCTGGCAAGCGATGACCTGTGCAGCAAACGCCTCGTTGATCTCTATGAGCTGTATGTCCGCAAGCGTAAGTCCTGCCCTATCCAGCGCCTTTTTGGTGGAATGCACGGGACCGATGCCCATGATGCTGGGGTCACATCCCGCGTAGGCGTATGCCCTGATCCACGCAAGAGGTGTAATGCCGCGCTTTTTCGCCGCGTCTTCGCTCATCAGCACCACCGCGGCCGCTCCGTCGTTAAGCGCACACGCGTTCGCGACTGTCACCGTGCCGCCCTCTTTAAATACTGGCGGGAGCATTGCAAGCCGTTCCATTGAAAGACCTGCAACAGGGGGCTCATCTTTGGTGATCACCTCGGCCGGGCCCTTTTTTTTGGGCAGCTCCACCGGGACGATCTCATCTTTGAACTTGCCCATACGCTGCGCCATGAACGCTTTACGGTGTGACTCCACCGCCCAGGCGTCCTGCTCCTCCCTGCTGATCCCGTACTTCTCCACCAGGTTCTCAGCGGTCAAGCCCATAATAAGCCCTGTGTAGGGGTCAGTAAGTCCGTTCCACAATACGTCCTCAAACACAGCGTGCCTCAACCTGAGACCCCACCGCGCCCCGTATACCTCGTACGGAGCAAAACTCATGACCTCTGTACCCCCGGCAAGAAACACGTCTCCGTCTCCGGCCTGGATCGCCTGAATCGCCGACGTCACGGCCTGAAATCCTCCCGCGCAGTTTCTCTGCACAGAGAATGCGGGTATTTCATAGGGAAAGCCTGAATACAGGCTGACAAGCCGGGCGATGTTTGCCTCTTTCATCGGGTGCCCGCCCGACGAGAAGATCACCTCGTCCAGTTCAGAAGGGGAGATGCCGGCCCTTGCTACCGCTTCCTTCGCCACGTACGTACCGAGTTGGGCAGGGCTTATGTCGCGGAATACACCTCCGAAATTACCCACCGGAGTTCTGCAAGCGCTTACAATGCAAACCTCTTTCAAAGCAGTTCCTCCTTTCTAAGTCTCAACACAGGAGACTCGTTCTGCGAGTACACCAGACAGCTGCCGGGTATGACCTCCTTGCCCATTTCCCAGAGCATGTCCATCACTTTTAATCTGATTTCCGTTTCAGGAACGCCAGCCTCCCGCAGGCTCTGCTCCAGCCGCTTCGCTTCCCGGAGGCCCATGACCGGGATGAATCCCCTGAGCGCCTCCAACACTAATTCGACCAGGTGGGTGCAACCCGTGCTTCCTCCGACGAGCTCAGTGACCTCCCGCGCGGACCCGTGCCTCACCTTGAGCCCCACCAGCTTATCCACATTGCGGATGGCCTGTGAACACAGTTTCCCGTAGGGGGCCTTACCTACCGTAGCGTATGCGGATACTACCTGCCCATCTGTGGAAACCACAAGCTGTACGTCTAAAATGTGCTCGTCATCCTTCATGTGGGCGTTAAGCAGAAAGCAACCGTTGTTCAGCTCTTTTCCCGTGATGATCTTGGTCCTGGATAGAAGCATCGCTAACGCCTCCGACGCCGTCTACTGCGCGGCTTTCTTGTTCTCTTCCTCCGCCAGTACACGCCGGAGGATCTTTCCGACCATGGTCTTTGGCAACTCGGACCGGAACTCCACCATCTTCGGCACCTTATACTTCGCTAGCCGGGTCCTGCAAAACTCGACGATTTCCTCCTCCGTGGCAGTCTCTCCTTCCTTGAGCACGACGAACGCCTTAACCGTCTCGCCCCTGTAGGCGTCTTTCACGCCGATGGCAGCCGCCTCGCGCACTTTGGGGTGTTCGTACAGCACTTCCTCGATCTCCCGTGGGTAGATGTTAAAGCCACCGGCAATGATCATCTCCTTCTTCCGGTCCACGATGAAGAAGTACCCTTCTTCGTCCACGCGGGCGATATCGCCTGTGTATAGCCAACCGTCTCGAAGCGCCAGTTCGGATTCTTCAGGCATGTTCCAGTAACCCTTCATCACCTGCGGACCGCGTACAACCAGTTCACCCACTTCACCTACGTCCAAAAGGCGGGTGCCGCTGTCAAGATCCACTACCCATGCCTCCGTATTTGGGAACGGCAGACCTATAGAACCGGGTTTCCTCTTACCGTAGATGGGGTTGCAGTGTGTGACAGGAGATGCCTCGGTGAGCCCGTATCCTTCCACCAATTTGCCTCCGGTCAGCGCCTCGAATTTCTCCTGCACTTCGACGGGCAACGGCGCTGCCCCGCTAATGCACGCCCTGACAGACCTCACATCGTATTTCCCGACGTCCGGGTGGTTGTTCACCGCCACGTACATCGTGGGCGCACCAGGAAACAACGTTGGCTTGTACATGTTTATGCTCTTTAGAACGTCCAAAATCACAAATCGTGGATGGACCACCAACGTACCTGCGATAGCTATTGCGAAGTTGAGCGCCACGGTCATGCCGTACACGTGGAAAAAGGGCAGTGCAGCAAGAAGCGTCTCGCCCCCCTCCTTGCAATCCACGAGCCACTCCTTTACCTGGTAAACGTTAGCTACCAGGTTCCTGTGGGTAAGCATTGCGCCCTTTGAGGTACCTGTGGTTCCCCCGGTATACTGCAAGAGCGCCAGGTCATCGGGCTTTACTTCAACAGGAGCGAACGCGGAAGCATCACGCAATAGCTTGGTAAGCCAGAATGTATTGGGACCCGGTGGAACCCGTACCGCATGTCCCTCCTTCTTCGCCTTGATAGGGTAAAGAAGGTTCAGCGGAAACGGAAGGTAATCCTTGATACCCGTAAACACCAGAGAGCTAAGTTCCGTGTCTGCCAGTACGTTCTTGATCCGGGGATAGAGCGCATCAAGCGCCACAAGCACTTTGGCACCCGAGTCCTTCATCTGGTGCGCAAGCTCGCGCTCGACGTACAAGGGGTTGGTCATGACCGCCACAGCGCCCGCCTTGAGCGTACCGTAGTACGCGATAACGCACTGCGGGCAGTTCGGAAGCATGATGGCCACCCTGTCGCCCTTCTTCACACCGAGCCTCTGGATGGCAGCTGCAAAGCGGTCCGCGGCTTCTTTCAACTGCAGGTAGTTGATCTTGCCGCCGTAGAAAATGGTAGCAGTCCTTTCCGGATATCGCCTGGCCGTTTCGTCAAGCAGCGCATACAGCGGGACCTCTGGGATCTGGATCACCGGACTTACGCCTTCCGGATAATTGTTCAGCCACGGCTTTTTTTCCAGTTCAAGCACTCTGGATACCCCTCCCTTTCGGTAGTGATTTCTCCTCTCCGGTCCCTGCCTTTATGCTAAAGCAAAAAGCGTGCCCTATGTTCTAGCACGCTTAAGCAGCATCTTTCGATTCGATTACTGACAGTGTGTCCTGTCCTGCGGACACTTGTGTCCGGAATTGAGTACACTAGGTAATACCTAACTTGCGCATCCGCTCGTAGAACCTTGAGCGGCTCATACCAAGCAACCTGGCTGCGTGGCTGCGATTCCCGCCAGTCTCCCTCAAGGCCTGCATGATCGCTGAGCGTTCCGCGCTTTCCATCGTCTGTTGAAAGCTCAGACCATCCTGCCTCTCCTTCTTCCATTTCAACATATGCGCAGGCAGGTGTGAGACCAGCAACTCCTCTCCCGGGTCAAGGTTCATCGCACGTTCGATTACGTTCTCAAGCTCCCTGACGTTTCCAGGCCAATCATACGCCTGGAGCACGGCCAGTGCTTCAGGTGAGATGGCCTTGACCGCCCTCCCCGTGATCTGGTTGTGCTTTTTCACGAAACAATGGGCAAGCGGAAGCACATCCTCTTTTCTCTCACGCAAAGGAGGGATCTGAATACACACCACGTTCAGCCGGTAAAATAGGTCTTCTCTGAATTTACCTTCTTTCACTAGCTGTGCAAGGTCCCTGTTGGAAGCTGCGATGACCCTCACGTCCACCGGGATCACCTGAGTGCCTCCTACCCTCTCTATCTCCCTGTCCTGGAGTACACGCAACAGCTTGGCTTGGAGCTCCACTGGCATATCCCCGATCTCATCGAGGAATATGGTGCCACCATCAGCCAATTCGAATTTGCCGGGTTTACCTCCCTTCAACGCTCCGGTGAAAGCCCCCTCCGCATATCCAAAAAACTCGGATTCGAGCAAGCTCTCGGGAATTGCAGCGCAATTGATCTTAATGAACGGTTTGACCCTTCGCATCGATGCGTTATGAATTGCCTGAGCGAACAACTCCTTGCCGGTACCTGTTTCTCCCAGAATCAGCACATTGGACGAACCCCTTGCCGCCTGCATTGCCATGGTTTTCAGCCGCATCACCTCGACACTGGAGCTCACGATGTGATCGAAGGTGAACTTGGCCCCTGTCACTTTCGACAGTTCCTCACGGTAGTACGCGACTTGGTTTTCCAGGCTCTCGAGTCTTCTTACCATCTCTTTCAGTTCTTCAAGCCCTCTGAACGTGATCTTGCCTACCGCACCCACCACGCGTCCTTCCTCGATGATGGGAAGTCTGGACACCAGGAACCTGTGACCTCGTATAACCTGCACCTGGGCGATCTCGGCCACCCCGGTCTTCGCTACGATATGCAGCCGGCTGTTGTCCAATACATCTTGGATGGGCTTGCCCACGAGCATTTCCGGCTGGGTGTTCAAAAACTCGCACACAGCCCGGTTTACCATGGTGATTATGCCTTCCTGATCCACAACGACGATCCCGTCATAAGCCAGAGCGAGGATGTTCTCCATGGTCCTTTGCAGCTTCTTGACGCTCGCCAGCTCCTGAGCCACTTTCTCATATTCCGTAACATCGCTAAAGATGCTGGTCGCCCCAATTATCCTGCCCTCGAGCACTATGGGCGTGCAGTTGGATACCACCGTGCAATTACCCATTTTATGCTTTCGCCCGATTTCGGCGGTACCTGTCTTTAGCACGTTTATCAGATTGCTCTCGGGCAGTATGCTCTGGATATGCTTGCCCAGCGCCCATTGGGCGGATATGCCGAGGATCCTTTCGGCGGCGGGGTTGAAGGTTGTGACCTCTCCCTGGGCATTGATAGCAATCACGCCGTTGTGCATCGAGTCTACCACCGTGCCCAGTTCGGTGGATAACAGGTCGTTCTGGGTGAGCAGGGCACGGATCACGTCGGCCTTTGTCAGCATTCCCACTGCCTTGCCGGACTCGCTCGTCACAACTGCCTGGCCCACACGGATGTGCCTTACATGCTCGGTGACCACAGACATGCTCATATCAGGCGGAACCGTTACAACATCCTGCTTCATAAGGGTATATACTGGCTCATCGAGGGAATAGTTCTCGAGCAGTCCCGCAAACAGCCGCGACTTGGTGAAGATCCCAATCACCCTGTGCTCCTCGTCTACAACAGGCGCCGCTTCAAGGTTAGTCAATTGAAATAGCTCCACCGCTTCTCTTAGGCTCTGATCGGGCCTTAAGAATGCGCCTTTGGACATAAACTCCTTGACAAGCATGCGCATCCCTCGCAATGTTTGATTATTTTTGATAATTCTACTATTTATGCTCCTGTTCCTTTAGCCGGTGCGAGGTAAGACCACGACTCAATCTGAAAGCAGTGGATGCCGTCAGTCAGAGCTCATGCAGGGGATTAAGACTAAAGCGGCTGCGCCGGGGTTAGAATTAATGAAGGATGGAGGTGGTCGCGTTGACACATACGACTGTGTTGAGAGCGAAAATCGACAATCTCAGAGAGAAATTGCGGAACATCGAAGAGGAATGCAAGTTTAAGTCCAAAGATGAAGTGGACGAGATCAGTTCAAGGCTTGACGACGTGCTTGTACGACTCACTGCTATCCAGCACGAGAACCTGGAGTAGCCAGACCTTTCAGACCTGCATAGGGCTGATATGGACGAACGCCTCCCGGTGGATGGGGCACACCCCGTGTGCCAGCAACGCGCCAAGGTGCTCTTTCGTTCCGTAGCCCTTGTTGCGCTCAAATCCGTACGCTGGGTACCAGCTGGCGTACCTTTCCATGTATCTATCACGGGTCACCTTTGCGAGAATGGACGCAGCAGCGATGGATAGGCTTTTTGAGTCTCCTTTCACTACGCACACCGACGGTATGCGAAAGGGCGGGGAGGACTTGCCGTCAACCAGCACGACCTCGGGCTCCGGCGACAGCTTTGATACAGCGGACAGCATGGCGCGATAGCTCGCCTGGACGATGTTAACCTTGTTAATGGTATGAACCCCGACGAGCGTGACAGAATAGGCGACGGCTTCCCGGATGATCCGGTCGAACAGCTCATTCCTTCGCTTGGCGGAAAGCTGCTTTGAGTCGTTGAGCCCCGGTATGAGGGCACCCGGTCGGAGGATGACTGCAGCGGCACATACCGGGCCTGCTAGCGGCCCCCTCCCCGCCTCATCCACACCCGCTATGAGAAGGTAACCGCGCTGGGCCAGTGTACGCTCATAATATGTCATACCCAGCAGACGGCTTCTCTCTCTTGCCTTTCTTTCGAGCTCCCTTGCAATATCTCTCACGGCCTTTCGGCCGTCAAGCCGCAGAGCTGCAGCAGTTTCTTCGTAATCCTCTTCCGGAAGCGCGTCCACATACGCCTTGATCTCCGATACACTCATCCGCTCAAGTTCCACTGTCAGTCTTCCTCCGGCATCTCGAGGGTAAAGGTACCGAGCTTGCCCGCCCGGAAGTCGTGCATCACGGCTCTTGCGCTCTTTTTTAGATCCACCCTGTCTCCCGACAGCAAGTAACCGCGGGAACGGCCCACGGATTCCAGCGTGTATCCGCCGTAGGCGCGGGTGAGGTTTTCCGGCGCCCTCTGCCTAAGGTACGCAAGCAATGACTCAGCTGCCTCTTCGATATCGTACACGTCTTCGGGCAGAAGTCCGGCGATCGCCAGGTGGTACCGGGTTTCACGAGAGCCGATGTTGGGTCGTAAGATCCCCGGCAGATCGAGCAACATGGCTCCCCCGGGCAACCGTATCCACTGTAGCCCGCGTGTGACCCCCACCTTCATCCCTGTAGGCGCTTTTCGCCTCCGGGCCAGCCTGTTTATAATAGACGACTTCCCCACGTTGGGTATTCCTACTACCATCACGCGCAGCCCGCGCCGTATCACCCGTTCCAGCTCTGAAAGCCCCTCCCCGGAATTCCCGTCTGACGCGATCGCCTCTTCGCCGGCACGCGCAAGCGCTGAAAGCCACAATTCCGTAGCTGCCGGGTCAGCCAGATCCTTGCGGTTCAGTATGACCACACGTCGTTTTGAACAGGTCCATTTCACCAGATCCGGGTTTCTGCTGGACTTAGGGATCCGGGCGTCGCACACCTCCGCTACGAGATCCACGTGTGCGATGAGCCGGCGTATTGTATGCTTTCCTTTTTCCATATGCCCGGGGTAGTACTGTTTCATCGGCGAAAAACCACCTGCCGTTCGCGGCACCCTGTATGTTTCGACGGATGCGGGCTCATATGTCTCTCTTTCCTCACTGTCCTGCACCTATCACCTGCATCCTCGGAAGCGGCCAG
>DYEP01000006.1 GCA_020725675.1 Symbiobacterium sp. | reverse complement strand
CTGTGACAAAGTAATTCTCTCCCTACTCATACTGACATTTTCACTGAAGGATTTCACCCTGACAATATCACAGACGGATCACAAAGTTCACACAACGTAAATTGACGGTGGACAAATGTCATGGTATACTTTCACTGTTGCAAAGAAGAAGCTGCCGCTTCTCACCTTACAACGCCGGTTCGCTGTTCGTAAGGTCGCTACCGAAGAATACGTGTAAGATGCTAGGGTGGGAGGCAGTTCTTCCCACTCTTTGTTGTTTTCCCTAAGACTTAGGCCAAGGAGGTGACGACTATTAGCAAGGACCTTCGTGTAAACGAGGCCATACGCTCTCGAGAGGTACGACTAATTGACGAAGCGGGAGAGCAGCTGGGAATCCTACCGATTAGGGAGGCGCTGAGGATCGCGCAGGAAAGAGGAGTAGACTTGGTGGAGGTGGCCCCGTCCGCTCGCCCGCCTGTATGTCGACTCATGGATTTCGGTAAGTTTAAGTATGAACAGTCGAAGAAAGAACGAGAGGCGCGAAAGAAACAAAAGATCGTTGACGTCAAGGAAGTCAAGATGCGCCCATCTATCGAAGAACACGACTTCGAAGTGAAGGTCAAGAGTGCGGAACGCTTCCTGAAAGAGGGTGACAAAGTAAAGTGCACCATAATGTTCAGGGGGCGGGAGATTGCCCATTCAGATCTGGGCAGGAAGCTGTTGGAACGGTTTACAGCCAGGTTGCAGGACATAGCAAGTATTGAGAGGACCCCTCGGGTTGAAGGCAGGAACATGATCATGATCCTGACCCCGAAGCCGACGAAGGATTGAAGAAGGAGAGATTACAGGTGCCAAAACTCAAGACTCACAGGGGTGCGGCCAAGCGGCTGCGTCTGACGGGAACGGGTAAGATTGCCAGGGTACGCGCTTTCAAGCGCCACAAGCTGGGCAAAAAGACAGCGAAGCGCAAACGCAGACTGGGTCAGAGCACGTTAGTGCACCGGGCAGACAGTAAGAGGATGAGAAGGCTGATTCCCCACATGTAGGGCGGATTCAATAGGAGGTTGACAATATGCCCAGAGTTAAGACGGGTAAGACCAAGAGGGCTAGGCACAAGAAGATACTCAAACTCGCAAAGGGATATTGGGGCAGGAAAAGCAAAATTTTTAAAGCTGCGAATGAAACTGTAATGAAGGCCCTTTGGTACGCCTATCGCGACAGAAGGCGGAGAAGACGCGAGTTCAGGAGGTTGTGGATCTCACGGATTAATGCTGCGGCGCGTAGCAACGGTCTTTCATATAGCAGGCTGATGAACGGCCTCAAGAAAGCTGGCGTTGACATCAATCGCAAGATGCTTGCAGATCTTGCTGTTAATGACTCAAGGGCTTTCGGCCAGCTGGTTGAGACCGCAAAAAAGAGCCTTTGATGAGATGTGAGGCCCGGGGAGATGAGCGCGTTGTCAAGCCCGGCAAATTCAAGATTCAGTCTGAGTCCGGCACGTGTACTCGTTCTGGGATTTGCAGGTGCCATCATGTTGGGGACGCTGCTTCTTCTGCTGCCTTTGTCAACGGCCCCGGGCAAGTCTACAGGGTTCCTCGACGCGTTGTTTACTGCTACTTCTGCAGTGTGTGTCACGGGCCTGGTGGTTGTGGACACGGGGACTCACTGGAGTGTGTTCGGACAGGCTGTCATACTGCTACTCATCCAGGCAGGCGGCCTGGGCATTATGACTATGTCCACTATGTTTGCTCTGATCATCGGAAAGAAGATCACGTTCCGCGAGAGGATCGTGATCCAGGAGGCGTTGGGTCAGCCCCAGCTGGCCGGTATCGTCAAGCTCACGAAACAGATCCTCGGGGTGACGTTCGCCATTGAGCTTGCGGGTATGGTGCTGATGACTGTGGGGTTCAGCAGGGACTTTCCTCTCGCAACGGCAACGTGGTACGGGCTGTTTCACTCGGTATCGGCTTTTTGCAACGCGGGATTTGACCTTTTATCTAAGAGTTTTGTAGACTACGTAGAAGACCCTTTCATGAACCTTGTACTCATGTCGCTGATTGTTGTTGGCGGCATCGGTTTTATAGTCATTTCAGAGCTATTGTGGAGACGTTCCAGTAAGAGGTCACTACATTCGTGGATAGTCCTCAGAGTCACCGCTGCCTTGCTGATAGTAGGCTTCATTACCATATTCACACTGGAGTTTCACAATCATGAGACGCTCGGAAGACTAAGCCTTCAAGGGAAATTGCTAGGGGCCTTGTTTCATTCGGTAACACCAAGGACTGCCGGGTTCAACACGCTCCCTACCGGGAGTTTTAGGACACCGACCTTGCTATTTACCATCGTGCTCATGTTCATCGGCGGTTCTCCGGGCGGCACCGCCGGGGGAATTAAGACCACGACCTTTGCGGCAATGCTTGCGTCGGTCTGGGCGACCCTGGCAAGGCGCGAAGCGATAGAGATCCACGGCAGGCGGCTCGGTCAGGATGCGGCGGAAAAGGCTCTGGCCATCATCGTCATATCGGTGGGGGTATTGATTCTGTCCGCCCTAGCTATATTGGTGGTGGAGCAGTTTGATTTCATGGATATCATGTTCGAGACGACATCAGCATTTGGTACCGTAGGGCTTTCAACCGGGATAACTCCGATGCTGACTCCTCTTTCCAGGATATTTCTGATAATCACGATGTTTACGGGGAGAGTCGGACCCCTGACGCTTGCATTTGCCATCGCTTATCCCTCAAGGACCAGGGCGCTCCGGTATCCCGAGGAGAAAATTATGATAGGATGATGCGGATGAAAGACTTTGCTGTGATTGGACTGGGCCGATTCGGCTCAAGCGTTGCCAGAACCTTAGCCAGTCAAGGTCATGGCGTACTCGGCATCGATTCAGACGAGTGCAAGATTGCGTGCATGGCAAATGTGCTAGCCCACGTGGTGCAAGCAGACGCAACGGACGAAGAAACCTTACGGGCACTCGGTGTGAGAAACATGGATGCGGTTGTTGTTGCCATTGGCCACGATATCCAGGCTAGCATACTGGTTACGGTAGTGCTGAAAGAACTAGGTGTGAAGCAGGTGATCGCCAAGGCCAGCAGCGACATTCATGGCAAGGTGCTGTTGAAAGTAGGCGCCGATAGGGTGGTGTTTCCCGAGCGCGAAATGGGCGCAAGAATTGCCCACAGCCTCGTTGCATCGAACATTCTGGACTTCATCGAGTTGTCTCCAGAGCACAGCATTGTAGAACTAAATGCTACTCGGTCGATGATTGGAAAGACGCTCCGGCAGCTTGAACTCAGGGCCAAGTTTGGTGTGAACGTGCTTGCTTTAAAACACGGCAAATCTGTGAACGTATCGCCACGGGCGGATGATTCGATCAAAGAAGGCGACGTCCTGGTCATCATAGGAGAGACCGAGGCGCTCCGCAGACTTGAGCGCCTGGCTGAGTAAGATATGATTGAGAGCACGGCCAACCCCAAGGTGTTGTACGCATGGCGTCTTCTTCACAGGAAGTGGAGAAAACGAGAAAACAGGTGCGTCATCGAGGGGTTTCATCTTTTGGACGAGGCGCTAAGAGCTGGCGTCAGCATTGACTACGTGCTCGCTACACCAGAGGCCTTGTGCTCTGCACCCGAAACCATGCGCCGCATCGAACTCCGGAGTGTACCGGTATACAGATGCAACGAAAAAGTGCTGCAGAGGATATCGGACGTGCAATCTCCGCAGGGGGTAGTGGCGGTGTGCCAGATTCCAGCAAGATGCCTCCCGCCTGCTATAAAGTTTTGTGTACTGTTTCTTGAAGATATCCAGGATCCTGGGAACGTGGGTACAACCATCAGGACCGCTCATGCTGTGGGTGCCGATGGCGTCTTCGTTACAGCGAGCACTGCTGACCCGTTTGGACCAAAGTGCCTGAGGGCGAGTATGGGCTCGGTGTTTTACATCCCCCTTTTTGTCGTGGAAAACCTGAATGTCTTCTGCAAGAAGTTACCACAACCCATACCCGTTTATGCTGCCCATATGGCTGGAAAATCCGTATTTGACGTGAGACTTAAGACACCGTTTGCTCTGGCGCTGGGTAATGAAGGAGCGGGGCTGAGTGAGGGTCTGTTGAGACATGCGCACGAGCAGGTGTCGGTTCCCATGCCGGGAGGAGCCGAGTCGCTTAACGTCTCTGTTTCTTGCGCTGTTATTCTGTATGAGGCGCTTCGGCAGTTCCGCCAGACGGCACTCTTGTAATCTGCAGGCATCTTATGATATAATCATACCAGCATAGGCTAGGAGAGACGAAAGGGCGTGGTTAATTGACCAACAGCGCCAGTCTTTTCTGGAAGTTCTTTGAGGTGACGGGCTCTATTGAGGCATACCTGATTTACAGGCGACTCATCATGATGTAAACGCAACAGGCGAGGAAGGGGAGAGTAGACCCGGAAAGCCTTCGTTCAGGGAGGAGGCGCCGTGACTGCGAGCGCTTCTACGAGGGGCGAGTCGAAGTTCACCCCGGAGCTCCGCGGTTGAAAACAAGAGTAGGCTGCGGCGGTGGTTCACCGTTATCTGAAACAGGACATGTTAGTGTCCCTAAAAGAGAGGGTATAAAAATACTCACTAAGGTGGTACCACGGAAGTCAGGCTTTCGTCCTTTGGGCGAAGGCCCGTTCTGTTTTTGTAAGGAAGGAGAGGGGACTTTATGATGAAAGATGAGCTGCTCAATGCGCTTGAGTGCGCAAAGGCACAGATCCGGGCTTCACGCTCAAGCGCCGAGTTGAAAGAAGTGAGGGTAAAGTTCCTGGGGAAAAAGGGTGTCATCACTCAGGCGCTTCGAAGCCTTGGACAGGTGCCTCCAGACGAAAGGCCGGCGATGGGGAGGCTGGCAAATGACATACGTGAGTCCATCGAATCGCTTGTGGAGTCCAGGGAGAATGAGATCAAGAAGGCTGAGACCGAGGCCAGGCTAAAAAGAGAAGCAGTAGACATCACCCTCCCCGGTGCGGTACCGGAAGTGGGACGGAAACACCTAATAACGAGGACTTTCGAAGAGATCGAAAGGGTATTCTCGAACATGGGGTACCAGTTGGCGGAAGGTCCTGAGATCGAAACTGACTGGTACAATTTTGTCGCGCTGAATATGCCCAAAGATCATCCTGCCCGTGATATGCAGGCGTCTTTCTACGTGACTGAGGATATCCTGCTCAGAACTCATACATCTCCGGTTCAGATCAGGACTATGCAACGGATGGCACCAAACCTACCCATCCGGATCATCGCTCCTGGCCGTGTATACAGGAGGGACGATGATGCGACGCACTCTCCTATGTTTCATCAGGTTGAAGGGTTGGTAGTGGACAGGGGCATTACGTTCGGCGATCTTAAAGGGGCGCTGTTGGCGTTCGCACGGGAGTTTTTCGGTGAGGAAACCGAGATCAGGCTAAGGCCGAGCTACTTCCCTTTCACCGAGCCCAGCGCAGAGGTGGATATTTCCTGCACCATGTGCAGGGGTTGCGGCTGCCGGGTATGTAAAGGAACCGGGTGGCTTGAGATCCTGGGCTCTGGAATGGTTCACCCCGAGGTGTTGCGGCACGGTGGCTACGATCCTGAGGAAGTATCGGGTTTTGCCTTCGGTATGGGCGTGGAGCGTATCGCCATGCTGAAATATGGGGTCGACGACTTGAGGCTGTTTTTTCAAAACGACAAAAGGTTCTTGGAACAGTTTTGAAAGAGGTGATAGGCATGCAGGTTCCATACCGGTGGCTTAATGAATATGTAGGGCTCGACGTCAGTCCTGAGGAGCTCGCAGACCGGCTGACGCGTGCCGGGATACATGTGGACAGCGTTTCAAGGCGGCGGGCGGAATTTGAAAGCGTTCGAACAGGTATCATACTTAGCATGGAACAGGCGGACGGGGTGCGTATCTGCAGTGTCAATGTTGGCGACGCCGAGTTGTCCATCGTGACCGGCGCGACCAACGTTCAAGTGGGCGACAAGGTTGCTGTGGCCGTGCCCGGGGCCGTGCTACCGAAGGGGCAGCGAGTAGAAACCGCTGTCCTTAAGGGTAGAAAGTCACAGGGGATGCTATGCTGTACCACAGAATTGCTACTGGGTGAGGGGCCGAGGAACAACGAGGGCGTGCTGGTGCTTCCTTCTGATACGCCCGTCGGTACGGACGTAGCGCAGGTACTGGAACTGTATGACGATGTACTCATACTAGACCTCACCCCCAACTATGCTCACTGCCAGAGCCTGGTTGGTTTGTCTTGGGAGGTAAGTGCCGTGACGGGGGCACCATTGCGCACGCCCCCGACCGGAGCCTTGGCTGAACGAGGTGGAACCCTGGATGGCTGGAGTACGGTCAGAGTGCTGGCGCCGGACCTCTGTCCCAGGTATGTGTTAAGGGGGTTCGAGGACGTCACTGTCGCGCCCTCCCCGCTTTGGATTCAGTGGAGGTTGTTGCTTTCGGGAGTGAGGCCCATCAGTAATATCGTGGATATCACCAACTACGTGATGTTGGAGATGGGGCAGCCTCTCCACGCGTTCGATGCGCGACGGGTACAGGACCGTACCATCATCGTAAGACGGGCACTCCATGGAGAAATGATCCGTACCCTGGATGGAGAGCAGAGAACTCTATCAGATGAGATGCTGGTGATCGCTGACTCCGCGAGCGCCATAGGTATTGCTGGCGTAATGGGAGGCGAAAACTCCGAGGTGAGAGACGATACCAGCTCTATTCTGCTGGAGTCCGCCTATTTCTTACCCTACAGCATTGCCTCGACATCGCGAAGACTGGGACTGAGGACGGAGGCATCAGCCAGGTTTGAAAGGGGCGTGGACCACTCGGGTACCGCCCGAGCAGCTGACCGCTGCGCGTATCTCGTGGAGGAACTTGGTATAGGTAAGGTAAGAAAAGGCGCCATCGATGTGGACGTGATGAGTCATGAGCCAAGGCGTGTGCTGGTGCGGCCTGATAAGGTCAACTCACTTCTGGGGACCGACATCAAAAAAGCTGAGATGCAGCGCATACTAGAAAGGCTTAGTTTTGGCGTGACTGCGGTTACGGAAGGCTTATGGGTTGAAGTACCGCCGCGCAGAGTGGATGTAACGCAGGAAGTAGACGTGGCAGAGGAGATAGCACGCCTGTGGGGTTACGATCGGATCGAGACTACGCTGCCATCCGGTAAGCTCACTCGAGGTGGAAAGTCAGCGAGGCGGCGGTGGGACGATGCCATGAGAGACAGGCTGCTTGCCATGGGGCTTGATGAGGTTATCACTTATTCTTTCGTTGATCCCTCAATTGCCGATATGCTGGGGCTTGGGCCCGATGACGAGATGCGCCAGGCTATACCGCTTGCAAATCCGTTAAGGCATGATCAGAGCGTCATGCGTACAACGCTGCTTGGAGGTCTCTTGGCAACTGTAGAATACAACCTTAAGCGGCGGATTGAGAGCATGAGATTCTTTGAACTGGGGCCCGTTTACAAGCCGCGTTCATTGCCTCTCTCTGAGTTGCCAGAGGAAAGAGTGCATGTGGCGGGAGCAGCATTCGGGCCCAGAAAGCGGCACTTTAGCGAACCAGCAAGAGAAGCAGACTTCTTTGAAGTGAAAGGGTGGGTCGAAAGCCTCCTGGAGTACGCGGGGGCAAAACCCGAATTTGTTCGTTCAGGACTTTTGTTTCTCCATCCTGGAAGACAGGCGCACGTGCGTGTCAGCGAGAGTATTATCGGGTACTTGGGTGAGATGCACCCCGACGTATTGGAGCGGTACGGCATCGGAACACGCGTCGTTGTGTTCGAGGTAGATCTCGACCTGCTATATCTGTGTGAGCTCACTCCGCCCCGATACTCCCCGCTGGCGCGGTTTCCTGCTGTTGAACGGGACCTGGCAGTAATAGTGCCGAAGGTCGTTTCGGCGGCAGAGGTAGAAGCCATAATTAGGAGAGAGGGCGGCTTGCTGCTTGAGAAACTGGAGCTGTTTGACGTCTACACGGGTCCCCCCGTACCTGAGGGCCACGTGAGCCTTGCGTATTCGTTACGGTATAGGTCCTGTGAAAAGACCCTTTCTGATGAAGACGCAGAAGCAGTGCAGGTACGAATAAAAGAAAGCCTAATTCGCGAGGTCGGTGCTGCGCTCAGGTCCTAAATAGGAGGGGTCTTTTTGAAGAATTTTGATGTGGCCTATGCGCTGGAAGAAATAGCGGCGCTGCTTGAGATTCTCGGGGCAGACACGTTCCGTGTGAACGCATACCGGAAGGCGGCCAGAGGGGTCGAAGGCTACCCCGGCGACGTTGAGGATTTGGCGCGAAAGGATGCGCTCTCGCTCATTCCTGGAGTCGGACCAGCTTTGAGCGCAAAGATCAGGGAGATGTTAGACACGGGAAGTATCCGCTACCTGGAGGAACTGAGAAAGCAGGTACCGCCGGGCGTCCTCAATTTTCTTGCTATCCCCGGGATAGGCGGGAAAACCGCTTCCATTCTATTCACTGAGCTTCACCTTGAGAGCATTGAAGAGCTGGAAAACGCGGCCAGAGCTGGCCTGCTGCGAAGCCTCAAGGGCTTTGGCGAGAAGAAGGAGGCGGCCATCCTGCGAGGGATCGAGGCGTTTAAGAAGAACGCCGGGAGGATTCTCCTTGCTGATGTGTTTGCTCTGGCGTACGACATTCGCGATGCACTGAACGCTCATGCTGCGGTACAAGCGGCAGAATTAGCGGGGAGTTTCAGGAGACGCCGGGAAACCATAAAGGATCTGGACCTGGTTGTAGCATCGGACCACCCAGAAACCGTCATGGACTACTTCGCCAGCCTGCCGTTGATCGCTGAGGTCACATCGAGGGGGGACACAAAGCTTTCTGGTAAGTCCCGTGCGGGGATCAGTGTGGATCTTCGCGTGGTGAAACGCTCAGAGTTTGCTGCGGCACTGCTACACCTCACTGGGTCTGCAGAGCACAACGCAAGTCTTAGGGGACGTGCAAAGGATCTTGGACTTAAGATCAACGAATATGGGGTTTGGTCTCTGGATGGGTTCCTGTTCCCAACTGAGGAAGAGGCCGACCTTTATTCGCTGCTTGGTTTGTCGTTTATCCCTCCCGAACTTCGTGAAAACAGGGGGGAAATCGAGGCTGCAGCTAAAGATCAAATACCTGAACTGATTTCGCTTAGCTGTATTCGCGGCGATCTTCACATTCATACAAGGGACTCAGACGGCCTTGGGACTATCGAACAGGTGGCAGAGCAGGCGGTACGCTGGGGCTATGAATATCTTGCCATCACCGACCACTCGCGTTCGCTTGTGATCGCCCGCGGGCTTGATGCTGCCAGACTCAAAGCGCAGGGCGAGCGGATTCGCCGGCTCAATGAGGAAATGGAATCTGTAAGGTTGCTTTGCGGAGTCGAGGTAGACATACTGCCCGACGGGAGCCTGGACCACCCGGACGAAGTGCTCGAGGAGTTGGACGTAGTAATTGCATCTGTCCACTCCGCTTTCAGGCAGGACAGGCAAACTATGACGAGAAGGATTATACGTGCCATGGAGAATCCGCATGTGGACATTGTGGCACACCCCACCGGGCGGCTGATCGGCCGGCGTGACGCCTACGAGGTGGACATAGAGGAAGTGATAACGGCGGCTAAACGTACCAATACGGTGCTTGAGATCAACGCGTCCCCGGACCGCCTCGACCTCTCCGACGTACACGCACGGATGGCTGCGTCTTTGGGAGTGAAGATTGCCATCAACAGCGACGGCCACAGCGTTGCAGCAATGCACGATATGCAATTCGGAGTGTTTAATGCAAGGAGGGCATGGCTCACAAAAGAAGACGTGATAAACACAATGCCTCTGGAAACGCTTCAGGACTTCCTCGCCAATCATAAGAAGTAGGGAAGGTCCATATATCCAGGAGAGCGCACCGATGATATCATGTACTTACGATAGATTGCATTGGAGCTGGTGCGTGTGGGTGTATTCTTTTTGATGTTGGATGGCGTCGGGCTGGGCAGACCGGGCGCCTCAAACCCAGTTTCAGCGGGGCTACCATCACTGTCCAGAATACTTGGGGTACCGCTGGATAGCATGGGTTTCCGATCAGGTGAAGTCAGAACGAGCCGTGCGGTTGCGTATTCTCTGGATGCAAGACTAGGGGTGGAGGGCATACCACAGAGCGCAACTGGACAGACTTCGATCTTTTGTGGCATTAACGCAGCTGCAATTTTGGGGAGACACGAAAACAGCCATCCGGGCAGTCATCTGGCAGGCCTGATCGAGAGTGGTAACCTGTTTCATGACGGGAAGCGGCGAGGAAAGACCACCTTCTTGAACGCATACAGGCCGGAAGCGTTCTCCAGGATGGAACAGGGTACCTACACGCCTTCTGCAACGACCATAGCAGCGAAAGCAGCCGGGATCCCACTGCGCAGCTTCGCCCATCTCGACCGGGGCCAAGCGTTGTATCACGACATAACCCACTGGACGCTTAGACTCAAACAACCTGATTTCCCGGAAAGGCAACCTGTTGAAGCAGGGAAAATAGCGATTTCAGTAATGCGGGAACATCTGTTTACAGTTTTCGAATACTTCGTTACCGATGTTGCCGGCCACAGGCAGGATGAAAAACTGGCACACTACGTGCTTTCAGTCCTCGATCAGTTTCTCACGATCGTCATAGAAGGTATCTTGAGCGAGGACTACCTGGTGATAACCGCGGACCACGGCAACCTCGAGGACCTGTCTACGCCGGCCCACACCCCAAATGACGTCTTCCTGGTGGTCATTTCCGGGAAAAAGATCCCCGACGTCCCCCGCCCGCTGGATCTTTCTCACGTAAGGCAATTGGTGGGTCAGCTGATTGAGGTGGCATCATGAACGAAAAGACCTTCGCAACCCTGGAGTTTGAACAAGTATTGAAGCACGTTGCCTCCTACGCCATAAGCCCGATGGGCCAGGAACTGGTTTTGAGGCTTGCCCCCTGTGCCTGCTATGAGACGGTGAGCAGGCGAAGGGAGGAACTGTTTTTGGCCATGCAACTATTCCAAAGATACCCTGCGGTTCCCTTCGAAGGTATCCGGGACATTCGCGGCGCCTTGCATAAGGTGGAACGGGGCGGGGTGCTCCTTCCTCAAGAGTTCTTGAACATCGTGTCCACTGCAAGAGCAGCGAAAAACATGCGCGCGTACCTTGAAGAAAAAGCATCCAGTTGCCCTGCAATAACGGCGTACGCACGGAAGCTTCACCGATTTTCTGACATCGAGGCCGCTGTATCCCGGGCAATTACGGAAGAAGGCGAAGTGGCCGATGGAGCAAGTCCCGAGCTATCTCAGATACGCAGGAGAAAGCGTGCTGCACAGTCAAGACTCAGGGACTACCTGGAGGGACTGGTGCGCTCCTCGGAAGTGTCCCGTTACCTGCAGGAACCCATTATTACCATACGGTCGGACCGCTATGTGCTGCCAGTAAAGCAAGAGTACAAGAGTCATGTGCCCGGTATCGTGCATGATGTATCCGCGAGTGGAGCCACGTTATTTGTGGAGCCCGCACGGGCGGTGGAGATGACCAATGAAATCAAGATTATGGAGATTGCTGAAGCACAAGAAGTGGATAAGGTACTCAGAGAGCTTACCAAGATGGTGCATGCAGAGATTTTCAATCTCCAGGAAACCGTGTTGACTCTCGGAGAATTGGACTGCCTGTTCGCCAGGGTAAAGTACGGTGCTGATATGCGGGGCGTTGCGCCCGTTATCTCGGAAATGCCAATCCTAAACATAGTGGGCGGAAGGCACCCGCTGCTGTCAGGCAACGTGGTACCCGTTGATATCCGTATCGGTGATGATTTTGACATCCTTGTCATTACCGGCCCAAATACCGGCGGTAAGACTGTCGCTTTGAAGACGGCGGGTCTTTTTGTGCTCATGGCACAGAGCGGTATTCCAATTCCTGCTTCGTCTGATTCTATGGTAGGCGTGTTTGACTCGGTCTTTTGTGATATTGGGGACGAACAGAGCATCGAGCAGAGCCTTTCCACTTTTTCAGCCCACATGTCAAATATCATTTCCATACTCGCTCAGGTAACATCCAGATCTTTAGTACTCCTGGATGAGCTCGGAGCGGGGACAGACCCCACAGAAGGTGCTGCGCTCGCCATGGCCATACTTGAGCGGTTGCTAGAGATCAAGGCAAAGACTATTGCCACTACTCACTCCAGCGAGCTGAAAACCTTTGCGTACACGCGGGAACGCGTAGAAAACGCATCGGTACAGTTTGATATAGAAACGCTGTCCCCCACGTACAAGCTGCTCATTGGTATTCCAGGGTCAAGCAACGCATTTGAGATCTCCGCCAGGCTCGGACTGGATGCGGGCATTTTAACACGGGCCAGGGAGTTTGCAAGAAAGGATGATAACAATGTGGAACTGGTCATCAGGGATCTTCACAGGGCCAAGCACGAGTTAGAACGAGAACTCGAGCAGGCACGAATTGATCGCGACAAGGCACAGATGATCCGCCAAAGGCTGGAGAAGGAATTAGAGAGATTTGAGGCAAGACGTAAGGAGTTCATGGAAAAGTCAGTTGGTGAGGCGCGTTCTATCGTCCACAGAGCGAAGGAAGAAACAAGGAGGATTCTTGAGGCAGCCAGGCAGGCGGAAAAGGAAAGGAGGTTCCTTGACGTCAAGGCGGCCCATGAGGGTATGCAGAAGCTGGCTCAGGAACTCGAGGAATCTGCCATTCCAGTTGTGGACAGAGTAGGTCAGTCGCTTGAGCGTGTGAATCCCGGCGATCGGGTATACGTGGCCAGTTTGAACATGAATGGAAGTGTGCTATCTGTATCTCAGGACGGCATGCGCGCAACAGTTCAGGCAGGCATAATGAGAGCGGAAGTGCCTGTTTCTGACCTGCGTGCAATTGTGGACACCGGGGCGGCTGAGGAGAAACCTGCACCCGGGCGGCTTCTTCCGGGGAAACCCAGGGAGGTGCCTGTTGAGCTGCACCTTCGCGGCATGGTCGTTGCGGAAGCGCTAGAATTGCTGGATAAATACTTGGACGATGCGTCCTTGGCCGGTCTCCGGCAGGTGCGCATCGTTCATGGAAAAGGTACGGGTGCATTGAGAAGAGCGGTCTCTGCCTATCTGTCCGATCATCCGCGAGTTGCTGGCTTCAGGCCCGGCGCGCACGGCGAAGGCGATCTCGGTATAACGGTTGTCACCCTCGATGTGTAAGTCAATCATCCCCGCTCCAGTCTTCACCTTGATTGCCGTGGATTTGACAGTACTGCGTTGGGACCTCAAGATATGCGTCTTTGGGAATTCGCCCATCTTTTGTCGGAGTGTAAGGCTCGGGACGTTTAATAAACACTTTATCTATGACCCACGGGCAGTTTTGAGTCGCCAGCTTAGTGGGGTCGTCTGCACACACCTGTGCAAGCACGTGAACACTGCAAGTTACCTGAGGTTCGGTACCCTTTATAAACAGCTCCTTCTTGATGGTGTCAGCCGGACAGAACGGTCCGGGCAGGTGGCCCGACTTGGTGCAGATCTCTACCTCCACAAAATTCTTCGGCCTTTGAAAATCGGAAACGGGGATGTTCTTATGTGCTTCTCCCATGACGAGTTTCCAGATCTCGGCAGGATACCTCCCGCCTGTCTGCCTGTCCATGGGTTTTCTCTCGTGATGCCCTATCCATACTGCAGCGACAAGGTCTGGCGTGTAACCTACAAACCAGGCGTCGGCATGGTCTGAGGATGTGCCGGTCTTACCGGCGGCGGGGCGGCCGATGTTCGCACGCCCGCCTGTCGCCCCCGGGCTGAAAATGACGCCACGCAGGATATGGGTCATGAGGTAAGCGACATCTTCACCCATTATAATTTCCATCTTGGGCTGGTGTTGCTCCAGGATGTTCCCCATATTATCGGTGACTTTTGTGATAGTATGCGGTTCCACACGGATGCCTTTGTTTGCGAACACACCATATGCGGAAGCCATTTCGTAGGGCGTCACGCCGTGGGTGAGGCCACCCAACCCCAGAGACAGAGTATAGTCGCTTTTTTGCGCGCCTTTTTGAGTAACAAGAGTGGAAATTCCCATTCGAGTAGCGTAGTTCACGCCGGTTTCTACCCCGATCTGCTCGAGAACTTTGACAGCCACAACGTTAATGCTCTGTTCGATGGCTTCACGGATGGTGATGAGTCCCTTGAAATCTCTTGTGTAGTTTTCCGGGGTCCATGGCGGACCCGAGAATTGTGGATATGATACGGGGCTGTCGTCGATTACCGTACCTGCGGAATAACCTCTTTCGAAAGCAGCGGCGTAGACTGCAATGGGTTTGAATGCGGAACCCGGCTGGCGCGGGTCGTGCATCGCGCGGTTCAGTGACAACCTGTTCGTGTGGGCACGGCCGCCTACTATTGCTTTGACCTCTCCTGTTTTGGGGTCGAGCACCACAACGGCCGCATCCGGCTGGTCTTGTCCCTCCCTTATGGGAAAGGCCTGGTCCATGACCTGGGCAACACCCGCTTCAGCAGCGTTCTGAATGTCCATATCGACCGTTGTATAAATGTGCAGCCCTCCACCATATACGGCGGATGCGCCGTACTTTTCGAGAACTTGTTTTAGGACCACGTCCACAAAAAACGGTGCAAGATTTGACTCTTCTTTGGTAAGTCCGGCGAGTCTTATTTCCTCTGCCTTGGCTTGTGCATGTTGATCGGCGCTGATGAACTGGTTTTTTAGCATCTGATCCAGCACCACATCCCGCACGGTTCTTGCCGCTGCCATGTCGTTGTAAGGGGAGTACGTCGATGGTGAACGGGCAAGTCCTGCGAGCAGCGCAGATTCTCCAAGAGTTAGATCCCTGGCGTGTTTTCCGAAGTACAACTGCGCGGCTGCTTCCACGCCGTAGGTCCCGTGTCCAAGGTGGATTTGGTTCAGGTACATCTGGAGGATTTCCTTTTTTGTAAAATACCGTTCCACCTGAACTGCAAGTATGGCCTCCTGGATCTTCCGAGTATACGTGCGTGCGGGGTTTTTCAGCAGAGCGGTCTTCACGAGCTGTTGTGTTATCGTACTGCCCCCCTGGTACGAGATCCCTCTTATGTTGACGTACAGCGCGCGGATGATCGCCTTGAAGTTGACCCCCCGGTGTTCGAAGAACTTGTCATCTTCAGTCGCCACGAACGCCTTCTGCAGGTGCTCTGGCATCTGGTCAATACTTATGGGAATGCGGTTTTCTTCACCATGAAGCTTGGCTATTACGTTTCCTTTGGAATCATAGATCATGGAAGTCATGCTGGGCTTGGGCTCAAAAGAAGAAAGTGCCGGGAGTCCTCTTACGGCGCTTATCACGAATCCGATGCCCGCGCCGAGTAATGCGAGACTTGCAAACAAAACGAGGGTAAGAATCACCAGTCCCCACGTTGTGCTGGGTCTTTTCTTCCCCTTCTTCTTGGTAGTGGCCATTTCAGGGGTTCCTCCTCGGAAAACAAAGAAAATAGACTCACGTAAGATTATAACATAACGAAAGACCAGTGTAAAAAGCGCTGCCTATGTGCTAAGACGGGCTGACCTCGGGCAGAGTTCCCTGGGCGTTCTTTCGTTTGAGAGGTCAAGTAACCTATGCTATAATCACACTAAAGTAAGTCAGGGAGCGAGGGTAGCAATGGACGCTAAAGAACAGGTTAGGATACTCAGTCGTGGCGCTGCCGAGATCGTAAGTGAACTCGAACTTGAACAAAAGATCCAGCGAGGAAAGCCCCTGAGGGTGAAGTACGGGGCTGACCCCAGCGCTCCTGATATTCATCTTGGTCACACAGTGCCCATAAGGAAACTCAAACACTTTCAGGAACTGGGACACGAGGTCTACTTCATTATCGGTGACTTCACCGGAAGAATCGGAGATCCGTCAGGCAGGTCGGAGACCAGGCGGCAGCTTAGCGAAGAAGAAGTGCTCCAAAACGCAAAAACGTATAAAGAGCAGATCTTTAAGATCCTGGACCCTGACAAGACCAGGGTGCTTTTTAACAGTTCGTGGCTTTCGCCGCTTAGTTTTGTGGATGTGATAACTCTGGCTTCCAAGTACACGGTAGCACGCATGCTGGAAAGAGACGATTTCAAAAAACGAATGCAGGAAGAAAAACCGGTAAGCATCCACGAGTTCTTGTATCCCCTGGCCCAGGCCTACGACTCTGTGGCGATCCGTGCGGACGTGGAGCTTGGGGGTACAGATCAGACTTTCAACTTCCTGTTGACACGGGACATCCAGAGGGAGTACGGGCTTGAACCTCAAGTGATGATGACTATGCCACTGCTTGAAGGTACTGATGGCACCCAAAAGATGTCAAAGAGCTTGAATAACTACATAGGCATCAATGAGTCTCCCCGTGACATGTACGGAAAAACCATGTCCATCCCCGACGAGCTCATGTTGAAGTATTATGAACTGGTTACCGATGTGCCTTTTGCAGAAATTGAACATATAAAACGGCAGCTGCGGGACGGTACCGTTCACCCGAGAGACGTGAAGATGAGACTCGCCAGGGAAATTGTTTCGTTGTATCACGGGCCTACCGCGGCAAGGCAAGCCGAGGAAGAGTTCGTCCGGGTGTTTCAGCGTGGGGGGCTGCCCGAGGAGATGTCCGAATTCCGGGTTTCTCCGGGCAGCATCCGCATGGTCAGGCTCATGGTAGACTCGGGGCTTGCTGCATCAAACAGCGAAGCTAAACGTCTCATCGCTCAGGGTGCTGTGAAGGTCAATCAGCACAGAGTATCAGATCCGGATCTTGAGCTCCGAATTGAGGAGGAAATGATCATTCAGGTGGGAAAGAGGAAGTATGTGAGGGTGACTGTGGGCTGAGCCTGACAGGCTCAGACCAGATGGAAGCAGGCCCGCCGCAAGTCAGAGGCTCAAAGGAAGGTCATCGTTGTTTTGCAAGGAGGTGGCCGAATGGATCTCCGGAAGCGTTACCGAGGTTGTCTTTTGGGTCTTGCTGTAGGTGATGCGCTCGGTGCAGCAGTTGAGTTCATGCTTCCCGGCTCCTTTGAGCCTGTGCGCGATATGACAGGTGGAGGGTTTTTCAGGCTGCGGCCGGGCGAGTGGACGGATGATACCTCTATGGCGCTGTGTCTTGCGGAAAGCCTGATCGAGCGGAGAGGTTTCGACCCGAAAGACCAGATGGAAAGATTTGTTCGTTGGTACCGCACGGGTTACCTGAGCAGCAGGAGCTACTGCTTTGATATAGGCAATACGGTCAGATACGCACTGGAACAGTATGAGCGCACAGGGGATCCCTACTCCGGTCCCCAGCACCCCCACACTGCGGGAAACGGGTCCATCATGCGACTTGGCCCTGTCGTGCTGTTTTATGCTTCCTGTCCCCGCCAAGCGGTGGAACGTGCAGCGGAAAGTTCTCTGACCACACATGGCGCTCAAGAAGCGGTGGACGGATGTCGTTACCTGGCAGCGCTGATCGTAGGCGCACTATCAGGAGTTTCTAAGGATGGACTTCTTTCGGACACTTTTGAGCCGTTGCCAGGCTTTTGGAAAGATCAGCCGCTTGTGCCCCGGATTGCGGAAGTGGCGTCCGGTTCCTTCAGGCGCCGAAATCCGCCTGAGGTCCGCGGTACCGGATATGTGGTACAGTCGCTGGAAGCTGCGCTCTGGAGTTTTTACAGGTCCTCGTCTTTTGAAGAGGGGGCGCTGCTTGCAGTCAACCTGGGCGAAGACGCGGACACCACCGGGGCGGTATACGGACAGCTCGCAGGAGCGTTCTACGGAGTGGACGGTATTCCATCGCAGTGGCTTGAAAAGCTGTCACAAAGAGAGATGATTGTGTCTTTCGCAGACAGATTGTACGACTTGAGGGTTAACTCACCGGACAAAGATACAGGCTGACCGCCATCGCCTTCTCAATTCGCTTTGAGCAAAGCCTGCCCGCCTTCATGGGATGACGAACGCACCAACGCGCTTACGGCGTAAGCACTGCCTTGAGTACCTGCTTTACCTGCCCCAGAGTTAAGTCTTTCCAGAAACTGTAGCCGTCCACGATGATCTCAAAGTGCAAGTGCACTCCGTCTTGGCTGTTTGCCACGCCATCACTTGTTCCTGAGTTGCCCATGTATCCGATGATGGTATCCGCGTCCACTGCTTTCCCCGGTACTACACCAGGAGCAATACCATCGAGGTGGCTGTAGCGCGTAATCACGCCATCGCCATGGTGTATCCAGACCTGCCTGCCGTTTAGTCTATCCAGGACATCATCTGGTGTATCTGAAGCACTGGCAGCTTCTTTGAGAATTGCCATACGCTCCTCGTAGGTGAATTCTTCGTAATCGATGTCAGCACGGATGATAACGCCGCTGCCTGCGGCGTATATGGGCGTACCCTTGGGCGGACCGTAGATATCCACTCCCTCATGCACGCCGTTTCTGTAGCTACGAGGAGAGCCAGGCAGCTGCCCGGCGAAATCCGGTACCTGTGCGCCGCGGACAGGCATGCTTAGGAACGAGAGCCTTTCAATGAGCGCATCCACGTACTCGTCAGGGGCTGCAGTCTTGGCCAGCCCTTCTGCTCTTGCGATGTTGCGCTGATGGACGGGAATATCCGCCGGTAGACTCACAGGTGCACTACCTCCTGGCCTGTCGATTACCGGAGCCATTGCGGGGATATCGTCGGTTGATGGCAAGGGAAACAGCTCAAAAACCATGACCAACAGTGTTATCAGAGTGACTACGAAGATCGATCTAAGATTATTCAACAACATCACCTTCCTGGCAACGATTATTTCTGCAAGTCCGCATGCAACACCTTCTTAACTGGGCTTTTAATGCCTCATGCTCACTGGCCTGCCAAATCCTGGTCATGCTTTTTGACCTCCCGACTAGATTGCTTAGACGGACGGGCCTTGCCACAAAGTTCCGCAGGTTTCATTTGTATAAATTCACGGAGCTGTCCAGATTTAATTGTTGTAAAATCCAAAAATACCAGGATATTCTTGATTTATATATGAAAATGGTATATGATACCACATAAAATACTGCAATATATATAAGTTATGCAAGATTTATTGCAAAGAGGAGGCGTGACATGTCTGGCACTAGGAGACCACTGGAACATATACGGGTGCTCGCGCACGAGCAATACATCGCTGCGCCGTACTGTACCATGCTGCTAGCGGATTACGGCGCCGAGGTGATCAAGGTTGAACGGCCGGGGACAGGTGATCCACGGCGAGAAATGGGACCGTTCATTGATACGGACTCAGGGCGCTACGCATGGGGTTTTGCTGAATACAACCGAAACAAAAAGAGCGTGACCCTGGATCTAAAAGTTCCTGCCGACAGAGCGAAGTTCGAACGGCTCGCGGCAGTTAGCGATGTGCTGGTTGAAAACTTCAGGCCGGGAGTCATGGACAAACTGGGCGTGGGCTGGGAGCGGCTGAGGCAGGTAAACCCCCGATTGGTGTATTGTGCAATCAGCGGCTTTGGTCAGCTTGAGCCTTATAAAGGCAAGTACTCGAACTGGCCCGCTTTCGACATCGTTGTCGAGGCAATGAGCGGATTTATGCACATGATCGGTTTTGAAGATAGGCCGCCGGTGTCGGCGGTATACGGCCTTGCGGACTTGGTAGCCGCACTTGTCGCGGTGCAGGGCATTTTAGCTGCCCTTCTTGACCGGGAGGTCACCGGGGAAGGTCAGTTCGTAGACGTATCGATGCTAGATGCGATGATTGCGCTGAATGAGAGAGCTCTGACTATCCACTCGTTCACGGGGCAGGTGCCGAGCAGGGGGCCTGAGAGACTCATAGGTCCAAGAGGCACATTCCGTGCGAAAGACGGGTATCTGGCATTGAATGTTCCCACAGATTACATCTGGCACAGGCTGACTTGTGTGATTGGCAGGGAAGACCTGGCCCATGACCCAAGATGTGTCAGCGGCCCGGCAAGAGCCGCCAACCTGGAAACGGTAATCAGGCCTGCCATTGAGGGGTGGCTTCAGGACAAGACCAGGCAGGAAGCCATGGTGTTGTTGAATGAGGCAGGGGTCCCGGTAGGGCCCGTTCAGACAGCTGCCGACGTATTTTCGTGTCCCCACGTGGCAGCCAGGGGGATGCTTGTGGAACTGGACGATCCAGGGGTAACAGGCAAGAAACTTGTGGGCAGCCCGGTCAAATTCTCCCGTGCCCCGGCGCCGAGTGCGTCGCGCACGCCAGACCTTGGCGAACACAACGATCTGCTGGATAGGATTCTCGTAGAGTTCAAGGCGGAAGGGGCGATGTGAATTGAGTCGCCGAGTGCTCGTGGTCAGCGCAGTCAGAACGCCTGTGGGTAGGTTCGGAGGTGGTCTTGCCGCACTCAGCGTCGCTGAGATTGGTGGCATGGTCGGCCGCGAGGCGATATTACGTTCAGGACTCCAGGCTGAAGATGTAGAGGAGGTGGTGGTATCCAACGCGAGGCAGGCCGGGGTCGGGCCTAACCCCGGACGCCAAGTGGTGAAGACTGCGGGTCTTTCACTCGGAGTAACTGGCAGCACTATCAACATGGCGTGCGGTTCCGGGTTGAAGGCGGTACAAATGGCATATTACGCCATCCAGGCGGGCGCAAGGAACAGCGTCCTGGTTGTGGGAGTAGAAATGATGAGTCGTATTCCGTACATCCTTGACCGGGCTCGCTGGGGCTACCGGCTGGGAAACGCTGAACTCTTGGACGCGCTGCACAAAGACGGCTTTATCTGTGCGCTTTCCAACATGCACATGGGCAACACCGCAGAGAATCTGGGGGAGCGGTACGGCATCACGCGCCAAGAGGCGGATGCTTATGCACTCCTGTCCCATAAGAAGGCCGTTTCAGCCTGGGACAATGGCATCTTCAAGGACGAAGTGATGCCGGTAGAAGTGACGCAAAAGAAGGGCCCGAACCAAGTGATCGACCGGGATGAGTGTCCGCGCTCAGATACGACGCCGGAGACGCTGGCAAAGCTTCCTGCTGTATTCCGCGACGGCGGGCAGGTGACGGCCGGCAACGCCTCCGCAATTTCCGACGGTGCGGCAGCAATGGTGCTGGTGAGCGAGGAGATGGCACGGGCTCGGCGGCTCTTGCCACTGGCTGAGGTGCTTGCGTTTTCTGAAGCCGGGGTGGACCCCGAGTACATGGGCATAGGTCCCGTGCCGTCAGTTCGCGCATTAATAAAAGATATGGGACTTGGGTCCATCCACGATTTCGACCTGATAGAGATCAACGAGGCGTTCGCAGTCCAGGTACTTGCCTGCAAGAAAGAACTTGCATGGGATGAAGAGGTTTGTAATGTGTGGGGCGGTGCCATCGCCATAGGGCATCCCATAGGCATGACAGGAATACGGATACTGGGCGCAGTGATCCACGGGCTGTGCCGCACTGGCGGCAGGATGGGGCTGGCTACGGCGTGCGTAAACGGCGGGATGGGAATCTCTTGTGCTGTCAAGCGGGTGTGATAATAAGTTAACCAGGGAGGGGAACGTATTGTGAAGGGCGCTATGAGGGTTGTTGCCTTCTGCATTACCATCGGGCTGATTTGTATGCTTCTGGCGGGTTGTGCGTCCAAGCCGGCCCCGGCGGGTGAACAAGAGCCAAAGAAGCCTGAGATCAAGTTCATTGTAGTGAGTTCGGGTAGCCCAGGCGGCGTATACTTCCCGCTGGGAGCGGGTATTGCCAAAATTATCTCTGACAAGGTCCCAAATGTTTTTGCTCAGTCCGAGTCGACAGCTGCTTCTGTGGAAAACTGTCGTCTGGTCGGGCGCGGTGAATCAGAGATGGGTATGGCCATGGGTAACGTCGCTTACGACGCATATGAAGGCAGGGGCAATTTCAAGGACGGAAAGCTCCCCATTCTGGCGCTGTTTTCTATGTACCCGGCACCACAGCACCTGCTCGTGCTGGCGAACTCGGACATCCAGTCCGTGCACGATCTGGTGGGGAAAAAGGTCAGCGTAGATGCAGCGGGAAGTGGGTGCGAGGTCACCTCATATATCATTCTAGAAGCTGCGGGGATCAGGGATAAGGTGAACACGGTGAACTACTCTCAGCCTGAGGCGGCCGAAGCCCTAAAGGACGGGATCGTTGACGCCGTGTTCTACAATTTTGCATATCCCGGCGCCATCATTGAGGAAATTAGCGCGACACATGACATCCGGTTGATCCCATTTGAGGACAACTTGCTCGATACCATTATCGCCAAGTACCCTTACTTCACCAAGGGCACTATACCCGCCGGCGCGTACAGGAAGGTTCAGACGGACACTCGTGTACTCATGGTCTCCAACGTGATGGTTGCCCACAAGGACATGGACGAGGAACTGGCAAAACAGATTGTACTGGCCATCTTCAACGATGACTCCAAGAAACAGCTGGCGGCCATCCACCCCATCGCCAACCAGTTCACCCCGGTGCTGGGAGCGGACACTCCCATACCACTGCACCCGGGCGCAAAGAAGGCATTTCAGGAGCTTGGAGCGATTAAGTAGCATGAAGCTCGCGGGAAGGGCCGCGATTGTAATTCTCTTGGTGGGCGCCGTGCTCATCGTCCGGCGCCCTTCGTGTATGCTGCAGGTGGTACGTGCGGACGATGGAGAAGTAGTATATGCTGCACCCACATGGGCGGGGGAAAGGTTCATCACCGAGTACATCCACTCTTCGGACAGAACCCCGGTATGCCAGGTATGGGAAGTGACTGAGCACTGCCGGATTCGCCTCGTATCCGAGTCCTACGAGTGGTATGGAGCGGGTCTTGAGTCCATGGCAGCACGGGAGTTCTCGCTCGATGGGAACCGGGTAATCATATCAGGTTACACGGAGGAGATGGACGAGATCGCCTTCAGGGTAGCGTATACTGTGAGCCAGCGTTTCATCATGCCGGACAGGGAGTTTCTGCTCTCGGATGTAGCGCCGGCCGGCAGCCGTATCCTGGTCAGGATAAGGCGCTGGCCGTGATGGAGGAGGTGATCGCCATTGAATAGTATGTCCTCACCGCTTGATGCACCCGATCAGAAAGAGATGTATGCCAGAGCGAGAGAACTGGCGCTAGGGAAGAAGAGAGTCCTTTCGGGAATATGGGCGATCTTCGCGCAGGCGCTAGCGGCAGGCACGGGCCTTTATCACCTATACTGCGCGTATTTTGGCCCCCCGTTCGCGCTGCTTTTCCGGAACATCCACTGGATGCTCCTTGCTTCGCTACTGTTTCTCCTTTACCCGATGTCCCCGCGGCACAAGGGGAAACAGCCAGGAATCGTTGATGTACTGCTGGTGCTGACATCTGTATTCCTCGGGCTTTACGTCTGGCTGAACTGGACCGAGATAGCGGCGAGGGCTGGTGCGCCCACACTCACCGACGTGGTTTTTGGGGCGATCTTCGTCGCGGTGGTGCTTGAGGCAGGTAGGCGGACGGTAGGCTGGCCCATCGTCATTGTAGGCCTCGTCTTTCTCACGTATGCCTACTTTGGCCGAGCGATGCCGGGACTGCTCAGGCACCGTGGGTACAGTTTCTCTCGGATCTTTCCTTATATGTATCTGACCGACGCGGCCGTGTTCGGCATACCGCTCGGCGTTTCGGCCAAGTTCATCCTTCTTTTCATCATCTTTGGGTCATTCCTTGAGCGATCCGGTGCGGGCGACTTCTTTCGCGACCTTTCGTTTGCGCTGACAGGTCGCTTTGTGGGCGGACCTGCCAAGGCTGCTGTGGTATTCTCTGGTCTTATGGGATCCATCACTGGGAGTTCCACTGCGAACGTGGTGACCACCGGTACTTTCACCATACCGCTGATGAAGAAAATGGGATATCACCCTGCGTTCGCCGCAGGGGTGGAAGCGGCAGCCTCGACGGGAGGACAGATACTGCCGCCTGTCATGGGCGCAGCTGCGTTTGTTATGGCGGAGTGGCTGTCAGTACCTTATGCTAAGGTGATGACCGCGGCGGTGGTTCCAGCTGTGCTTTACTTCACAGCCACATATTTTATGGTTCACTTTAGGTCCAAGCGGGAGGGACTCGTGGGGCTGCCCAGAGAGGATCTGCCGCACCTTGGAGCAACCCTGAAGAAGGGCTTTTACTATTTCCTCCCGCTGATCGTCTTGATCTTTATGCTGTCTTCAGGGCATTCCCCGTCTCGATCGGTGCTTTATGCCATCCTGCTCACGGTACCCCTAAGCTGGATCCGTAAAGAGAGCCGGATGTACCCGAGGGACATCATGTCTGCACTGGCTGATGGCACCATGCGTGCCCTGGAGGTGGCTTCTGCCTGCGCTGTGGCAGGCATCATCATCGGAGTGGTGACAATGACAGGTCTTGGACTCAAGTTCTCCACACTGATCGTGGACCTGTCAAGAGGGCACCTCATATTAGCGCTCCCCCTGACGATGATATCTGCGCTCATCCTGGGTATGGGTGTACCTACAACTGCCAAGTACATCATCATGGCGACACTCGTTGCGCCTGCACTGGTGGACCTGGGAGCGCCACTCATGGCTGCGCACCTGTTTATCCTATACTTCGGCACTGATGCGGATATCACGCCACCTGTGGGTCTGGCATCGTATGCAGCGGCTGGGCTGGCCGGCGCAAATCCAATGAGGACGGGATGGGAGGCGTTTAAGCTGGGCCTTTCTGCCTATCTTGTGCCTTTCATGTTCATTTACGGTCCAGCGCTCATACTCAATGCCCCGCTTGCCAGGATCCTGGTGGCCATCCCCACGGCCATCATCGGCATCGTGGCGCTGTCCGCCGCCATTCAGGGCTACTACCTCTATCCCATACCCTGGGTGCAGCGAGGTCTCCTGTTTGTTGCGGCCATCGCGCTGATCGATCCAAACCCCACTATAGATGGGGCGGGTCTGTTCATTATCCTCGCCATTACACTGTACGAATACCTGACCCGGCAACGCCGTCTGGGCGCTATCCGGCAGGTCTAAGGGGGTCTTCAGTTGGAACCAGTAGAGGTCATAGATAGGATCAAGCAGCGGATCAACGAGATGTCCAGCTCCCAAAGGGCTATTGCCGAGTTCTTTATCGAACATTATGACAAGGCCGTATTTATGACAGCGGCCAAGGTAGGGCGCGCAGTGGGAGTGAGTGAATCGACGGTCGTGCGGTTCGCCTCTGCGCTGGGATATGAGGGCTACCCGGAGTTCCAAGAGGCGCTTCAGGAGGTCTTAAAGAGCAAACTGACTACGGTGGACCGACTCGTAGGCTCTACTGAAGGGCTTGACGAGGAAAACTGGATCAGCAGGGTATTTCAAGATGACATGGAACTGGTGGCGCGCACCATGACCGAAGTGGACTACAGCGCAGTGGAGCAGGCTGTGAAGATGCTGAGTACATCAAAGCGCGTACGCATTATCGGTTACAGAAGCACGTTCTCCCTCGCTTTCTTTATGGGGTTTTACCTGAGGTGGATCCTGCCTGACGTATCGGTACTCGGATACGGCACTGCAGACATGTATGACCAGATGGCGAATATTGGGGTGGGCGATACGGTAGTTGCGCTCTCCTTCCCCAGGTACTCTATGGTCACGGTGGAGCTCATACGACTTGCGAGAGAAAACGGCGCAAATACCATTGCCATCACTGACAGCGTGCTTTCACCGCTGACGGAGTATGCGGATACGGTGCTTTTGGCAAAGAGCGGCTTCCGGCATTTCGCCGATTCGTTCGTCGGCCCACTCAGCCTGGTAAACGTGCTGGTGGCTGGTGTGGGCGCACTAAGGCGCGGCGCGACCATTGAAGCGCTGGACCGCCTTGAGAGACTATGGGAGACTCACGAGGTGTACTGGAAACCGGGGTCAAGGAAGAAGTGACGGGGGGCGAACATGCGGTGGACGATAGGTGGGTGTTTTATCGGGACGTTTCACGCTCACACCCTGTGCTCGTGAAGGGTAGTGGCATATACCTTTGGGACAAGGACGGAAACAGATACATCGATGGTTGCTCAGGGGCGCTCGTGACGAACATCGGGCAGGGGCTGCCGGGTATCGCGGAGGCCTTGGCCGAGCAGGCCAGGACGCTCGGTTTTGCGCACCAGTCCAGGTTCACCACACCGTGGCTTTTGGAGCTCTGCAGGAAGGTAGCGACGCTTGCACCGGGAGATCTAAATCGGGTCTACCTGGTATCGGGAGGGTCAGAAGCAACGGAAACTGCGATGAAAATGGCAAGACAGTACTTCCTGGAACGGGACGGCGTGTCACAAAAGCACAAGGTCATAGGCAGGTGGCACGCATTTCACGGTAACACCCTCGGTGCGCTGTCGATGAGCGGCACGGTCGGGAGGAGACGGAAGTATGCGCCAATGCTGGTAGATTTCCCTCATATAAACCCGCCGTACTGCTACCGGTGCCCATATAACCGGACCTACCCGGAGTGCGGCATCAAATGCGCATACGAGCTGGACACTGTGATAAAGACAGAAAGTGCCGATTACATAGCGGCATTCATTGCTGAACCCATAGGAGGGGCGGCAACAGGGGCTATCGTTCCTCCCCCTGAGTACTGGCGTATTATCAGGGAGATCTGTGACAGATACGACATACTGCTGATCGTAGATGAAGTGATGACCGGATTCGGCCGTACAGGCCGGCACTTTGCAATTGAGCACTGGGGAGTGGTGCCGGATCTCATGACCGTGGCAAAAGGGATGGGAGCGGGGTATTTTCCAATAGGCGCGGTTATTGCGAGGGAGCGTATCTGGGAGGCGTTCCTGCGCGGCAGCGGTAAGTTTGTACACGGGCATACGTACGGGGCAAATCCTCTCGCCTGCCGGGTTGGTTGCGCCGTGCTGGATTACTACACCGAGCACGACCTCGCCAAGAATTCTGCTGATATCGGGCAGTACCTGCTTGATGGGCTGTTGACGGTTTTGCACTCCCACCCGAACGTGGGGGATGTGCGCGGCAAAGGGTTAATGATAGGGATCGAGCTTGTGCAGGATCGGGATACGAAAATGCCGTTCCCTCAGGGGGGAGGACAGGCCGCCGAGCGATTTACCCGCATCGCGCTGGAGGAAGGAGTTGTGGTATATCCCGGGGGAGGAGCCGTCGACGGCGTCCTGGGAGACCATTTTCTTGTGGGACCTCCGCTTATCATTACAAAGGAGCAGGCGGACGAACTCATCGATCGCCTGTACAGGGCGTTTTCCCGTTTTCAGTGAGTGAGAAAGGAGGCCCGCTTGCATGGGCCTCCTTTTCCACGCAACCTACCGTATCACCGTCGAGACCTCACTGACTGGACGTCTCGCGCGTGGGGAGGGTCGGGAAGCGGGGATTCCCACAGGGATCATGGCGACGGGTCGCCGCACCTCAGGGTCTATCTCAAGCACCTGTGCAGCACGTACCTCGTCGAACGCCCCGACCCAGCAAGTTCCCAGACCAAAGCCGTCCGCCGCCAGCAGTATGTTCTGGACTGCTGCCGCCGTATCCTGGATGCAATACAGATCTCTGCCCCTCTTTCCGTACCTTTCGGCCGAGCGGTCCGGTTCCGCGCATACCACAATGACCCAGGGCGCTTCCTCGAGGAACCTCTGATCGTAAGCGGCGCGGGCGAGAGCGCTCTTGACCTTTTGTGCGCGTACCAGATAGAAAAACCAGGGTTGCCTGTTACCTGCAGACGGTGCTCTACACGCTGCCTCCAGCAGACGAGTGATGGTGGCTTCTGGTACGTCGTCCGCTGTGAACTCCCGGATGCTTCGCCTGTCGTTTATTGCATCTATTACATCCTTGGTCACACAAATCCCTCCTTGAAGGTTCATCAGGCTGCGTGTGATATGTCTAACTGTTCACACGTTATGGTCTTTCTCATTTTGACTGTAATATACAGGCAGAGGGGAAAGAAGATCGGGATGAACATGGCATAGTGTGCAATATCGAACAGTGACGGTGACAGCACGAACATCAGCGCGAGGAATACTACCAGAAACGTCCATTGCAGCAGCGTGGCCCGACGGAGGAACGGCAGCATCTGAGCATCTGTCCCGTGCCGTTTCGCCAGAGAGCCGAGGTAGATGTAATAAAGGCCGAAAAACAGGTAGTCCAGCGCACCCATGAGCTTGGGCAGCAGCGGGTTTATCGCGACGTTCGCCCACAGGTGAATCTTGCTCTGGAGCCCAAATGCCCCGAGAGGCCAGAGAATGTCCACCCCTGAAAACCATACCGCGATATCCATGATGATGTGAAGCAGCATCCCGGCGCCCAGACCCCAGGCAAAGCTCTTGCCCGACTTGCTTTTGTCTTTAAGCAGGAAAAACGCTGTGACCACTATCACCGCAAGCAGGCTATGGGTGAATGACCTGTGCATGCTCAGCGCAAGTTTTGAGTTGAAGAAATAAAGCAGGGCGAGTGGGAAGAAATCCACATCTGGAATGAGCGCACCGAGCAACAGCCCGTAACGGAACTGACCTTCCAGGTTCGGTTTGCTCTGGGCCAGATACAACCCGGCTATACCGTGAAGACCCGCCTGTGCCATGTCGTACAAGCCTCCCATCCCGTAATTTCAAAGATTGATTTCAACATACGGCAGCAATTTCCTACCAGAAGGAGACGCCTTCTGACGTGACGAATCCATCTGGAGTTCCCAAGGGACGTCATCTTGATGTAAACGAGAGGGGATGCAGCGTGAGGATCTACATCTCTGCAGACATGGAAGGTGTGTCTGGCGTGGTAAGCTGGGATCAAACCGGGCCGGAGTGCCATGCCGAATACGAACGCGCGCGGCTACTGATGACGCAGGAAGTGAATGCGGCCATTGAAGGAGCGTTCAAGGGCGGGGCTACTTACGTCCTGGTAAACGACTCCCATGGCAACATGCGGAACATTCTAATAGAGCATCTGGACCCGAGGGCGGACCTGATCACCGGGTCTCCCAAACCCTACGGTATGATGCAGGGGCTCGACTCTACGTTTCACGGCTGCATGTTTGTGGGCTACCACGCCATGGCGGGGGTGGAGGGTGTACTCAGCCATACTTACGCAGGATCCGTGCTCGAGTACATCATAAATGGCCAGGTAATGGGTGAGACGGGTATGAACGCCTACTTTGCTGGTGAGATGGGAGTTCCAGTGCTGTTTGTCTCGGGGGACGCCGCTGTCGCGCGCGAGGCGGAGTCGCTGATCCCGCACGTCAGGACCGCTCAAGTCAAAGAAGCTATGGGCAGAGCTGCGGCGTGGTGCATGCCACCTCAAAGAGCTCGAGCACTCATCGAGGAGACTGCGAGGCAGGCGGTATCCCTCATAGGAACAGTGAAGCCGTTGATCGCATCGCGCCCCGTGGAGCTGGCACTACGCTTCGCCACAGCCGGACAGGCGAGTGCTGCCAATCTGATGCCAGGGACCGTGCGACTTGACGGACTTACCTTGGGTTTTACCGCTCAGAACTACACAGACGCCTTCAGAGCAGCAAGGGCCATGATTAGTCTGGCTGCCAGAACCTGATCTTTTGCGTGTGACTTTTCTTCCCGCGCCTTTCGTATAATTTAGTACCGGGTTTTGATCGCGGGAAGGGGAGGGTCCACTTGCGGTGGCGCGCGCGGAGGAGCCGAGTGAGTCTGTTGTTCTTTGTCTTCATGATGCTGTTTGTGCTTTCGGGCTACTTCCTTGAACGCACACTGGCTCCCACCGTAATCGCAGTGAGCCAGATGCGCGTTACAAAGCTGGCAACAGAGGTAATCGCTCGCGCGGTGTATGAGAATTTGGTTCAGACCACCAGCTACCGGGAACTCATTTACATCGAACGAGATGAAAAGGGCCGCATCGTATTCATGCAACCCGACACCAACGAGGTCAACCGCGTGCTCGCCACGAGTATCCTGGCGATTCAGAGGGCGCTCCGTGACCTGTCCGAACTGGAAGTGAAGATCCCATTGGGCCAGGCCATGGGCAGCGTACTATTCGCCAACTACGGGCCTCCGATTGGGGTACGGGTGGTGCCGGTGGGTGTGGCGCAAGTTAACCTAAAGGACAAATTTGAGGACGCTGGCATAAACACAGTAAGGCACATGCTGTACCTTGAGTCGGAAGTGATCATACAGGTGGTCATCCCCCTGTTTTCTTCAGAGATACGCGTTGTGGTGAATTCTCCGATCGCCGAGGCGATCATTCCCGGAGAAGTGCCACAGACATACGTGAAGATAGGCAATTGAGTGACCAAAGAGCAATCCAGGCCCTCAGGGGGGGCCTGGACTGTTGTCTTGGCGGCCTTTGCTCAGGGGGTACAAACAGTGATAGAATAGAGACTGTGGAGGTGCAGCTGTGTCGGACATAGGTGAAATCGTATCTGTAGACGGAGTCTATGCCACAGTGCGCATGCAAAGAACTGCTATGTGCAAAAGCTGCGGCAAATGTGGGGAGTCCGCACTACACCCAGACCGCGAAATATTGGTTCGTGCAGTCAATGAACTGGGAGCAAAAGAGGGAGATCGGGTGCGCGTGGACCTTGAGACCAGGTACATGCTGCAGGCAGCCTTTCTCGTGTATATCTTCCCGTTACTCTTGGGAGCAACCGGGCTTGCACTTGGATTCCAACTTGCGAGATGGCTTTCGCTGCCGGCGGAAGGGACCGCGGCTGCCGCTGGGGCGGTGCTTTTCTTGCTGTCGTTCTTGCTATTGAGAAGAATCGACAGACGAGCGGAAGCGGAAGGGAGATTCCGCCCCAGGGTAGTGGAAATCATCGAGTATGACGAGGGAGAAGATGACGGTATTTGACAAGACCAAGCTCGAAACGGAGCTAATGCGCATTGACGGGAAGGGCTACCCCGCTTACAAAGATATCAAAGGCGCGTACGATTTCGGCGACTATACCCTGTACATAGACCAGGTACAGGCAGATCCGTTTGCTGCTCCAAGCCGGATTAGGCTGCGTACCGCCGGGATGGATTTCCCAAGCGAGTACTGGTCCAATCGATCAAGACGCATCGCGTGCGAGGACTACATCACCCGAATGCTGGGCAAAGCCATATCCCAGATATCAAGAAGCAAACGGGGGTCTGGGAGATCCGGAGCCATTTATTGCATGAAATGCGGGCAGGAGGTGCTAGAACGTACCTCCGTGAGAATGACCGAGCACTGGGTCGAGGCGCGCCTCCGCGTCGGGCTGCCTGCAGACGGCCGAAGAGTGCTGGGCAGGCAGGCGATTCAAATGTTCTTTTTTGAAATCAGGGAGATCGCTTCTGCATGCCTCTTTTACGCAGCTTTGGACAAGCGTGCGCTCAAGAGGGCTGCAGACTTGTACGAGGACCAGGAGGCCATACGCGAGGCTTTGGATAGACTCGGTTTGGTTGCCTTTGTCGCTAACGGAGCTGTGCTGGCAAGAGAGAGCGGAATCTCTGATCTACCGATGAGCCGGGAGAGGGCCGTTGCTTTTAAGACTCCGGACACACTTCAGGTTACCATTCATACCCCGCATGCGGGAGCCGTTACTGGTATGGGCATTCCGCGCGGCGTAACGATTATTGTGGGAGGCGGTTACCATGGTAAATCTACGCTGCTTAAGGCGCTTGAGCGAGGTGTATACAACCACATCCCCGGTGACGGCAGAGAAATGGTCATCACTGAACGCTCGGCGACAAAGGTGAGGGCAGAGGACGGAAGGCGCATCGAGAGAGTGGACATTTCACCATTTATCAGCGGGCTTCCGAGCGGGGAGGATACCACCGCTTTTTGTACAGAAAACGCGTCGGGTTCTACGTCCCAGGCTGCGAACATCATGGAGGCGATCGAAGCGGGAACGAAGACACTGCTAATGGATGAGGACACCTGCGCGACCAACTTCATGATCAGGGATGAGTACATGCGAAGGCTTGTCAGTGATGACAAAGAGCCTATTACCCCGTTCCTTTACCGGGTGCGGGAGCTTTACGAAACACTCGGGGTATCCACCGTGTTAGTCATGGGCGGTTCCGGACTCTATTTGGGAGTGGCGGATACAGTGATCATGTGCGAGAATTATCGCGTATTGGATGTATCTGCGCAGGCTCGCCGCATAGGCGAGGAACTGCGCAGCGCCGATTGGTCTGTGCGCGGCCGTCCGCTGGCCCGGCCGGCTGGGCGAATACCTTACCCAGAGAGCTTTAACCCATACCGCGGCAGGAAGGTGAAGATCACGGAAAGAGGCGGAAACCTTGTGTTCGGAGAGCAGGAAGTGGTGTTATCCTGCATCGAACAGATCGTGGACCCCGGGCAGGTGCGTGCGCTCGGAGACCTCATACATTACCTGTCGGAGAACGTGTTCGATGGTCGTACCTCGCTGACGGAAGGAATCTTCAGGGCGTACAAGGAAATGGAGAGATCAGGTCTTGAGATGTTGTCGCCCTTTTCTGCTCCCGAGGGCGACTACGTCATGCCAAGACCTGAGGATGTGCTGTATGCTATTTCAAGAATGCGGAGCCTGAAGGTTTTCAAGGGGGGCGACAGGACGTGACACTCTCTGAGGAACAGGTGCTGAGGTACTCGCGGAACATCGTTCTTGACCAGGTAGGGAAACGGGGCCAGATAAGACTGCTCAACTCCAGCGTGCTTGTAGTGGGCACAGGAGGCCTCGGTTCCCCTGTCAGCTACTATCTGGCAGCGGCCGGAGTAGGAAGGATAGGCTTGGTCGATGGCGATGTTGTAGACCTTTCGAACTTGCAAAGGCAGATCCTTCACTCCACAAGAGACATCGGTCGGCAAAAGGTCTTCTCAGCACGTGAGAAACTGCTTGCGCTCAATCCGGATATCACCGTTTCTGTTCACCAGTGTATGCTGAGCGAGGAGAATGCTGACGCGCTCGTTGGCGAGTATGATGTGGTGGTAGATGCTACCGACAATTTTGCCGCCCGGTATATTATGAACGACGCGTGTGTGAGGGCGGGCAAGTACATGGTTCACGGTAGCATATTTCGGTTCGAAGGGCAAGTTACTGTGTTTGGAGGTGGAGGCCCGTGTTACCGCTGCATATATCCTGCGGCCCCCCCGCCTGACCTCATGCCCACGTGCGCCCAGGTTGGGGTGCTGGGTGCGGTACCCGGGGTCATAGGATCCATACAGGCACTTGAAGTCCTCAAGATACTACTCGATGCCGGGCGAACGCTGTCAGGCAGGCTGATCCTATTCAACGGACTATCGATGGAGTTCATGGAGGTCGAGGTGCAGCCAGATCCAGGCTGCCCCTGCCGCGAAGGAACGCGGGACGCTGTCGCACGCCCGACATACAATGGTTGTCAAAAGGGCAATCGGGGGTGAGCCCGTATGGATGAAGAGTACGACGTGCTTTGTGACATAAGGGGAGACAAGTGCCCAATGACCTACATCAAGGCGCGGATTACTTTGGAGGACCTGAAACCGCAGCAGGTGATGCTCGTACTTATCGATTACGCGCCGGCGGTGGACAATCTAAGGCGCAATTTTACCATGGAAGGCCAGCAAGTTTACGGAATAGAGCAGGTGGGACCAGGTGAATGGAAACTCCGTGTGAGAAAACTTACTGCTTGAGCGAAGCGCTCTACGGCGCACTGTGGAAAGCTGCTGTGGCTGCAGCGCCCGGCGAGGCATGCGGGATGGTTACCGGTAAAGGGAGGCGTTTTTCGGTCTTCTGGAAAGCCCGAAACGTAAGCAAAGACGAGAACTCTTTTCTGATGCACCCAGAAGACCAGTTGGCGGCCATTAATGGTGCCCAGCTGCGAGGCCACGATCTGATAGCGGTGTTTCACTCCCACCCCAGGGGGTCTGCATTCCCTTCTGAAAGAGATCTGGCCTTACTCACTTACCCGGGTTATTTGTACATCATCGCCTCCTTGGAGCAGCGGGAAATGCACATTTACGAGGCATCCCAAGGCACACTGAAGAGGACGGGATTGGTGGTGAAGCGATGAAAGAAATAGCGGACAGGCTGGTCAAATGGATAGCCGAACACGTGGAGGAGGCCGGTGCGCAGGGGACCGTAGTGGGCGTCAGCGGTGGAGTGGACTCCGCCGCGGTGCTCGCCTTGTGCGCGAGGGCTACTCCAGGCTGTGTAACTGGCGTCATCATGCCGTGCCACAGCGCGGCAGAGGATGTGGAGGATGCCGAACTTGTGATCCGTACGGTAGGCGCAGAGCGGCTCATGGTGGACCTGACACCCGTTTTTGACCGGTTTCTTGAGACGTTGGATGAGTCAGCCACGTGTGGAGACCTGGTGCAGGCCAACATAAGGCCAAGGCTGCGCATGATCACCCTTTACCATGTGGCTGCAAGGCGCAGATCCCTCGTGGTGGGTACGGGTAACAGGTCAGAGATACACGTGGGATACTTTACAAAACATGGTGACGGGGCGGTGGACCTTCTGCCGCTTGGAGGTTTAGTTAAAGAAGAGGTTCGGCGGCTTGCGTCGTACCTCGGCATCCCTGAGCGGATTGTGAACAGGGTACCCTCAGCCGGGTTATGGCCAGGTCAGACGGACGAGGGGGAAATGGGTCTTACATACAAGGAGCTTGACAGATATTTGTTGACCGGAGATGCTGAACCCCAAGTGCAACAGATCATAGACAAGAGGCACAGATTAAGCGAGCACAAGCGGAGGATGCCTCCGGTTCCGGTACTTTAATCCGAAGAACCTGAGAAAGGGGGCGCGTCCGGGATGTCAGGACACTCAAAATGGGCGAATATAAAGCATAAGAAGGCGAAAGTAGACGCGCAAAGGGGGAATATATTTTCAAAGATCAGCCGCGAGCTGATGGTTGCAGCGAGAGCAGGTGGAGGCAACCCGGAAACCAATACCAGGCTCAGGATGGCAATACAAAAAGCCAGGGAGGCGAATATCCCTTCTGAAAACATCCAGAGGGCCATTCAAAAGGGCACCGGCGAACTCGAAGGCATCAACTACGAGGAACTCGTGTACGAGGGGTACGGCCCAGGTGGCGTAGCCATAATGCTGGACATATTGACAGACAACCGCAACCGGACTGCAGGAGAGATCCGGCACCTGTTCTCAAAACACGGGGGGAACCTGGGCGAAACAGGGTGCGTTTCCTGGATGTTTGAGAAGCGAGGGTATATCGTTGTGAATAAGGAAGGATCCCCGGGAGAGGACGAGCTGATGCTCGTGGTGCTCGATGCAGGAGCTGAAGACATGGTATCTGAAGAGGATACATACGAAGTGTTTACAAAACCGGAAGACCTGGAGGAAGTTAAGGAGAGGTTGCTGGCATCAGGGATTCCGGTGGCGCAGGCAGAGGTGACGATGGTGCCCAAATCAACGGTATCGGTCGCCGAGAAAGACGCAGAGAAGCTGCTAAAGCTGATGGACGTTTTGGAAGAGCACGACGACGTGCAGAACGTTTACGCCAATTTCGATTTGCCCGAAGAATTGATGCAAAGGCATATGAGTTGACAGAACTGGACACACTGATCCCCAAAGGGGGGAAGCGGTGTGTCCAACAAAGTCAGCTGGAGAAGGCTCTGGATCAGTTCGGTAGTCTGCTTTGCAGTGGCATTTGCCGCTGGCTATTGGTGGGGAGCAGGGCTTATCCCCAGAGACCTTCTGCCCGAAAGCATAAGAGGCCCGGGCCAGATGGGCATGGGTACGGGCAACGTGGTGGCTCCGGACGCCACATTCACGTACATCATCTCGTACTCCGAATGTGATGACATTGAAGAGATCGAGGAGACTGCCGGCGCCTACCTGGCGGGTATGACAGAAGACGATGTAGCGCAGGCCTTTCCTGACTGGATGATCCTATATTTCTCACCAAAGCAAGTGACGCTCGCCAAAGAGGTAGGCGGGATGTGTGAAGAGCACCTGTTATACAGAAGCATCGGGATCAAGGATGGCATAGTGACAGTATACTACGGCAAGAAACCTGACCCGGGAATGGTGCACACGGTTACTGGAATACCTGCGAGCAGACTCCTATCAAACGACCGTGCACTGCTTCAGGCGGGAATCGTGGTCATGGGCGACGAAGCGGTGGCAGAATTCCTTGAGGGTCTATCAGAGTAGTTCAGGGCACAGGATTCGTTATGTATCCTGTGTCTTTTTGTTTGCAAGAGTGTTTGGCCTGACGTGAAGGATCTTTAGTACGTATCAGCAAAACTGATCTTCTGCAGAAAACCCTGTCTGTATAAACGACAATGCCTCCTATGCGCGTTTGGGTTTCTCGGGTGGACAATTGGCGTCCCGAGCGTTACTGCGAATCGGGGCTGGACAGGAATCCGTGCGCGGACCGTCGAAGCTAAATCAATCGGAGTGATGGCTCATGCGGGTATTGGGTGTGGACCCGGGTACTGCGACGACTGGTTTTGGGTTGGTGGAGCATGAATCTGGCAAGATACGGGCGGTGGACTACGGCTGCATACGCACTTCAGCAAATGCTCCCCTTCCGCAGAGGCTCCTTGAAGTGCATGCGCGCATACAGGGCATTATCCGGGATTTCAGGCCAGATGTTGTAGCTGTGGAACAGGTGTTCTTCAACAAGAACGCCCGGTCGGCGCTGCAGGTGGGACAGGCCCGGGGCGTGGTGCTGCTGGCTGCCAACCAGGCGGGACTCTCAGTTCTCGAGTATACACCGCTTGAGGTAAAAATGGGAGTTGTGGGTTACGGCCGTGCGAGCAAGCGCCAGATCCAGTCAATGATAAAGGTCCTGCTCGGCCTCGAAGAGGAACCGCGCCCGGACGATGCTGCGGATGCACTCGCCGTTGCCTTGTGCTGTATCCATACCGAGACTACGTTAAGGGAGTTCCGCCAATGATAGCAATGCTCAAAGGAATCATACACCATCTTGGTCCGGACTACCTGGTGCTCTTTGTATCAGGGGTGGGATATCGGGTATTTATCACTACCGCGCTGCGCTCAAGGCTTAAGGCGGGAACTGAGGTCACGCTTCACACGCACCTTCATGTAAAGGAAGACAGCCTGACGCTTTACGGGTTTGAGGACCAGGCTGAGCTCCAGCTTTTCTCCCTGCTCATTTCGGTCTCAGGGGTAGGGCCGAGGCTAGCGTTGAACGTGCTGAGTTGCCTGACTCCTGACGAGTTCCGAAAGGCGCTGGTGTTTGAGGAGAGCAAGGTGCTCCAGCGGGTGCCCGGGATCGGGAAGAAAGGCGCTGAACGCATACTGCTCGAGCTCAAGGACCGCGTGACGGGTTCCGCAAGAGAAGCAGTTCGCGGTGCGCAGGACGTATCGGCCCCGCTCGGCGCTTCCGGCGAAGCATTGATGGCGCTGCTGGCCCTCGGGTATTCGCGAGCGGAAGCGGCCGCGGCACTGGAGCGTGCTCTGCCTGAAGCAGGGACGGAGAAGACGGACGAACTCGTTAAGTTGTGCCTCAAGATACTGGCTCGCTGAAAGGGGACGCGAATGGAAGAACGGATAGTTTCTGGGAAACCTAAACAGGAGGATGAAGTGCTGGATCTGAGCCTTCGCCCGCGAAGGCTTAGTGATTATGTGGGACAGGACGGTCTGAAGGAGAGGCTCTCCATTTACATAGAAGCTGCCAAACAGCGAAGGGAACATCTGGACCACGTGCTTCTTTACGGACCGCCGGGGCTTGGCAAGACGACGCTGGCGCATATTATCGCGAACGAACTGGGCGTGGGACTACGCGCGACCTCTGGACCGGCGATAGAGAGGCCGGGAGATCTGGCTGCAATCCTGACCAACTTGGGCCAGCACGACGTGCTGTTCATCGATGAGATCCACAGACTGAACCGGACCGTGGAAGAGATCCTTTACCCTGCGATGGAAGATTTCGCTCTGGACATTGTGATAGGTAAAGGACCGAGCGCCAGGTCACTGAGGCTTGAGCTTCCGAGATTTACGCTAATCGGTGCGACCACCCGCGCAGGGTCGCTCACCTCTCCGCTCAGGGACAGGTTCGGAGTCATCGCGCGGCTTGACTTTTACACCCCTGCTGAGCTCTGCAGGATCGTGGAGCGCTCTGCAGCCATCTTGGGAGTGCAGCTTGACAGCGAGGGTGCAGCTGAGATAGCGGCGAGGTCGCGAGGCACTCCGCGAGTGGCCAACAGGTTACTAAAAAGGCTCAGGGACTATGCTCAGGTTAGAGCATCAGGGAGAATTACAAAGCAGGTGGCAGAAGAAGGTCTCGCGCTTATGGAAGTGGACCATCTGGGGCTTGACGCAGTGGACAGACGGCTGCTGTCTGCTATTGCGAAGATGTATGGGGGTGGTCCGGTAGGTATCGAGACGCTGGCTGCTGCAATATCGGAGGAGACCGAGACCATCGAGGATGTGTGCGAACCATACCTTATGCAGATCGGTTTTCTGCAGAGAACCCCGCGAGGCAGAGTGTTGACACCTCAGGCATTCGCCCACCTGGGTGTAAGAAGAGATGATCAGGAGAGATTCTTCGAATGAGGATACTGGTGCATACCTGCTGCGGACCGTGCCTTGCTGGGACTCTTCACACTCTCAAAGACAAGGACGTAACTGCGTTTTTTTATAACCCCAATATTCACCCGTGGACAGAGTACAAAAGGAGGATGGAGGCACTTTCAACGTTCTGTGAGCAGAGATCAATACCGCTGACCGTGGATGATAGCTACGATCTGGATACGTTCTTTGCGGAGGCGGTAAAGGACAGCGGTTATGGGAAGCGATGTCTTCCCTGTTACAGACTGCGTCTTGCCTGCGCCGCGAAAGAAGCAAAGCAAAAGGGTTTTGACGCCTTTACCACCACGTTGCTCGTGAGCCCGTATCAGCTGCACGATCAGATAGCCAATTTGGGGGCTGAGATTTCAGAAGAAACAGGTGTCCCCTTCCACTACGTGGACGCAAGGCCCTATTTCAGACAGGGTCAGCGCGATGCGAAGGAAGCCGGGCTTTACATGCAGAAGTATTGTGGCTGCATATACTCGGAATTTGAACGATACCGGTAAGAGTGAACAGGCCGTACGCGCTGGAGCAGGAGTGCACTCGGCGTAATGCTGATGTGAAAGATCCCGGCTTTGTCCGTTCTTGCGGAAACCGGGCGTTAGGAGTCATGACATGAAGGCAAACGGCATTTATGTCCGCGGTCTGGGGCCACCGCTGAAGTGGGCTGGGGGAAAACGGTGGTTGGTCCCCCACCTGAAGCCTCTTTGGGAGCCCTATTCGAGCCTGAGATTAGTCGAGCCGCTATGTGGCGGCCTATCGGTAACCTTGGGTCTAATGCCGAAAAGGGCGCTGTTGAACGATATTAATATACACGTGATCAACTTTTTCCGGTGGGTGCAGAGGGGCCTGTACATTACAATCCCCATGGAGAATGATAAGACCCTTTACTATGCTCACCGCGAACGTTTCAACCGGCTTGTCAAGGAAGGAAAAGAAAAAACCAAGGAATCAGCCGAACTGTTTTATTATCTTAACCGAACGGGCTATAACGGACTGTGCCGTTTCAACAAAAAAGGGGAGTTTAACGTTCCATTTGGCAGATACCGTGCTATAAACTACGTGCGTGACCACCAACCCTATCGGCAGGTACTTAGCCAGTGGGAGTTCTCCTGCAGTGACTTTGAGAGTCTTGTCCTCAACGAGAATGACTTTGTATACGCCGATCCTCCGTATGATGTGGAATTTACCCAGTATTCCAAGGATGGATTCGGCTGGGAGGACCAGACCCGTCTAGCCGCTTGGCTGGCCCGGCATTCGGGGCCTGTAGTCCTATCCAACCAGGCGACGGATCGTATTATACAATTGTATCAGAGCCATGGATTCAAAATAGTATTTCTGGATGCGCCCCGCATGATCAGCTGCAAGGGTGACAGAACTCCGGCAAAAGAAGTATTAGCATTGAAAGGACTTTAGAACATCATCAATTCACCAGGGAAGCCGGGCTGCCCAATAAGCGACACGGCTTAAGTGACTTCAAAGAAGGTGAGAAGCATGGAACAGATAGGTAAGACATTTGTGCTGTTTGGTGCCATCATCCTCATGATCGGAGTTATTCTCATGTTTGCCGGGAAAATTCCCGGCATTGGCAGGTTGCCAGGGGACATCCTGATTAGGCGCGGCAACTTCACTTTTTACTTCCCCCTGGCCACATCCATCCTCGTGAGCCTGATCCTTACGTTGCTCTTTTCCATCCTGGCCAGGAGGTAAGAAGCAAGAACGCATGGGCCTGTCCTCGGGGTGAGCGGCTGGCAGCCAAACATCATCAAGAAGCGTCCTTCGCCCACCCCCTGCTCTCTAAGTCCCTGGCAGAGAGTATGGAGACTTTAGTTGAGTCGAAAGACGCGGTTTGCCTCTTGTCAGAAGCAGCAAGCCCATTGGTCGCCTAGATTCTGTGAAGTGCTGGTGAGCTGGAAGAAGCGGGACTCAAATGCTGAGTCAAAGCCGGCCTCTGGAGAGCGAGGACTACCGTTTGATAGTTGATAGCAAAGATGAAACAGGTAGTTCTCGTACCCCCTAAAATGCTTGATCACTTTACGAATGTAGTAAAGAAGGTTGTGAGGTGGCGTTGGTGTCTTTGGGTTCACCCGAACTAATGCAACGCGCGCGCGCCGGGGATCCCGAAGCGTGGAACGACCTGCTCCGCATGTACCGGGATTTCATCACAAGAGTAGCTTCAAGGTGGTGCGGGCGCTACCTGAGCTGGGGGCGGGACGACGAGATCCAGGTGGCGACAGAGGCTTTTATGGAGGCTGTGAGGAGTCATAGCGAGGTCTCATGTTTTGAGGCGTTCTGTGCGTTGCTCATAAAGCGCAGGCTCGTTGATTATTACAGGAAGACGGGCAGAACTAAAGAGACTCCGATGACGGATCTGACATTAGAAAACGAAGGCGCCATCTTTAACCCAGTTATGGAACAGTTTGCCACAAACGAATACCACAAGGCGCTTGAGAGGGAAGAGCGCCTTTGGGAGATTCAATTGTTCTCACATGAATTGTCCAAGTACGGGCTCAGCTTTTCCGAACTCGTGCGCGTATCGCCCAAGCACAGGGATACACGGGCACAATTGGTGTCCATGGCACGGGCGCTTGCTGCAGACGGGGAGATGCTCAAGTTCATAAAGGACAAATGCCAGCTACCGGTAGCGGCGCTTGTCGAACGGTTCGGATGCAGCAGAAAGACCGTTGAGCGCCACAGGAAATACCTGATATCGCTAGTGATTGTTTTGTCAGGCGATTTCCCTTACTTGAAGGAGTATATACCCAGAGAGGGAGACAACTCATGAGGTCTGGTATTGTACTCGAGGAAAAAGGGCAGTTTTGTATAGTGCTTACCAGCGAAGGGGAGTACCTCCGTATTAGGCGCCCGCACGGGGTAAAACCGGGGGACGAGATACGTGTGCCTGCTTCGCGTAAGACATTGGGAGTGACCGCGATGGTGGCGGTGGCTGCCATGATTCTTTTGTTGTTCCGCCCTGTTCCTCCTGGCGAGATCAGCGCTTACGTGAGTATTGACGTGAACCCTTCCATCGAGGCGGCGATCGATGCAAACGACAGAGTGGTCGAGGTGACCAGCTTCAATGAGGACGGCAGGCGTGTGCTAGAGGCGGTGGGACATATGCGGGGCATATCTACGGAGGACCTGGTCAGGCGCGTGGCCAGGGCGGTTGTGGAGCTCGGGTATATGGAGGGGAAGCCGGGCTACGTGTTCATAGGCTTTGCTCCAGCTCGGGAAGATTCCGCGGATCAATGGGAGGACGCACTGGTCTTTGCCAAGATCGAAAGGCTCGCAGCAGCATGGGCTGAGGAAACTCAGGAAACCGTCACCCAGGTCGTCACGCCGGTATTGCTCACTGCACAAGCACATAAGGAAGCGAGAAATATGGGACTCTCTATTGGGAAGTATGCGGTAATGCTGGCGCGCTCTGGCGAGGAACAGCCGTCTGAGGTACTGTCTGAAGAAGGTGTTCCAAAGGCTGTTATAGAACGCATACTTGAAAAGGTGAGCAAAAAGGAAGAACTCGAACGCATCCGCATGGAAAAGAAGGGACAGGGCGGGCCCCCGTTTGAACCACCAGGCCGATCCGGAGACTTGACAGACCAGCCGGCCAATCAGGTGAACTCGGAGCGGGAGACACCTTGGCAGAAAGACCTCGTCCCTGGTAGGCGGACGCCTTTTACCCTGCCACAGAATCACGGACGGAAAGGAGGTGTGGGTCGACCCCGCACATGAGAGTGGATCTGTTTGATTATGAGTTGCCGGAAGAACTGATCGCACAAGAGCCGGTGGTGCCCAGAGACGCGTCCCGGCTCATGATCGTTCACCGGGGCACTTCCAGTATTGAGCATAGCGAGTTTCTGAAGATCCCTTCGTACCTTTCACCAGGTGACTGCATGGTGTTTAACGATACGCGTGTCATAAGAGGAAGGCTGTACGGCAAAAGGGCAGATACGGGTGGGAGAGTCGAAGTGTTGCTTCTTGAGGAGACCGAGCCCAATTTGTGGAAAGCGCTGGTTAAACCCGGGAGGCGGTTTACCCCTGGTGCTGTCATTTCGTTTTCCGGAGGCGCACTTTGGGCGCGCGTTGTAGAAAAGGCAGAAGAAGGCACCCGCATCCTGCATTTTGCGGATGGCAAGAATCCGGAGGAATACGGCGCGGTACCGCTTCCCCCATATATACACACCGATCTTTCCGAGCCTGAGAGGTACCAGACGATATATGCCAGGACGAAGGGTTCTGCAGCTGCGCCTACCGCAGGACTCCACTTTACTGACAGGGTGTTTGAAGAACTGGATCGGCGCGGGGTGACGCGTGCGTTTGTTACACTTCACATCGGGCTTGACACTTTTAGGCCTGTCAAAGTTAACGAAGTAGAGGAGCACAAGATGCACTCGGAGCGTTACTGGGTGTCTGAGGCTGCAGCGGAGGCAATTAACCGGGCGCATCGGGTCGTGGCGGTTGGCAGCACTTCGGTTCGGGTACTCGAAACCGTTTCTGACGCGGGCGGCACGGTAAAAGCGGGCTCGGGCAGCACTATGCTGTTCATATACCCTGGCTACCGGTTTAAGAGGGTGGATGCGCTGCTGACCAACTTTCATTTGCCCAGATCCACACTGCTTATGATGGTATCCGCGTTTGCCGGGTACGATCTCATCATGGAGGCATACAGGCAAGCGGTTAAGGAAAGGTACAGGTTCTTCAGCTTCGGCGACGCCATGCTGATACTCTGACCGGACTTGACTTGCCCAAAGACAGCACGTTGCATTATTGGAGGTATACCATGTTCAGGGTACATCGTACAGATGGCGACGCGAGACGGGGAGAGCTCGTCACCCCGCGTGGAACGATCAAGACACCCGTGTTCATGCCGGTGGGCACACTGGGGCCGGTGAAGGGGGTGACCCCCGGCGAGCTCAGAGAGGTCGGTACCCAGATCGTGCTGGGCAACACTTATCACCTTTACTTAAGACCTGGTCCTGATATTATCGAGAACGCAGGCGGGCTCGCGGAGTTTACCGGGTGGAAAGGGCCTACGCTTACTGACAGCGGGGGGTTTCAGGTGTTCAGCCTTGCGCCACTTCGAAAGATTACAGAAGAGGGCGTGGAATTCAGGTCGCACATTGACGGGTCTACGCATTTTTTCACCCCGGAGAAAGTTGTGGAGGTGCAGTCCAGGCTGGATTCGGATATATGGATGCCTCTTGATGTGTGCACCCCGTATCCGTGTGACAGGGCTTACGCAAAAGACGCGCTTCTGCTCACTGAGCGATGGGCGCAGCGTTCAATAGCGTTCAGGCCCAATAGGCTGTTTGGGATCGTTCAGGGTTCAGTATATGAGGAATTGAGGCGGGAAGCAGCGAAGCGTCTGGTAGACATGGATTTCCAGGGTTATTCCATAGGGGGGCTGTCGGTAGGAGAGCCAAAGCACCTCATGTACGGTATTACCGAGGTGGTCACAGCCGAGTTGCCTCATGGCAAACCAAGGTACCTGATGGGCGTGGCTGCTCCCGAAGACCTGGTGGAGTGCGTGGCGCGCGGTGTGGACATGTTTGATAGCGTGCTGCCCACCAGGAATGCAAGGCACGGGACGGTGTTCACGTTCGAAGGAAGGCTCACCGTGCGGAACGCCGAATTTGCAGATGATCATACTCCCATCGAGGAATCGTGTGACTGTTACACATGTACCCACTTTTCCAGGTCGTACCTCAGGCACCTTGTGAAAGTGGGAGAGATCCTGTCGATGAGACTTTTGACAATCCACAATCTGAGGTTCATGACCCGGCTTATGGAGCAAATAGGAAAGGCTATTGAAGAGAAGCGGTTTTCTGTTTACAGAAAGGAGTTTTTGGATAAATTCATAAACGGCGGGCAAAGGTAAAGGTATTTGCAAAGCTGCCGTCGAAGATGTGAATGAACGCTTATCGGGGAAGAAAGGAGAGATCTAAATTGCAGAACTTACAGGCATTCCTTCCCTTCATCCTGTTGTTTGCATTTATGTGGTTTCTGATCATCCGTCCGCAGCAGCAACAGCAAAAGAAGAGGCAGAAGATGCTCTCTGAGTTGAAGAAGGGGGAAAAGGTGGTTACCGTGGGCGGCATCCATGGCACTATCACCGAGATCAAAGGCGATGTGCTAACACTGCGGATCGCAGACAAGGTGGAAATTAACATAAATAGGGCTGGCGTAGGTTACGTTTTGGGCAAGAGCGAATAATACTGCCTGCGTACATAGCATTTCCTTCCCGATTCCAATAATTCCATAGATGACATAAGCAGCCCAGCGGCGTTATAATTAGGTTACACCTGTTCAAGGAGGTAACCGATGGTTAGAAAACGACGTTACTGGGCTTTGCTGTTTGTCTGCATCTTGTTGCTCACCACGTATACTGGGCCGGTACAGGCACAAGGAGGCCTGCTTCTTCTCGGCAGTACGGGCCCGGAGGTGGCCCAGGTACAGAGGATGCTCGCCGAGCGCGGATACGACCCGGGCCCGGTGGACGGTATATTCGGACTGAGAACTAGACAAGCGGTAATATCTTTCCAGGAGACACATGGCCTTGCCCGCGACGGGATTGTCGGCCCCCTGACGCTTGCTGCGCTGAAGTCAGCCGGTGCCCAACCTGGCAGGTCTGAGCGGGCTGTGCTATCTGGCAGAAAGGTAGTGGTTGATCCGGGCCACGGTGGGCCTAACCCGGGCGCCGTAGGTGCATCCGGCACACGGGAGGCGGACAATGTGCTGGCGATCGGGCTAAGCCTCGCGCAGATGTTGAAGGCTGCAGGGGCGGATGTGGTACTTACCCGCGACGCTGACGTACAGCCCCGTGCGCCGCAAAAACCGTCCGCGGGGCAGCTGGAAGCGCGCGTGCTGGTGGCCAACGCATCGGGAGCCCACCTGTTCGTAAGCATTCACAATAACGCCCACAGGGACAGGTCCATATCGGGGATGATGACGTTTTATCTCGAGGGTGATGCGACAGGAAAAGCGATCGCCCGAGTTATGCAGGAGGAACTGGTGAAGGCCACGGGCATGAAGGACAGGGGTATACACGGGGCAAGGTTTTACGTGCTCAGGAACACGAAGATGCCCGCGGTGCTTGTGGAAGCCGGCTTCATCTCCAATGCAGGCGATGAACGGCTGCTACAGGACCCCGCTTTCAGAAGGCGAGTTGCCGAAGGTATCTTCAGAGGTATCGTAAGGTATTTTAACGGCAGCTGAGCGCAACCGGGGAAAATCAGGCACATACATAATCCCCCTATCTTTGGGGGTCTTTTTTCTGTTTTCTGTGCTGTGAAGCGGGTATCACTTGCAAATGTTGGTTCGAGAAAAATTTCACAGTAGAGCGGAACAGCTGGCAGGAAAAACGCTCCGGGCGTAGAATATGTGTGAGCGGTGGGCCAATAAGGACTAATGAATAGATCCAATAGGCCAAATACCACCAGTCCATTAAAGAGGTGCGGGGCGTGAAGGAACTGCCTTTGAGAGTCGACAGGGACGGCGAGCTGCCCATTTACCTGCAGCTTAAGAAACAGATAGAGCAGCTGATACGCACGGGCTACTGGCGCGAAGGCATGCGCATACCCACTGAGCGGGACCTGGCCAACGCGCTGGGCATATCCAGGAATACCGTGTCAATGGCTTACAGGGAGCTGGAAGCGCAGGGTTTTGTCACTTCCCGCCAGGGGAGAGGCACTTTCATACTCTCCGGCATATCCAAAAACGAAGACGGTGCTGACCGCTTAAAAAGAGCCATCGAGTCTTGTATCGACGAGGCTCTTTTTGTTGGGCTCGGTCTTGACGACTTCCTGGCGATGGTACACCAGCGGGTGGAAGAAAGAAGAGAGCTCTTAGGGCACGTAAAAGCGGCCTTTGTGGAGTGTAACAAAGAGCAACTGGATTACTTCGCAAAACAGCTGGAGCTCGGGTCGGGTGTAAAGATTGTACCGCTGCTGTTCCCTGAATTGAAGCGTGATATGGTGAACGCCCGGGCGGTGCTCGGGAGCATGGACGTGATCGTCACCACGTTCTTTCACCTGGACGAGGTGAGAGAAATGGCGTCGGGAACCGGCGTAGATGTTTTGGGGATTGCGCTTGATCCGTTGCTCGAGACTATGGTGCGTATCGCCCGGATCGGTGACGGGAAACGCGTGGGCCTGGTGTGTTCGTCGAAGGATTTCGCAGAAAGGGTCATGAAGTCGTTAAGTCAAAGCGGTATTAGCACAGCCTTCGAGTATACCACAACCAAGGACAGGCAGGAACTGGAGAAGTTTGTAAGGCCTCTCCACGTAGTCATCACGAGCCCCGGGCGGAAAAAGGAAGTGGAGGCGTGCGCATCCCCGGGGGCAGAGATCATTGAGTTCATCTACAGGCCTGACGCGGGCTCCATAAACCTCTTGAAGACGGCACTCATTGAAAGAAGACCCGGGTAACGTCGGGCTACACATTCATGAAGGAGATGATGGGTAGTGGCCATGCCCAGGAAAGTCAAGAAGATCCCGAAGATCAGCGTAAACAGGGCATGGTGCAAGGCTTGCGGGATCTGCATCGCGTTTTGCCCAAAGAAGGTGCTTGACCCAGACGACGAGCACCGCCCGCTCCCGGCGCGGCCGGAAGATTGTTCTGCATGCCGGTTATGCGAATTCATGTGTCCTGACTTTGCTATCGAAGTTGACGGGGGTGACGGAGAGTGAGCGGCGAAGTAAGGTTTATGCAGGGGAACGAGGCCTGTGCAGAAGCAGCGATAAGGGCCGGGCTCTCCTTTTTCGCAGGCTACCCCATTACTCCGTCTACTGAGATCGCGGAAAGCCTGGCCGACCGGCTGCCCCGTGTGGGAGGGACGTTCATCCAGATGGAGGATGAGATCGCGTCCATGGCAGCAGTCATAGGGGCGTCGCTGACGGGGGCAAAGGCCATGACCGCGACCAGCGGTCCGGGTTTCTCCTTAAAGCAGGAGAACATCGGCTACGCCGCATTGGCGGAGGTACCGTGCGTGGTGGTGAACGTCCAGAGGATGGGGCCCTCCACGGGCCTTCCCACATCTCCCGCACAGGGAGATGTGATGCAGGCGAGATGGGGGACGCACGGCGACCACCCTATTGTTGTGCTGTCACCTTCTTCTGTGCGAGAGACATATGACCTGACCATCTGGGCCTTCAACATCTCAGAACGGCTCAGGGTACCTGTGATCCTCTTGCTTGACGAGATCGTAGCGCACATGAGAGAGAAGATCATCATCCCCGAAGAGGTCAGCATCGAGGTTCGGCCTTCTCCCACGACTCCTCCGGGCGAGTACCTCCCGTACGCGCCGTTGCCCGGCAGCGACATCCCGCCGATGGCCGCGTTCGGAGACGGCTACCGTTATCACGTGACAGGACTCTTCCACAGCGAATCCGGTATGCCCATCGGGAAAGGGGAAAAAGCTGAACATCTCCTCCGCAGGATCTGCCAGAAAGTGGAGAGACGGAGGGCTGAGCTGGTGAGGACTCAGGTGGAGAACTGCGAAGACGCAGAACTGATCATCTTTTCCTACGGCGCCACGGCCCGCTCGGCGCTCCGCGCATCTAGAAACCTGAGGGGGCGTGGGTACCGTGTGGGGTTTGCCAAGACGTCGGTGATCTGGCCTTTTCCTGCTGAAGCGCTGCGGGAGATCGCTGCCGGCGCGCACACAGTGCTGGTGCCCGAGATGAACCTTGGACAGCTCGTACTTGAAGTCGAAAGAGCGCTGCTTTGCCAGTGCCAGGTGTTATCCTATTCCCGTGTGGATGGGGAGATGATAACCCCTGACGAGATCGAGCGAAGGGTCCTGGAGGTGCTATCATGAGCGAGCACATTCGAGGTTATTTGAGAGACCGGGCGCTCCCGCACATCTGGTGCGCGGGATGCGGGCACGGTACGGTGCTGGGCTGCCTCTTAAGAGCGATTCAAAAGGCCGGATTGGATCAGGATAAAACGGTCATCGTGTCGGGTATAGGCTGCTCTTCGCGGGCTACCGGCTACATGAACTTTGACACACTGCACACTACACACGGCAGAGCGCTGGCGTTCGCGACCGGCATCAAGCTGGCAAGACCCGAGCTTAAGGTCATTGTCATTACCGGCGATGGCGATGCTGCGGCCATCGGAGGTAACCACCTTATACACGCCGCTAGACGAAACATCGGAATCACCACGATCTGCTTTAATAACTATGTTTACGGAATGACGAGCGGGCAGTATTCACCTTCAACGCCCACGGGTTCGCTGGCGACCACGTCTCCTTTCGGGAGCATCGATATACCTTTTGATCTGTCCAGGCTGGTGCAGGCTGCGGGGGGAGCCTATGTCGCCCGGGCGACCACCTACCATGTGACCATGCTCACAAACTTGATTACCGAAGCGCTCCGCGTGGACGGCTTCTCTTTCGTGGAAGCGCTGTCCCAGTGCCCTACGTACTTTGGACGCAGGAACAAGCGCGGCACAGCAGTAGACATGCTGAACTGGTTCCGGGACAATTCCGTGAACAAGAAGGCGCTGTCAAAGCTGCCTCCTGAACAAGTTGAAGGCAAGATCATCGTCGGTGAACTCTACAGGGCCACCGAGCTCAAGGAGTATACGAAGGCCTACAGGGAACTGGTGGAGCGCGCAAAAGGAGGCGTGAGACCATGAGCTACTGGCAGATCAGGCTGGCGGGAGAGGGCGGTCAGGGCTTGATATTGGCTGGGATCATACTGGCGGAAGCGGCCGCAATACATGAGGGCAAGAACGCCGTGCAGACCCAGTCATATGGCCCTGAGTCAAGAGGGGGCGCGAGCAAATCGGAGGTGATCATTTCCGACGACGAGATCGATTACCCCAAGGTTACCGTGCCTGACGTGCTCTTGGTGATGACTCAGGTAGCTTGCGATAAGTATGCGAAAGATATAGCTCGGGGCGGAGTGCTGATCGTCGATGCCGGGCTTGTCAAGCGGTTGCCTGATATTGACGCGAAGGTAGTGGCGTCGCCCATTACCGAAACCGCCATAGCGTGTTCGGGAAAGGCGATCGTGGCCAATATTGTGGCACTTGGCCTTTTGGTCGAACTGACGGGCGTCGTGTCACCAGGCGCCTGCGAGAAGGCCGTGCTTGCCAGGGTGCCGCCAGGCACGGAGCAGCTGAACAAGAAGGCGCTTGAAGCGGGTTATGCCCTGGCGAAACATGCTGTGCCCTGCCAAAGAGAAGGAGGTAGGTAATCCACAACACGACCCGCCAGAGTTCGCTACCAGTTATGCCGCAAAACAGAGAATGATCAGAAAAGGGGGAGCAACCCAAAAAAATGTCTACCGAGCAGATGAATCCTTTCAAGATTGTACAGGGTCAGATCAAACGGGCCGTCGACATGCTGGAGCTTGAGCCTGCGGTATACGAGGTATTGAAGGAGCCTATGAGATTCCTTGAGGTCACGTTCCCGGTGCGCATGGATGACGGATCGGTACGCGTGTTCAAAGGTTTCCGCTCCCAGCACAATGATGCTGTAGGTCCCACAAAAGGCGGCATCAGGTTCCACCCGGACGTTCACGCGGACGAAGTCAGGGCGCTCTCCATGTGGATGACGTTCAAGTGCGCCGTGCTCGGTCTTCCTTACGGCGGAGGCAAGGGCGGTGTGGTTTGCAACCCGAAGGAGCTCTCAAAGGGCGAGCTCGAGAGGATAAGCCGCGGATTCTTCCAGGCTATTTCCCAGATCGTCGGACCCGAGAAGGACATTCCGGCGCCCGATGTATACACAAACCCGCAGATCATGGCGTGGATGGTGGATGAATTCTCCAAGATCAAGGAGAGTTTCCAACCCGGGGTCATTACGGGGAAGCCTATCATCATCGGCGGTTCACTCGGGCGTAACGAGGCCACTGCGCGCGGATGTGTGATCACCATCAGGGAAGCCGCAAAGAAGCTGGGCATCGAGATAAAAGGCGCAAGAGTGGCCGTACAAGGATACGGCAATGCAGGCAGCATTGCCGCAAGGCTCATGCATGAAATGGGCGCCGCCGTAATCGCAGTCAGTGATTCAAAGGGTGGGATCCTGAACCCGGCCGGGCTTGATCCTCTGAAGGTACTGGCCTTCAAAGACGAGACGGGCAGCGTTGTGGGCTATCCCGGCACAAAGCCCATAACCAATGAGGAGCTGCTCGAACTTGAGTGCGAGGTGCTGATCCCCGCTGCGCTGGAGAACCAGATTACAGCAGCCAACGCCGGCAGAGTCAGGGCGCGGATCGTGGGAGAGGCGGCCAACGGTCCTACTACCCCTGAAGCCGATGAGATTCTGGCGAAGAATGGAGTATTCGTCATCCCCGACATTTTGGCTAACGCAGGCGGCGTAACCGTATCCTATTTCGAATGGTGTCAAAACCTTTACGGGTTCTATTGGTCGGAAGAGGAAGTGAATTCAAGGCTTGAGTTCATGATGGTGAAGGCCTTTGAGAACGTATACAATATGTACAAGAGCAAGAGGGTGAAACCACGAGACGCGGCATACCTTGTCGCAGTTGACAGGGTTGCACAGGCCATGCGGGTCAGGGGCTGGCTGGGCTAATATCGGAACCCGAACACCTCTGTCAGGGGGCCCGTTTCGGGCCCCCGTACCACTTAAAGGTGCCCGCTGACAAACTGAAGGGAAAGCTTTTGCAAAGAAGGAATTGTATATGTCATGCGAACAATATTCGAAGTACGAACGCAACACGGGGGGGATAGCATGCAAGATGTGAAAGAAGCCCAAAAGATATGGGAAACAAGTACGCTGGAAAAACTCCGGAGCCGTTTTCCCGAAAGGAAGCAGGAGTTTTGCACTCCCTCGGGTCTGGAGGTGAAGACGCTTTATACGCCAGTTGACCTCGAGGGGACGGATTACATGACGAACCTGGGATTTCCAGGCGAGTACCCGTTCACTCGGGGAGTTCAGCCAAATATGTACCGGGGCAGACTCTGGACTATGAGGCAGTATGCAGGGTTTGGTACTGCGGAAGAGACGAACGCGCGGTTTCGGTATCTGCTTTCACAGGGACAAACTGGCCTATCCGTGGCATTCGACCTCCCCACCCAGATCGGGTACGACTCGGATCACCATTTGGCAGAGGGCGAGGTAGGAAAGGTCGGTGTGGCCATAGATTCGCTCGCGGACATGGAAGTGCTGTTTGATCAGATTCCTCTTGATCGCGTATCGACATCGATGACTATTAATGCACCTGCAGCGATCCTCCTTGCGATGTACATCGTGGTTGCGGAAAAACAAGGGATCGAACCTTCCAAACTGTCCGGGACCATCCAGAATGATATTCTGAAGGAGTATGTAGCGAGAGGCACATACATATTCCCCCCAAAACCATCGATGAGACTCATCACCGACGTATTCGAGTATTGTTCCAAACACATGCCAGAATGGAACACCATCTCGATTAGCGGTTACCACATAAGGGAAGCGGGCGCCACCGCGGTTCAGGAGGTCGCGTTCACCTTTGCCAACGGCATTGAATATGTGAAGGCGGCGGTGGAAAAAGGGCTGGATGTAGACGTGTTTGCTCCCAGGTTATCATTCTTTTTCAACGCCCACATCGACTTCTTCGAGGAGATTGCCAAATTTCGGGCAGCACGCAGGTTATGGGCGCGAATTATGAAAGAACGATTCGGTGCCAAAAACCCGAGATCGCAGATGCTCAGATTCCATACACAGACAGCGGGATGCACCCTCACCGCGCAGCAGCCGGACAACAACGTGGTCAGGGTCACGCTGCAGGCGCTGTCTGCAGTACTCGGTGGCACTCAGTCCCTCCACACCAACTCAAGAGACGAAGCATTATCATTGCCCACGGAAGAGTCAGTGCGGATAGCATTGCGGACCCAGCAGATCATTGGTTTTGAAAGCGGAGTCTGCGATACAGTGGACCCGCTTGGAGGCAGCTACTATATCGAATCACTGACTGACAGGATTGAGGCGGCAGCGCAGGAATACATAGACAAGATCGATTCGATCGGAGGGGCGGCTGCCGCAATTGAGAAGGGATACATGCAAAAAGAGATCCAGGATTCCGCATACCACTACCAAAAACAGATCGAGTCGGGGGAGCGGATAGTTGTAGGCGTAAACAAGTTCCAAGCGGAGGAGCGCCGCACGGAGAAATTGCTGCGCGTGGATCCACTTGTCGGGCGTGCTCAGAAGGAAAAACTCAAGCGGTTGAAAGCCAGCCGGGATCAGGCAGCAGTTGACAGGGCGCTTTCGAATCTGCATGAAGCGGCGCAGGGATCTGAAAACATGATGCCTTTCATCCTCGAAGCGGTGAGGCATTACGCGACGCTCGGAGAGATTTGCGGATGTCTGCGCAAAGTATTTGGAGAGTACAGGGCCGAGTAACAGACGAGGAGGTGAACAATCATGCAACTTGATCATATCGGAATAGCGGTAAACAGTATAGAGGAATCCAGTCGCGTATGGGTAGATGCGCTCGGACTCGTTTTGGAAGGCATAGAAGTGGTGGAGAGCCAGAAGGTAAGGGTCGCGTTCTTGCCGCTTGGTAGCACGCGCATAGAACTGCTTGAACCCACGGCTGATGACAGTCCCATCGCCCGTTTTATCCAAACCCGACGCCCAGGCATACACCATATCGCAGTGGAGGTGGACGACATCGACTCTGCAGTGGGCAGAGCGAAAGGATCGGGACTCCAGCTGCTATCTGATGCGCCGGTGAAGGGGGCACACGGCACAAGGGTGATCTTCATTCATCCAAGCAGCACGGGCGGGGTGCTGTTGGAGCTGGTGCAGAGGCCTAAGGAGGGATAGACTTGCCAGACATTACCGAACTCATCGAGCAACTGCAAGCAGCCCGCGAGCGAGTGCGTGCGGGTGGCGGCGAAAAGCGGGTGGCAAAACAGCACGAAGCAGGCAAGCTCACCGCGCGGGAAAGATTGAACCTGCTGTTTGACGAAGGAAGCTTTATAGAACTGGACATGTTTGTAAAGCACCGGTGCACAGCTTTTGGCATGGAGGATGTGGAGGCGCCAGGCGAGGGGGTAATAACCGGGTACGGCTCCATAGACGGCAGGCTAGTCTACGCATTCGCTCAGGATTTTACGGTCATAGGGGGTAGCCTGGGTGAGATGCACGCTGCCAAGATCTGCAAGGTCATGGATTTAGCGATGAAAGCGGGCGCCCCGCTGGTCGGGTTGAACGACTCAGGCGGAGCCCGAATTCAAGAGGGCGTAGACGCACTGAACGGATACGGCAACATTTTCTTCAGGAACACCATGGCTTCGGGGGTCATCCCTCAGATTTCTGTTATCATGGGTCCCTCGGCCGGGGGAGCAGTCTACTCGCCTGCGCTGACTGACTTCGTGTTCATGGTAGAGGGCACAAGCCAGATGTTTATCACCGGACCGCAGGTGATCAAAGCCGTCACAGGCGAAGAAGTCTCGCCTGAGCAGCTAGGCGGGGCGCGGACGCACGCCACAAAAAGCGGGGTCGCCCACTTCAAAGCTGAAAACGAGGAGGAGTGCCTGGCGACAGTACGCAGGCTTTTGTCATTCCTCCCGTCCAATAACATGGAGGACCCGCCGAGAGTCAAGTGCGAGGACCCCATAGATAGGATGGAGGAGCGCCTCCGGGACATCGTCCCGACAGACCCGAACAAGCCCTATGACGTGCGGGACGTGATCCGGCTGGTGGTGGATGCCGGTGACTTCCTTGAAGTACACGCAGGGTGGGCGCAAAACCTGGTCGTGGGCTTTTGCAGGATCTCAGGGATGCCAGTCGGAGTGGTCGCCAACCAGCCACGGACACTTGCAGGCTGTCTCGATATCAACGCTTCCGATAAGGCATCAAGGTTTGTACGTTTCTGTGACGCCTTCAATATTCCCTTGCTTACGCTGGTGGATACACCGGGTTATCTGCCTGGCACGGATCAGGAGTACGGTGGGATCATAAGACACGGTGCGAAACTGCTTTATGCGTTTTCGGAGGCTACGGTACCGAAGATCACGGTCATACTGAGGAAGGCCTATGGTGGGGCATACCTGGCGATGTGTTCAAGATCTTTAGGTGCTGACCAGGTGCTTGCGTGGCCGCAGGCGGAAGTGGCCGTCATGGGGCCTGAGGGCGCTGCGAATATTATATTCAGGGACGAGATCGCCCGCGCGGACGACCCGGCGGCGTTAAGAAGGGAGAAGATCGCCGCGTACCGTGAACAGTTCGCCAATCCGTACGTAGCCGCCAGCAGAGGATACGTGGACGTTATTGTTGATCCCGCAGAGACGAGACCGCAGCTTGTGGCTGCATTTGCCGCCATGTCTTCCAAGCGGGAGGCACGGGCGGCGCGAAAACACGGAAACCTGCCAGTGTAGGAGGGCAGTCACTTTGGAAAACGGTGTTATGCTCGGAATAAGGTTGACTTTGTTGGGCATGAGCGTGGTATTTGCTTCCCTCATAGCGCTGGCCCTGCTCATGGGAGCCTTGAGCGTGTTTGGCGGTCCCAGGCAACCACGTAATGCCCGCACCCCGGTTGCACCGGGGAACGTAGAAAGCGGCAAAGCCAACGATGCAAAGGTGGTAGCAGCCATCGCTGCAGCACTCGCCTATCACCTGGAATTGTCGTCAGCCCCGAGGGTTCTTTCCATCAAGAAAGTGGGTGGCACCTCACCGTCCTGGGGCGCTGCGGGGAGGCAAGCTCAGATGATCGAGAGGGCGAGGATGTTTGTTCGAAGGGGGAGCAATCGATGAAGAAATACAGGGTGACAGTGAATGGAGAGGTTTTTGAGGTAGTAATCGAGGAACACGGCGGAGACCAAAAACCGGACAAGCCAAATACAAGACCGGCAGCCGCCGCACCTGCCCAGGCAGAAAGAGAAAAAGCTGCCCCCCCGGCGCCGAAAAGAACAGCTGCTCCGGGAGAAAACCAGATCACTGCTCCGATGCCCGGCGTCATAGTGGATGTCAAGGTGGCTGTAGGTTCCGAAGTGAAAGCAGGGACAGTCATGTTCATCCTCGAAGCTATGAAGATGGAAAATGAGATCCAGTCCCCGTTTGAAGGACGGGTAAAGTCTCTGGAAGTAACGAAAGGTGCCAGCGTCAACACAGGGGACGTTCTTGCTGTTATCGAATAGGGAGGGGGCTGGATCATGCTCTGGGCTGACTTGTATGATTTCATTACCAGCAGCGGTTTTTTGAGCCTGGACTGGAGAGGGGCCGTTATGCTGGTTGTGGGTGGAGTCCTTATCTACCTGGCTATTGAAAAAAGATATGAGCCGCTGCTCCTTCTGCCCATCGGGTTTGGTGTGCTACTGGCCAACATTCCAAAAGCAGGTCTCATGGAACCTGGGGGGTTGCTGAGTTTTTTGTACCTCGGAGTGAAGTTAGGCATTTACCCACCCCTGATATTCTTGGGCGTCGGTGCCATGACCGACTTTGGACCGCTCATCGCCAATCCCAAGACCTTTTTGCTCGGCGCTGCAGCCCAGTTCGGGATCTTCACCACACTCCTGGGGGCCTTGGCACTAGGTTTTACGCCGCAACAGGCTGCGAGTATAGGGATCATCGGTGGAGCTGATGGACCCACTGCCATTTTCCTCACCTCAAAACTGGCGCCCGAGCTATTGGGCCCGATAGCTGTGGCGGCCTATTCATATATGGCACTGGTACCCATCATTCAGCCGCCCATCATGAAAGCGCTCACTACGAAGAAGGAGCGCTCCGTGGTAATGGAGCAGCTCAGGCCCGTTTCGCGCAAGGAACGGATACTGTTCCCCATCGTTGTGATGATCGCTACAGGGCTCCTGCTGCCCTCTGCGCTTGCTCTCATAGGTATGCTGATGTTTGGGAACCTGCTCAGGGAAGCGGGTGTGGTGGACAGGTTGTCAAAGACCGCCCAGAATGAGCTCATCAACATCGTCACCATATTTCTCGGCCTTACGGTGGGCGCTACCACCCGGGGAGAGGTATTTCTTACTCTGTCAACGATATATATCATCCTGCTCGGGCTCGCTGCATTTTCCATAGGCACTGCCGCAGGCGTGCTGCTGGGGAAACTCATGTATGCTCTGAGCGGGGGGAAAGTAAACCCGTTGATCGGTTCTGCCGGAGTCTCGGCCGTACCCATGGCGGCCCGTGTTTCGCAGGTCGTGGGCCAGAAAGAAAACCCTGGGAACTTTCTCTTGATGCATGCTATGGGGCCCAACGTCGCAGGGGTTATAGGCAGCGCGGTAGCCGCCGGCATACTTCTTGCAATTCTTCAGTAGATTCTGAAAAAGTCTGGAGAGAGATGTTCAGGAAGGAATTGTTGCGGTGTTGTTGAAGTTAATCAGAAGCCATCGGTGGGGGAGGTGAGAGGCGTTTGAGGGCACTTAATTTTTACTCATCCGTCTATCACGTCAACATACTGGCTGGAGAAAAACACTGTACAATAAGGCTCGGAGATAAGACCTCCAAATATGCGGTGGGAGACCTTGTTTGGGTGACTCACGGAGACAGGTTTCGTCCTAGGAAGAAGCTGTGCACGGCCGTCCTGGACAAGGTGACGGTGAAGACTGTTTCAGAGCTCACTCCCGAGGACCTCCAGGGCGAAAACCCTGACATGAAGACCATCGATGATGCAATGGATTTCCTGAAAGAGATTTATATGAGGGAAATATCCCCGGACGAGTTAGTTACAGTGATTTACTTCTCCGAGGTCGTTGAGGGCTAAGAGCGGTGTCCTCGCCGAGGAGAGGCATAGCGAAGCGGTTCAAAGTAGATTTGGAAGGCGTTGAGGACTTCTGTGTTTAGGAAGGAGTGCCCTTACTGTCGGAACGACTCCTATTCCGCTACGGAGCGAGGGGTTTGGATCTGCCCTTACTGCGGAAAGGACATCAGTTCCCAGCCGTCCAAACCTCCCAGAGTTGAACCGAAAAACGGGAAATAGCAGGAAAAGTTCCTGCTATTTTCTTTTGGCGCAGGGACGTGATCCGTGATCTTTGAACGGACCGGGCTGACGGGACACCCAAAGGGCCGAGGATAAGTTTCTTGCATGGGGCTTTCCCTATCCGAGTTGTTGTGCTACACTTGTTGCAACACGTGACTACTAGTAACTACTAGGAGAGGTAGGACAGTATGGAAGAAACGATAGTAGCCTTTCAGGGGGAGCCCGGAGCATATAGTGAAGAAGCGGTGATCAAGATGTTCGGGGAGGTGAAGACCTATCCCTGCCGGACGCTGTCTGATGTGTTTGAAGCGCTCGCCCAGCACAAGGCTACTGACGGCCTAATACCCATCGAAAACTCTCTCGCGGGTAGTATCAACGAAAGCTACGATCTCTTGCTCCTTTACCCATTTAGGATCTTCGGGGAGGTTGTATTGCCAGTAAATCACTGCTTACTTGCCCCCAAAGGTGCCACCCTGGACAGCATAAGGCGGGTATACTCTCACCCGCAAGCGCTTGCTCAGTGCAGTGAATTCTTGAAGGAGCTCGGTGTCGAAGCGGTGGCGGTTTATGATACTGCGGGCAGTGCCCGCATGATCGCGATGGAACGCATGGAACATGCCGCAGCCCTCGCTTCTGAGAGGGCAGCCGAACTTTATGGTCTTACTGTTTTGGCAAGAGGGGTTCAATCAAGAGCAAACAACTACACGCGGTTTTACGCCATAGGCACGCGCGAGGTTCCCCGTGGAGAGAAGAATAAGACGGTGCTGGTGCTGGCAACGGCGCACAGGCCTGCTGCACTTTTTTGGGTGCTGGGCGCTTTTGCATACAGACAGATCAACCTGCTTAAATTAGAGTCAAGGCCCATTGGAGACAGGCCGTGGGAATATCTTTTTTACCTAGATGTCGCTGCTCACATGTCTGACTCTTCGTTGGTTGAGGCGATTTCGGAACTCAGCACTAAAACAGTTTCGCTTCGCGTTCTTGGGAGTTTTCCAATGGCCACATGAAGGAGTCAAGAGGTTAGATCTCGAAGTGTTTTGACAAACGAACCTCAGGGAGGCATCACAAATTGAGTGGGAGCCATCAGGTGGTGCAATTCGTGTGCCCACGTTGCGGGGCGCAGGGGACCCAGCTTTCAACAGGGAAATCCTTAACCGGCGGGCCTGGAGTCAACGAACTCCAGTGTCCCAAGTGCGGAAAAAGGATTTCCCTGTTGAGTCTTTACTCAAAGGTTCAGACAGTGCCCGTTTAAATTTGATCACGTCATAATAAAAGTTCCGTTCAGGCCCGGATCCCCGGGCCTGAAATTTTTTCCTTCGGATGCAAAGTAAAGAAGGAATTTCCGCATAGTGGTAGAAGTACTACACCGAGTGGGGGAAAGTGGGTAGAAGTGGGAGGAGACAGGGCCTTTGCTCATTGGTGAGTACCAGCACGCCATCGACGAAAAAGGCAGGCTGACAATGCCTTCCAAACTGAGAGAAGACCTGGGGGACAGGTTCATTATCGCCAGGGGGCTCGAGAACTGTCTTTTTGTGTTTCCAATGCCGGAGTGGGAGAGGCTCCAAAAACGGCTGACTCAGCTCTCGCTCACCAAATCCGATGCAAGGGCATTCACCCGCTTTCTGTTCTCCGGAGCCACCGAAGGCGAGTTTGACCGTCAGGGGCGGGTGCTTATTCCACAGAACTTGCGTGAGTACTCGTCCATCGAAAAGGACGTGGTTGTGATAGGGGTTTCAACGCGGGTGGAAATATGGAGCGCTGAAAGATGGGAAGATTATAAGCGCCGGACAGACGTCTCCTATGAGGATATAGCGGAGAAACTGGCTGACTTCGATTTGTAGGAGGACTCCTCATGACAGTCTACCATCAGCCCGTCATGGTTAAGGAAGTCCTGCATTTTCTCTCTCCTAAAGAGGGAGGTCTTTATATCGACTGCACACTGGGCGACGGCGGTCATTCCGAAGCGATTCTTCGTGCCACGGCCGGCCGGGCAAGGCTGGTAGGGATAGACAGGGATCCAGAGGCCATAGAAGCGGCAGCTGAGCGTCTTGACCCTTTTACAGACAGCATCAGGTTGGTCCACGGGGTGTTTTCAAGGATAGTGGATATCCTTTCAGACCTCGGTTGCAGATCGGCAGACGGTATCTTGTTCGACCTGGGTATGTCGTCGCGTCATGTGGATAAGGAGTCGCGCGGCTTCAGCTACAACAAGGATGCACCGCTTGACATGAGAATGGATCCGGCGTCCAAGATGACTGCGTCCGATCTGGTCAACCAGGCAGACGTTGACACGCTCACACGGATCCTGTGGGAGTACGGAGAGGAACGCTGGGCGCGGCGGATCGCAGGTTCTATCGTCACCGCGAGGCGGGACGGTCCCATTAGGACTACCGGACAATTGGTAGATATCGTGCGGGCCGCAATACCCCGCTCGGCCCGGAGCGATGGACCGCACCCCGCTAAACGCACCTTTCAGGCGCTCCGGATCGCGGTCAACGGGGAGTTGGATGAGCTAAAGAAAGGGTTGGAAGGAGCATGCAGCATGCTAAGCGTGGGAGAAGGCAAAGTGGTGGTGATTTCCTACCACTCACTGGAAGACCGCATAACCAAGCAGATTTTCAGGCGGCTTTCAGGCCACTGTACGTGTCACGGGGGACTTCCTGCTTGCATCTGCGGGGCCAAGCGTGTTCTTGAAGTATTGACAAAGAGACCGGTCACGCCCCGGGAAGAGGAGGTCCGGGAGAATCCCCGGGCGAGATCGGCCAAGATGAGAGCAGCGCGACGCACTGCGGCGCAGTTCTAAAGCGGAAAGGGGGCGAATACTATGGTATTAGCTATTGAGCAGACTAAAGGGCACGGCCCGGCAGAGAGGGCCGCACGGGCGCGCAGGATCAAGAAGAACAAAGAGATCGTGGAGAACTTGTTGTTGCTGGTACTTGTGGTATTCGTCGCCCTCGTGATAACATCAAGACACGCGACTGTTGCGCACCTTGGTTACAGTATTGTGAGCGCCAGGGAAGAACTCAGAGTGCTGCAGGCAGAGAGCCAGCGCCTTGAGTTGGAGGTGGCAAGGCTTCAGTCCCTCGAACGCATTGAATCTGCAGCCGTCACCAGGCTCGGTATGGTGAAACCTGCGGAAATACGACTGGTAGTCGTAACACGGACTGAGCCACTCCAGGTGGAGGAACCTATACAAGCCGGGACCGGATTCTTTGCGCGGCTCGCTCAGTCCCTTTCCAGTTTTACAAGGTGGTTGGCTATGGGTGATGGCAAAGCGGAGGCAAGGCCTGCCAAATAGCGGTTTACAAGCGCCGCAATAAAGGAGGTTCTTGTTTTGCCCGCGCCGGATCTGGGCTTAAGAAAGCGTATGGCTGTAGTGTTTATTGGGACAGCGTTGTTCATGGCCGTCCTGCTTGTCAGGGTGGCCTATATTCAATTCATCCAGGGAGAAGAGCTCGCAAAGAGGGCTCTTGATATGCGCACAAGAGAGGTACCGGTGGAAGCCAAGCGCGGCACTATATACGATCGGCGCGGGAGAGAACTTGCTGTTTCCGTCAACGTGGAGTCGGTATTTGCGATCCCCGCCCAGATCAGAGATGCCGAATCGACGGCTGCCACAGTTGCAACGATCCTTGGGATGGAGAAGGACGACGTACTGAGGCGCATTACGCTGCCGTCGTCTTTCGTTTGGATCAAGAGAAAGATCGAAGAAGACGTGGCAAGACAACTGAAGGCGAAAAAGCTGCCTGGCATTGAGACCACTCAGGAGTCAAAAAGGTACTATCCGAAAGGGAATTTGGCTTCACATGTGTTGGGCATAGCCGGCATCGATAACCAGGGGCTTGAAGGGGTCGAGCTCTTTTACGATACACCACTTGGGGGTTCAAAGGGTAAAATTATCATTGAATTTGACGCAAGGGGACAGGAGATGCCCCAGGCGTTGCACAGGTACATCGCGCCTGTGGACGGCAATGACGCCTACCTGACGATAGACGAGGTCGTCCAGTTTATCGCGGAGCGCGAACTGGAACAGGCCATGATCCGGCACCAGGCAAAGGGCGGCGTGATCATTGTAATGGACCCCACCACCGGGGAGATCCTCGCTATGGCTGTTAGGCCGGATTACGACCCGAACAACTATAATGACTACCCTGTTCAAAACCGGCGGAACATCGCTGTCGTGGACGCGTTCAGCCCCGGATCTACATTCAAACCCATCACAGCAGCAGCCGCTCTGGAAGAGGGGCTGGTGAAGATGTCGGACAGGTTTTTCTGCGGTGGCAGCATCAAGGTTCCGGGCGCTGTTATAAGCTGTTGGAGCTCAAACCATGGTAGTTTGAGTTTTCTTGAAGTGATCCGGCATTCCTGCAATGTGGGCTTTGTCAATGTAGGGCTTCGGGTGGGTAAGGAGAAATTCTACGAGTACGTTCAGGCGTTCAACTTGACTGACAAGACCGGTATCGATTTCCCAGGAGAAGCCACTGGCATCATGCTGAAACCCGATGTAATGAAGACAGTGGACCTTGCTGTGATGTCTTTCGGCCAGACGCTCACGGTGACGCCGCTTCAGCTCATCACTGCAGTGGCAGCCATCGCTAACGACGGAAAGCTCATGAGACCGCACCTTTTAAAGGAGATAAGAAGCCCGGAGGGCGTGGTGGTTGCGGAACAGCCGCCTGAAATGTTAAGACAGGTCATCTCCAGGGAGACGGCACGTGAGCTTAAAGAGGCCATGCGATCCGTGGTGGAAGAGGGCACGGGCAGGCACGCGTATATTGAAGGGTACACCGTGGCGGGCAAGACAGGTACCGCGCAGAAGGTGGTTGAGGGCCGGATAGTGAGAGGGCGGTATACTGCGATGTTCGTGGGGTTTGTACCCTATGACAATCCGAAGCTCATCGCTTTGGCCATGTTGGATGAACCTGAGGGCGCTTACTACGGCGGGCAGATAGCGGCACCGCTGTGGGCTGCGGTCGTGCGCGATGTGCTACAGTACCTGGAGATACCACCGGCACCCAAGACTTCGACAGATCTAAAGCCTAGCGCTGCGGACCCTGCAGATATCCAGGTCACGGTACCGAATGTGGTCAACCTCACGCCAGCCGAGGCCATGTCGGTCGCGCGTGAGGCAGGCGTCCGGGTGTTTGTGGAGGGTGGCGGACCCAGGATATTGCAGCAGACGCCTGCGGCCGGGGCTTCTGTGAAGAAAGACACCATGGTGATTGCCTTCACGGAGGGAGAGCCCGGAGGGAAAGAGCAGGTGACTGTGCCTGACCTGATCGGTAAGACCATGCGCAGCGTCGCAGCTACGCTGGCGCAGGTAGGCCTGCAAATGGAGACTGAAGGAAGCGGGCTTGCCATAGAGCAGGACCCGGTACCAGGCACACAGGTACCATCTGGAACAATCGTGCGTGTGCGGTTCTCACCATAGGAACCCGAATGCAGAAAACCCTGTCGATACAAAGAGAACAAACCGGGTATACTAGTTTCACAGGAAAGATTTGCTAAGTATTGAGTTATGTTCAGAAAAGGAGGAACTGGGTTTGGCCCGTGCCCAATGAAACTCAGTGAACTTGTAAGGTTTGTTGAGCATGAAGCGTTTATCGGGCAAGACGTCGAGTGTACCGGGATCTCCTACGATTCAAGAAGGGTAGCGCCCGGCGACGTATTCATCTGCGTACCCGGATATAACCGGGATGGCCATATGTTCGCAGATGAAGCAGTGAAAGCAGGGGCAGTTGCACTCATACTCCAAAGGCAACTGGATGTATCCGTTCCGCAGGTAGTTGTACCTGATTCAAGAGTAGCAATGGCGCTGGTTTCCCTGCGGTTTTATGACAATCCGTCCAGCCGGTTGGAGCTTTATGGGGTAACGGGCACCAACGGAAAGACCACGACCACTCACCTCATCCGGGCTATACTCGAACTCAGCGGCCGAAGGTGCGGTTTGATCGGAACCATCGAGAATATCATCGGAGGCCAGAGGCTTCCGGTGGAGCACACCACGCCGGAGGCTCCGGACCTGCAGCGTTTTTTCCACTTGATGGTCCGGGCCGGCGACGCTGCATGCTCCATGGAAGTGTCATCGCACGCGCTTGAGATGCACAGGGTGACCGGGTGTCAGTTCGATGTGGGGGTGTTCACCAACCTGACCCAGGATCACCTGGATTTTCACCGCAGCTTTGACGCGTACAGGAGGGCTAAGGCCAGGCTGTTTGAAATGCTAAAAGAAGAGGACACTGCCGTGCTGAACGCAGACGACCCGGCGAGCGAGTTCTTTGCTGGTCGAACTGGAGCACACGTGGTAACTTACGGTATACATGAATCCTGTGAATTCCGGGCACAAGACATATCCATCTCGGCGGGGTCTACCGAGTACACTCTCATTTCCCCCGTATATACGGGCCGTGTAGTGCTTTCCTTATCTGGCCGTTTCAACGTGTACAACTCGCTCGCCGCCATCGCCGCTTGCACCTCGCGTGGCATAGATGCCAAGACCGCTGTCGAGGCGCTGCGGCTCAAAAAGGGTGTGCCGGGCAGGTTCGAAACAGTATACAGCGGCGCATTCAGCGTCATTGTGGACTATGCGCACACCCCCGACGGGCTTTTGAATGTGCTAAAATCTGCACGCGAACTTACATCGGGCAGGCTTATTGTGGTGTTTGGCTGCGGGGGTGACAGAGACCGCACCAAGCGGCCGATCATGGGGAAGATTAGCACTACTTTGGCAGACGTGGCGATTATCACATCAGACAACCCAAGGAGCGAGGACCCGGAGGCTATTATCGAAGAGGTGCTGGCGGGAGCGCGGGAGGGTCCTGGGGAGTATACTTGCGAAACTGACAGGAGGCAGGCGATTTTTTCTGCGATACGCCTCGCCCGAGAAAAGGACGTGGTTGTCATAGCGGGTAAGGGGCACGAGACATACCAGATATTCCGGGACCGCACCATACACTTTGACGACAAAGAGGTAGCACGGGAAGCACTGGAGGCGCTTGGCATATGACGTTATTCACTCTGGGAGAGGTCAGCAGGGCCACAGACGGGTACCTTCTTGACGCAGACCCTGGTACCCGCGTGGAACATGTGGTCACAGACAGTAGAAAGGCAGTGACGGGGAGCCTTTTTGTCGCACTCGCAGGAGAGCACACGGATGGCCATCGCTACGTGAACGCAGCGCTAGAGCAGGGGGCTGTGGCCGCTTTAGTATCGGACCGTACAACTCAAGGCCCGAGGGTCCTCGTGAAAGACACGCTTGCTGCCCTTGGAGCGCTGGCTGCATACCACAGGCGCCGTTTTCAGATACCCGTCGTGGGCGTGACCGGCAGCGTGGGAAAGACTACAGTAAAAGAGATGATCTGGGCCGTGCTATCCGCCCTTGGTCCTGTGCTGAAGACGGAGAAGAACTACAATACGGAGATCGGGGTGCCCCTGGCACTACTTGACCTCAGGCCGACGCACCGCGCCGCTGTGATTGAAATGGCTATGAGGGGCCCGGGTCAGATCGCTTACCTTTGTGAGATGGCAGCACCTTCCATAGGAGTCATCACTAACATCGGCCAGACTCACATGGAGCTCCTGGGAAGCCAGGAGGCGATAGTCAGGGCAAAGGGTGAACTGCTGGACTACCTCGGCGCAAGAGGTATTGCGGTGTTAAACAGGGACGACCGTTATAGCCAGGAACTCGGCGAGAAGTTCTCCGGTCAGGTGTTTTGGTATGGCCGACACAGCCAGGCGGATGTCCGGGTGGTGTCTTTTGATGGAAGACAGGTCACACTCTCCTCGCCGGAGGGCACTTATTCAATAAGATTGCCTGTTCCAGGGCTGCATAATGCGGTGAACGCGGCTGCAGCCTGGACCACTGGGATGATACTGGGCGCAGATGCTCTGGCCATGGTGTGCGCGTTGGAAACGATGAAGCTCCCGGAAATGAGGCTGGAAACCATCACCCTGGGCGGGCTTACCATTATTAACGATGCGTACAACGCGGCGCCTGTATCTTGCAAAGCAGCGCTCGATGTACTGAGGAGCACTCCGGGGGACCGCAAGATCGCAGTGCTTGGGAACATGCTGGAACTCGGAGACGTTAGCATGGAGGGACACAGGGAAGTCGGTGCCTATGCCTCTTTTGCAGACTATGTGGTGTGCGTGGGAGAACTGACGCGGGTTACTGCGGAGGAGGCACGCGCTCGCGGCACTAGGGCACTACACTTTGATACCAACGTGGAGGCGGCCGGGTGGCTCCGTGAAAGGGTCAGGCCGGGCGACGTCTTACTGGTAAAGGGAAGCAGGGGGGCTCGGATGGAGGAGATTGTGAAAGCCCTCATCGCCCATTTGGGAGGGGAGGGCAGATGACCTGGATGGCGATACCCCTTATCACATCATGGGCGATCAGTCTTGCGCTCGGCCCAGTAGTAATCCCGGTGCTGCGCAGACTGAAGCTGGGCCAGGCGGTGCGGTCGCAAGGACCGTTGCGCCACCTGTCCAAGTCAGGAACACCAACCATGGGCGGTGTGATGTTCATCAGTGCGTTCGTCGTAGCGACGCTGGCTCTGTCTGATAGGTCGCCCTCCACGCTAGTTGTACTTGCTTCGGGGCTCGGTTTCGGCATCCTGGGTCTTATCGATGACTTCCTCAAAGTTGTCATGAAGAGCACGCTTGGTCTCAGAGCAAGATACAAGCTGTTGGTTCAGGTAGGCATCGCGGTGTTCGTGGGCATGTTCGCGCAGGCGCAGCTTGGCACGGAAGTGATCGTACCCTTGCTGTCGACAAGGTGGGATCTGGGCGTGCTGTATGTACCGTTTGCGGTAGTCTTAATGCTAGGTTCGGCCAACGGCGTGAATCTTACCGACGGGCTTGATGGACTTGCAGCCGGCGTGAGTTTGATAGTGGCATTCGCATTTGTCCTCATTGCTAGCGCTCAAGGGAACGCAGGTCTGGCTGTACTGTCGCTATGCCTATCCGGGTCGCTTGCCGGGTTTTTGATGTATAACATACATCCAGCGAAGGTATTTATGGGAGACACCGGAGCGCTCGCGCTGGGCGGTACTATCGGGGCGCTCGCGATCATGACCAAGACAGAGTTGTTCCTGCCCATTATAGGGGCGGTGTTTGTGGCAGAGGCGGCTTCGGATATTATCCAGGTAGTGGCGTTTCGGTCCACAGGCAAGCGGGTGTTCCGCATGGCGCCGCTACATCACCATTTTGAGCTAGGTGGCTGGTCCGAAAGACGCGTGGTGAAGAGCTTCTGGCTCGCCTCACTGGCTTTTGGCGTACTCGGCCTTATCCTCATATCGCTGACTCGGGCATGAGGGGGTTTGCGCTGTGAAGAACCGCGGCTATCCCGACATGGCCATACTCTTTTGCGCACTCATCCTTCTGGGGATCGGCCTTGTGATGGTGTTCTCGGCAAGCGCGGTCAAGTCGATGGTGCTGTATGGGGACCGGTTTTATTATCTCAAACGCCAGCTGGCGTGGGCTGCCATTGGCATCGCTGCGATGCTGTTCTCAATGAACTTCGAATACCGGCATCTGAAGCGTCTTGCCCCCCTTATCTTGCTTGGGGGGCTCGGACTTTTGGTTATCGTGCTCATACCCGGAATTGGCCGGGCTGCGCACGGCGCGAGGCGGTGGATCGGCGTGGGCTCGCTCGGCATACAGCCATCTGAAGTGATGAAACTGGCGTTTGTGATCTTTCTTGCCGCCAGCATGTCTGCAAAAGGGAAAAAGATGCGAGCGTTCACAACAGGGGTGCTCCCATACGTGGTACTGTGTGGAGTGGTGTTTGCGCTCATATTGAAACAGCCAGACCTCGGGACCGCCGTGGCCATAGCGGCCACCGCAGGGATCATGCTGTTTGCGGCAGGTGCCAGCATGTCTCACTTGCTGTTGCTGGCGATGGGCGCCGTCCCTGTCCTTTACTGGGCGGTGACGAGCGAGGAATACAGGTTGAGGAGGTTCCTGGCCTTTCTTGACCCCTGGTCCGATCTGCAGGATACCGGTTATCACATCGTGCAATCACTGTACGCCCTGGGGTCGGGAGGGCCGCTCGGGGTCGGCCTCGGCTGGAGCAGGCAGAAGTTCTTCTACCTCCCGGAGCAGCACACAGACTTCATATTCGCCATCTTGGGCGAGGAATTCGGTTTCCTGGGTACCTCTACATTGATCCTATTGTTCTTTTTCTTTGCCTGGAGGGGATACCGCGTGGCCCTCAATGCTCCAGATGTGTTTGGCTCGCTCCTTGCGTGTGGCATCACAACCATGATCACACTGCAGGCGGTCATCAACATCGCCGTCGTGACGGCGACAATTCCCATCACCGGCATCCCTTTGCCCTTTTTGAGTTCCGGAGGCTCCTCGCTGTTGTTTACCATGACTGGCGTGGGGATCCTATTGAATATTTCCAGGTATACCACCGAGTAGGAGGAGACAATGCGTCTACTAGTCACGGGAGGCGGCACCGGTGGTCACATTTATCCGGCGCTGGCTGTAGCAGGTGAGTTGCTAAGGCGGGGCGGAGAAGTACTCTATGTTGGCACATCGAAAGGGCTCGAGTCCGACATTGTGCCGCGGGAAGGCATTCCGTTCAAGACCATCCCCGTAAGGGGGCTTTTGAATAAGTCGCCGGGTCAGGCAGGGGTGGGAGTATTTGTGGCAGCGCTTGGGGTACTGGAGGCAGCGCGCATCATCAGGCACTTCCGTCCTGACGTGGTGCTCGGAACGGGTGGGTACGTAAGCGGGCCCGTGGTGCTTGCTGCCAGACTTCTCTCCGTTCCCTATTTCCTTCAAGAGCAGAACGTGCTGCCAGGGGCGACCAACCGGCTGATGAGCAGGTGGGCAAGGGGGGTTTTCGTGCCTTATACGGAGTGCGCCCGTTACTTCCCGCGCCAGGCGAGACTACATGTTACAGGAAACCCGATCAGAGCTGGAATACTGGGAGAAAAAAGGGATGACGCGTCGCGTGCGCTCGGACTGTCCCCCTTCATGAAGACCGTGCTGGTACTAGGAGGGAGCAGGGGCGCCAAAACCATCGTGGATGCATCCTGTGAAATTGCCAAAGAGTTGCTAAAGAGGTCAAATGCTCAGATGATCCTCGTGACGGGTTCAAGATATTACGACCAGGTCACGGAAGAGTTCGCCAGAGAAGGACTTTCAGGCGAAAGAGTGCGTGTTTTTGCTTACCTGTACGACATGGGCAAGGCACTGGCTGCATCCGACCTGGTAGTATGCAGGGCGGGCGCCATGACCATTGCGGAAGTGACTGCAGCAGGCTTACCCTCCGTGCTCATCCCGTCACCGAACGTGGCGGGGAACCATCAGGAATACAACGCACGGCTGCTCGTATCGGAAGGTGCCGCTGTAATGATCTTAGACAAAGAAGCGGAGGGCAGGCGAGTTGCAGGTAAAGTGCTGCAGATTTTGTTCGATGAGGAGCGACTGTCCTCCATGCGCAATGCTGCGAGCGCGCTTGGAAGGCCGTACGCCGCAAAGAGAATCGTTGAGGTGATGACGAAGGCCGCGCGCCGTAAATAACCATTTCGTGTCCATTGGGTGGACAGGCCTGCCCCCGGAAGTAACATGGGAGGGGCGGCAGGCATAGTATGAAATGCAGTCGACGAGGATGCCGGCCCGTACAAAGGAGGAGAGCTCATGAAGTTTCACTTTGTCGGGATAGGGGGGGCCGGTATGAGCGGTCTCGCGCGGGTGCTTATGGAGATGGGTCATGAAGTGACAGGCTCTGATATGGCTGAGTCACTCAACACTTCGCGGCTCAGCGCGTTGGGGGCCAAGATATTCATCGGGCATTCAGGGGAGAACCTCCTGTCTCCTGATTTTGTCGTCGTATCGTCGGCGGTACCGGAAGACAACGAAGAGCTGAGGCGCGCCAGAACACTGAGACTCAACATCATGCACCGGGGAGATCTGCTTGCGGCCTTGATGAACGAACGCTACGGCATAGCGGTAGTTGGCAGTCATGGCAAGACGACCACCACGTCCATGATATGGCTTATCCTTGAGCGCGCGGGTCTTGACCCCACTGTACTCGTGGGGGGCGAGCTGAATGATATAGGCGGTAACGCCAAGCTGGGGACGGGCTGTTTCCTCGTAGCGGAGGCGGACGAGAGTGATGGTTCGTTCCTAAAACTAAAACCGTCCATCTCTGTTGTAACTAACATTGATAACGATCACCTGGATAACTACGGCGGAGATTTTCAAAGGCTCAAGCAGGCATTTCTTCAATTTCTTGGCCAGGCCAAACGACACGCGGTGGCGTGCGGGGATGACCCGGTCATAAGAACCATGTACAGAAAGTACCAAAGCCCGTTGCTTTATGGGATTTCAGAAGGATGCCACGTAAGGGCGGAACAGGTGCAGCTGTTCCCATTTGGCTCGTGCTCTCAGGTGGCATTCCCCGACGGCCGCAGCATACAAATGAGGCTGCACGTCCCCGGCATCCACAACGTGAGAAATGCACTGGCGTCGGCAGCGGTTTCGTACCTGTTGGATGTGGACCTTGAAGTGGTGAAAACCGCCCTGCCTGCGTTTACTGGAGTAAACAGGCGGTTTCAGAGGCTCGGGGAGGCTGACGGTGTGGTGGTGGTGGACGATTATGCACATCACCCCACCGAAGTGCGCGCCACATGCGAGGCGGCGTGTGGGGCAGGGGCTGGCAAGGTTATCGCCATCTTCCAGCCCCACCGGTATACCCGCACAGCCAGGCTTTACCGGGAGTTCGGTCCGTCTTTTGTCGGTGTACGGCACCTGATAGTAACCCGGCTGTACTCTGCAGGAGAAGAGCCCATCCCCGGAGTCAGCGCTGAGCTGATAGCGCAGGCGGTGGCTGCCGACCCAAAGGTAGATGTCCGATACATCGAGGACCACGCCAAAGTGGTTGAAGAAGCGCTTTCGCTGGCACACCCGGGAGATATGGTATTGACTATCGGGGCGGGAAATGTGTGGCAGATTGGATACGCCCTGCTTGAGAGGTTAAAACAACGTGAAACAACTCGCAGACAGGCTACAGAGTGCAGGGATCAAGGTACGATTGAACGAGAGCATGGCCCGACATACGTCCATTAGGGTGGGGGGCCCTGCGGATCTTTACGTGACTGCCGAGGACAAAGACCAACTTGAGCAGGTGTATGCATTGGCAGAGGACGCGGGGGTACCCATTACGCTGCTTGGTCTTGGAACAAACGTCGTGGTCGGGGATAATGGCATTCGTGGAATTGTGCTGATACTGGCTGGGACCTTCAGGGAAACCATGTTTTCGGGCCTTCAGGTCAGGGCAGGGGCGGCTGTCAGGCTTTCTGTACTGTCCAGAGAGTGTGCTAGTCGGGGGCTGACCGGGCTTGAGTTTGCATCAGGTATACCGGGTACCGTAGGCGGTGCGGTGTTTCAGAACGCGGGCGCCTATGATGGCCAGATCTCAGACGTTACGGAAAGTGTGTGTGTATTTTGGCCGGATGAGAAGAGGGCAGTGTGGCTGTCATGCGCCGAAATGAGGTTTGGATATCGGTATTCGGTGCTTCAGGAACGCCAGGGCGTAGTACTGTACCTAAACGCAAGACTCGGCCTTGGAGATCCGGAAGCGAGTCTACGAAAGATCGAGGAATATAACGCGCGGAGAAGAAAGAGCCAGCCTCTATCGTATCCTAGCGCAGGCAGCGTCTTTAAGAATCCGCCCGGGCTTTCAGCGGGAAGACTCATAGAGGAAGCGGGGCTCAAAGGCTTTTCTCTCGGCGGGGCCACGATTTCACCTGTTCACGCCAACTTCATAGTGAACACGGGGAATGCCACCGCCAAGGACATAAGGATGCTTGTGGAGCATATAAAGAACACAGTGTGGGAAACGCATGGCGTGCGTTTGCAGGAGGAGATCAGGTTTGTCGGGACTTGAAGGAACCGGCTGCGACCGGAGGTGCGATCTTTATTGTCCAGATACATTATCAGGGGCGGAGAGAGGCTAAGCGGCACAGTAAGGATATCGGGGGCGAAGAACGCCGTGCTTCCCATGCTGGCAGCCATGTTGCTGACAGAGAAGGAGTGCGTCATAAGGGATACCCCCAGGCTGCGAGACGTGTCGGTGATGATTGAGATCCTGAGAAAGCTCGGGGCGGATGTGGAAGAGAGGGTGGACGAAAACACGGGAAGCCTCTCTTTGATGGTGAACCCATTGCGGATCATCACACACGAGGTCGAGGAAAACCTCACGCGGGCCATGCGCTCTTCCATCTTTCTAATGGGATCTTTGCTCGGCCGGCTTGGAAAGGTAAGGGTAGCTTACCCCGGAGGGTGTGACATCGGTCCGCGCCCCATAGACCTTCACCTGAGAGGTCTGGCCGCATTGGGAGCGGACATCAACGAGAAGTTCGGTTACATCCACGCAGAGGCAAAGAAGCTTACCGGCGCTGAGATCCACTTGGATTTTCCAAGCGTGGGAGCGACCGAGAATATTATGATGGCAGCAGTGCTGGCGGAAGGCACAACGGTCATCCGGAATGCAGCCAAGGAACCGGAGATCGTGGATCTTCAGAATTTCTTGAACGCGATGGGCGCCAACGTAAAGGGCGCGGGGATGGACATTATTCGTATAGAAGGTACGTCCGGGCTTGGAGGGTGCGAACACCAGGTGATACCGGACCGCATCGAGACCGCGACGTTCATGATAGCAGGCGCCATCACCGGCGGAGACATATACCTGGACAACGTCATACCAGAGCACGTTGAATCTGTCAGCGCCAAACTGCGCGAGTCGGGAGTGCTCGTTGAGGAGAAGACAGGCAAGCTGCATGTGGCCTGCGACAGGCGGCCGTCCGCGGTGGATGTGAAGACCCTCCCGTACCCGGGTTTTCCTACGGACGTCCAGCCGCAGATCATGGCGTTGATGAGTGTGTCCGAGGGTACCAGCGTGATCACGGAGACCGTATTTGAGAACAGGTTCAAACACGCCGATGAGCTCAGGCGGATGGGTGCCAACATCAAGATAGAGGGACGGACGGCAGTGGTGAAGGGCACGCGTACCTTGTTTGGCGCATGTGTGGAAGCGACCAACCTGAGAAGCGGTGCTGCCCTCGTGCTGGGCGGCCTGGTGGCGCAAGGGCTCACCACAGTGGAAGGCGTAGAGCACATTGAAAGGGGCTATGAAGACTTTGACCAAAAACTCCGCTCATTGGGTGCGCGCATCCAGAAACTGACGGGGTGAGCTGTCAGGCGCTTACACATATTGCCATATCGTTTCATTCAGTTAAACGAGGTATAATGAAATAAGATGAGAATTGCTACGTTGATGCTGCTGTTGATGCTTGCTGGTCTGGCGGGTTCGGTGCTGTTGAACTCAGCCTTTTTCGATGTGGCGGCAATCGAGGTATATGGCACGGTCAGGCTGCAGAAGGAAGAGGTAATTGCCGCTTCGTTGCTCATGCCCGGGATGCGCATATGGAACGTATCCCCGTCGTCCACGGAAGATCTGGTCGAATCGCTGGTATGGGTAAAGGACGCGAGGGTGCAGCTGGTATTTCCGGCGACGGTGCGCATACGTATTACGGAAAGGACACCCATGGCGCTCTTGCCTGAAGGGCGGGCCTTCCTGCTGGTTGATGCGGAGGGTGTAATACTGGAAAGAACCGAAGACCTCTCGAGTGTGACCTTGCCTTTGATCACAGGTGCTGTACCGGGGGATGACCCAAGACCTTTTCAGTGGGCGGACGACTGCCTGAAGATGCTGTCACAACGGTCGATAGAGGTGTCCGAAATCAATGTGAGCGGCGGAAGCATTACGGTGTACCTCATGGATGGCACTCGGGTGCTGCTTGGCGAGTACGACTTCCAGCTGGAGGATAAGATCGAACTGCTTAAGCAGATTCTAAAGGACGTAACACGGGACAAGCTTCCAGTTTCATACGTGGATCTGAGGTATCCCAACAAACCTGTGATCGGGCTGCAACCATAGGAGGTTAGTTGTCATGTTCAAGAAGCAGGGACAGACTGCCCTTGCGATCGTATTTATCATTCTTGGTATCATGCTCGCTCTTCAGTTCAAGACACAGCAGAGGATCACGGCTGGCGGGCTACCCTCACGCCGGCTTGAGGATGTAACGGCGCGACTTCGGGACGTGGAGATGGACCGAGAGCGTTTGCTCGATGAGGTGTTCGACCTGAGGCAAAAGCTGTCAGAAGTCACGCACGAAAGCGGGCTGATCCAGGCGCTTGAGGATGAGCTGAAAAAAGTGAAGATCGTCGCAGGTCTTGTCGAAGTGAAGGGCCCGGGCATCGTCATCACTTTGGACGATTCAAAGAGAGTGGCTCATCCAGGTGAGGATCCAAACGCTTTTCTTATCCACGATGACGATGTGCTGAAAGTCATCAATGAACTGGCAGCTGCGGGAGCTGAAGCCATGTCTGTCAATGGCCAGCGGCTCATTGCCACAACAGAGATACGGTGTGCCGGACCGACCATTTCCATAAACAACACCAGAGTGGCACCTCCCATTACCATAATGGCTATCGGGGACCCAGAAGCACTGGAAAGCGGGCTCAAGATGAGGGGCGGAATCTTAGAAACGCTGGCATTCTGGGGCATTGATGTGAAGATAAAGCGGGAGGCGGAGATCATAGTTCCCGCCTATAAAGGTTCGCTCAAGTTTAACTGGGCCAAACCCACGTCTTAGGAGATGACATTATGTTAATCCCTCTATTAGGTCTTGTACTTGGCATTGTTATAGGCTTGAGGCTGCCTGTTTACTTTCCTGTCACATATGCCCGCTACATTTCCATCGGGCTCCTGGCGGCGATGGACACAGCGTTTGGCGGAATGCGGGCAAGCCTTGAGGGCCGGTTTGACACGCTGGTGTTTGTGTCCGGGTTCTTCTCTAATACGCTGCTTGCGGCTGCGCTGACCTATATCGGCGACAGGCTCGGTGTGGAGCTGTACTATGCTGCGCTGTTTGCCCTGGGTTACAGGGTGTTTCAAAACTTGGGCCTCATCCGGTATCTCCTGCTTAAAGAGGTCACGGGTCACTCCAGAAAACTGGAAAGGCGTAAGGATAATAAAGAGGGAAACGGGCCCAAGTATCGAATTTCACGTGAAGTGGGATGACTGGAGGGAATTACGGTGCTTGATTTTGATCTGGATACTGAGAGATTCGCCGTGATCAAAGTGGTGGGTGTGGGAGGCGCAGGAACCAATGCAGTGAACCGTATGATAAGCGCCGGTCTGCGGGGCGTGGACTTTGTTGCCATCAACACGGACGCACAGGCGCTGGCCGTTTCCAACGCCGTACATAAGCTGCAGATCGGTGCCAACCTCACCCGAGGCCTTGGCGCTGGCGCGAACCCGGATATAGGTGAGAAGGCGGCCGAAGAGAGCAGGGAGGACATCCGCAAGGCTGTGCAGGGTGCGGACATGGTGTTCATCACTGCCGGAATGGGCGGCGGCACTGGTACGGGCGCGTCGCCTATTGTGGCCGAACTGGCAAAAGAAAGCGGAGCGCTCACAGTGGCGGTAGTCACAAGGCCGTTTGCATTTGAGGGCAGGCGCAGGTCCCAGGTGGCGGACAGCGGTATCGCCAGATTGAGAGAGAAGGTAGATACGCTGATCACTATACCCAATGACAGGCTGCTCCAGATCGCAGAGAAGCGTACGTCCATGCTCGAAGCGTTCGCTGTGGCGGACGACGTGCTCAGGCAGGGCGTCCAGGGCATTTCGGACCTCATCGCTGTACCCGGCTTGATAAACCTGGATTTCGCAGATGTTAGAACTATCATGATGAACACGGGCTCAGCGCTCATGGGGATCGGGGTGGCAGGAGGCGAAAACCGTGCGCAGGAGGCCGCGAAGGCTGCTATCTCCAGCCCGCTGCTTGAGACGTCCATTCACGGAGCTAAGGGTGTGCTCCTGTCCATTACTGGTGGTGAGGACCTGGGAATCTTTGAAGTAAATGAAGCGGCGGAGATCGTGGCAGCAGCAGCCGACCCGGAGGCGAACATCATCTTCGGTGCGGTGATAGACGAGTCGTTCAAAGACCAAATACGCGTGACGGTGATCGCTACAGGATTTGACGGTTACCGGGGAAGACTCGAAGATGTGAACAAGAAGGTAGTAGAAGACTTTGAAATCAGGCCATTTATCGGAGTGGATCTGGATATCCCGGAGTTTTTGCGCACGAAAGACGGAAAATAGTGTCCCATGTCAAGCTATACATGAGGTGTTCCGATGAAGTGGGAAAAAGAAGCGCAAGACAGGCTCTCTAAAGTGCCTTTTTTTATAAGGAATCGAGTCAAGTGTTCAATTGAGCGTTACGCCAGGGAGATGGGAGCAGACACCGTCACGTCTGATCACGTGAGCGGGGCGAAGCGTAACGCGCTTTCCGCCATCTCTCAGGATGCCATCGACCGCATTGAGAAGGCTGTGCAAGGGAGTGCGCACACCCTGGGAGTATCCCATCGCTTCTTTGAGGTGAGGCTCTGCGGCGGCGCGGCCGGGTGTCCTTTAACTCTCATGGAAGACGAGGGAATGGCCCGCGGAATCGCCTCGGTGATTGAGTCTTGCGGGTTCCCGGAGTGGATGGCCTCCAGGATAGAAGGCCCTGTGCTTTATCATCACAAGTTCCGGGTGGCAGTGTCAGGTTGCCCTAACAGCTGCTCAGAGCCCCAGATCAGAGATTTTGCAGTTGTCGGGCTCCAGTTCCCCGAGTTGCCAGACAACCTCTCCTGCGGGCTCTGCGGCGGGTGCGAAAGCGCATGTGCAGAGCACGCCGTCACTTTGGACACGCGCGCGCCGCTGTTTGATGCGGCACGGTGCGTGGGTTGCGGTCTTTGTGCTGCTGCTTGTCCTGCAGAGTGTATCAGCAAACGGCGACAGTACCGGGTGCTGTTCGGAGGAAGACTGGGAAGACACCCGCGACTTTCGGCAGTGTTGCTTGATACCGATAAAATGGAACATGTGCTCACTGCTCTTCGGGCCTGCCTTGAACTGTACATGTCCCGGGCGGTGGCAGGCGAGCGTTTTGGAAAGATGCTTGACAGGCTCGGCATGGACGAGGCCCGCAGTATGATCCTGGATGCTGCGCTTTCTCGATAAGATCTGCAAATTTAATAACAAACATGTTTCTTTCCGGGCCACGAAGTGACAGATTTTTCCTGTCCAGGGAGGTATAATTCTGTCATAACCATAGGCGATCCCTCCATAGGAATAGTATGAGTCGGGAGGCGAAGGCCAAAAGTGGCCCGGTACGTTTACGCTGACGCATACTTCCTCATAAATCTGCTTATGAATTACGTTCTCCTTTCGGCGTCTGCAAGACTCACAGGCCTTTCTGCAGCTCCCCGGAGATTACTTCTTGGTGCTCTGCTCGGCGCTATTTACTCGCTTGGTTTTCTTACAAAAGGTCCCGCTTGGCTCTATTCGCCTGTAGCCAAGGTCGCGGTGTCGGTCATCATGGTAGGAGCGGTACACTGGCCGGTCAGCTTTCGAACTTTGCTTCGGCAGACGGCTTACCTGTTCGCGTTGTCCTTCTTGGCGGCTGGCACTATGATGGCAGTCTCCTTCCTGCCGGTGGCGGCGGGCGGGCTCGAGCCCCACAGCGTCTTGAGCAGCTGGGGCGTGCTTGTGGCGGTGTTTGTAGTGGCCATTATGGTCAGAGCAGGGCTTTGTTACCTGAGACAAAGAACCAGTGACGAGCAAAGCTCCTATGATGTGGACGTGTGCATGGGTGACCGTGTTGCTGCTCTCCGTTTATTGCTTGATACTGGGAACAGAGTGTATGACCCGGTAAGCGGAAAGCCGGTGATCGTGGTGGAGACGAGGTACCTGCACCGGCTGCTGCCGACCTTGGCCGTCCCCCCGGGGCAGAAATGGGACATCTGGACGCGGCTTGGAAGCGTAGAGGGTCTGCGCCTACTCGCAGTGCCGTTTACCAGTTTGGGCAACAGATGCGGTGTCATGCCAGCGTTCTTTGCAGACCGCATCACGGTGAAAAAGGGGGGCGAAAGCCGGGTATTCTTCGACCTCCCCGTGGCTTTGGCCCCTGACAGGGTTTGCCCTGACGGGACGTACCACGGACTTTTGCATCCTGATCTACTCTCGGGAGAAGTCAGACAAGGCGGGTGAGTGAAGTGAAACTTTGGCCACGTGTGGCGATACGAGTAAGGCTGTTTGTGATCAGGCTTTGTCACGTACTCGGCCTTGCTCCGGGCATTTGGTACGTCAACTCATCTGAGGCGCTTCCTCCTCCTTTGACCTCAGACGAGGAGTCACTACTCATATCCCGGCTGGGGTCGGGAGACGCCGCTGTCCGGGGGGTGCTTATCGAACGCAACCTGAGGCTGGTTGTATACATAGCGAGGAAGTTCGAAAACACGGGCATAGGCATAGAGGACCTGGTTTCGATTGGCACGATCGGGCTGATCAAGGCTGTCAATACCTTTGACCCTTCAAAGCGGATTAAGTTGGCAACTTATGCCTCAAAGTGCATCGAGAATGAAATTCTGATGTATCTACGGCGATATAACAGGTCTAAGTCTGAAGTTTCGTTTGACGAGCCGTTGAACATCGATTGGGATGGCAACCAGCTGTTGCTCTCTGACGTGCTGGGCACGGACAACGACATCATATACAGGGACCTCGAGGATGAAGTGGACAGGGCGCTCCTCAGAAAGGCCATGGGAAAGCTCTCAAGCAGGGAACGGAGCATCATGGAACTCAGGTTCGGACTCAGGGACGGTAACGAACGTACGCAGAAAGAGGTGGCGGATCTCCTGGGGATTTCGCAATCATATATTTCCCGCCTGGAAAAGCGGATCATCAGGCGGCTTAGAAAAGAAATTAGAAAGATGGAGTAACAGAGGAATAAATCACCAATAGGGGGGCAAGCCCATACCGGGGCTTTCGCCCTTTTTTGTTTTTAAAGAGCAGTATGACTTTCGGTCGACAGGCATCACAACCGTTCAGTGGAATAACCCGCTCATGCAGTGGGGAATAATGACTATGCCACAAGACAACAACATTTGATCTGTTTGTCGGAGGTCCGTCCATGATCAATAAAGTGGAGATCTGCGGAGTCAACACGTCAAAACTACCCGTATTGTCCAACGCCAAGATGCGCGAGTTGTTCTGCCGAATGAAGCAAGGGGACAAGAAGGCGCGGGAGGAACTGGTGGGCGGGAACTTGAGGCTTGTGCTCAGTGTGATACAAAGGTTTAACAACAGGGGCGAGTATGTGGATGACCTGTTCCAGGTAGGTTGCATCGGGCTCATGAAGGCTATCGACAACTTTGACCTCGGGCAGAATGTAAAGTTTTCAACATATGCGGTGCCAATGATCATTGGGGAAATAAGGCGGTACCTCAGAGATAACAACCCGCTCCGGGTGTCGAGGTCACTGCGAGATGTGGCATACAAAGCGTTACAGGTCAGGGACTCTCTGGTGAACAAGCTCTCGAGAGAACCGACCCTTACCGAGATCGCTTCTGAACTCAATCTGCCCAGCGAAGAAGTAGTGTATGCCCTTGACGCCATTCAGGAGCCCATATCCCTGTTTGAACCCATTTATCACGACGGCGGCGATCCAATATATGTGATGGACCAGATAAGCGACGAGAAGAATCAGGATGTCAACTGGCTTGAAGGGATATCCATCCGAGAAGCGATGAGAAAACTGAACGATCGCGAGCGCACCATACTCTCGCTCAGGTTTTACCAGGGCAAGACTCAGATGGAAGTGGCTGAAGAGATCGGCATTTCTCAGGCACAAGTATCAAGGCTTGAAAAAGCCGCGCTATCTCATATGAGAAAATACATGTGAAGGTGGGAGCCTTGAACAAAAAGACCAGACTCCTTGGGGTCTTAATGGAAGTCGTAATTATCTCCGTGGTCGTGGCTTTGCTCGCTCCTGTTATCGTGGCAGGAGGTGACATCATGGCATACAACCCCTCAAACCTCGTGCGACTACACGTAATGGCGGCTAGCGATTCTGAGTGGGATCAGACCATGAAACTTAAAGTCAGGGACGAAGTGCTGGCGGTTGCAGCGGAATACCTCCTCGACTGCGATTCAGCCGAAGATGCGCTAGATAGGATAAAAGCGCACCTGTCCGTATTCGAGGAAAGGGCAAAGGCGGTACTGGCAGAATATGGGGCGGATCAACACTTGCGCTGTGAAGTTGGCCGTTACCATTTTCCTGCTCGCTCATACGGGGAGATCACTTTAGGTGAAGGGGAGTATGAGGCGCTCAGAGTGGTAGTGGGCGAAGGAAAGGGAGCCAATTGGTGGTGTGTGATCTTCCCGCCCTTGTGCCTGGGTGAGCTCACGCTGGTAGAAGCGGCAGGAATGCCGGGACAGGAAGCACTTGAGCTCAGGTTTGCGAGTTTTGAGTGGTTCGGTCGTATAAGAGCCGGGCTCATAAGAACTGCAGAATGGGTTCAGGGTGCGCTGACACTGAAGTAGAAGATATAAACATTTGAAAAGCAGCTCGTTGATGAGTTGCTTTTTCTTTTTTCTCCCTCTTTAAACATATAATGTTCCTGAAAGGGGGAAGGCATGTTGGTTCGCATCTCGGATTTGAGGCTTCGGGATGTGGTGAATATCGTTGATGGGCGGCGCCTGGGCGTGATCGCAGACCTTGAAATCGACCTTGAAAACGGGAGAATCAGGGCACTGGTGGTGCCAGGCCCGTCATCTTTCTGGGGACTATTTGGTAAAGATAGCGATTATGTGATACCATGGGAGAGGATCAAGAAGATCGGCGAAGACGTCATACTGGTGGAGATGCCTAACTTCACAGAACCTGTATCCAGATAAGACAGCAGGGAGGAAGACGAGCGCGTGATATGGACTGAGCGGGACGGCATAAGTTACCTGATCCCCTCATGGTTGACCAAAGGAGTTATCATGGCTTTCAGTACCAGGTTGGGGGGTGTGAGCGCAGGGCCGTTCGCCTGGCTTAACATGGGAGGAAGGGTGGGCGATGACCCGGCCAACATAGCCGAGAACAGGCGCAGATTCTATGCAGCGATCAGAGTGCGCAACGTGACTTATCCCACGCAGGTTCATGGCGACCGGATCGTAAGGCTTGACAGATTGCCGACACACCCGGAGCACGCAGACGCGCTTGTCACGGCAGTGCCTGGACTTGCTGTGGGTTGCATGTATGCCGACTGTGTGCCTGTTGGGCTGTACGACCCGGTAAACCGTGCGGTCGGTGTGATACATGCCGGGTGGCGCGGGACAGCGCTGGACATAGCCGCAAAGACTGTAAAAGCCATGAGAGATGAGTTTGGCAGCCGGGCCCATGACCTGTTTGGGGTCATCGCGCCTTCCATCGGAGGGTGCTGCTATCAGGTGGACGACGTCGTACGCCTTGCCATGACCGAAGCCGACGCAGAGTACGCCTGTGCCTTTACGCCGGATACTCCGGGCCACTATCACTGCGACCTGCAGCAAATCAATCGAATGAGTCTTTTGAAGGCGGGCGTGCGCGAGGGAAACATCGATGTGTCTGGCCTGTGCACGCATTGTGATCCGCGGTTTTATTCTTACCGGAGGGACGGCCGGGCCACGGGGAGAATGGCCCTCGTGGCGTGCATTGAGAGGATTTGACGGCTCTCAGCACGAATCCTCGTGGAAAGCACGGGGGGAGATGGATGTGGGCAGACCGAGGCGGCGCAGAAGGACCGGGAAAAACGCAAACTCTCAGGTAGTGTGGAAGCGGTGGGCTTTGGTACTGGCTGCACTAGCTCTCGTGTACATTGGGGCGCGCTGGGCCCGGGAACCTGTGCTGTCATTGTTCGTCAAGGTCGGACAGGCATCCCGGGGGACAGTGGAGGTAAGCCGTTCCGCGGACGCTGTCATCGTAAGGGACGAACAGGTAGTACGCTCTCCTGTGAAGGGTAAGATCGTACTGCTCGTCAACGAGGGCGACAAGGTAAGAGTGGGCACTGTGGTGGCGGAAATAGAAAACCCTGAGATCGGTGCGGAGCTAAAAAGGCGGCTTACGGAGTTAAATGCCAGGTTGGCGAGGTTTGAGTCTGAAAACGGTCGTCGCATGCAGGAACTCACTGATGAGATAAGCCGTATCAACGCACAGCTCCTGCAAGAAGTGGACCGGCTGCGAAGAGCCATCAATACGCAAGACCAATCTCTAATTGTGACGGTATCGGACAAGATTAGTAGCCTGGTTGCTGATAGGACTGCTGCAGCAGGGGAGCTTGCGGTGTTGGAAGCAAGCCGCGGGGACATCCTGTCGGAGAAGGAAACGGTTATGAGGCAGTTGGACGGCGCGGTGAACAGGCTGGAGGCGAAAGCTCCTGGCGCAGTGTCTTATTACACCGACGGATATGAAAGCCAGCTTTCACCATCAAGGATCGCCGCCTTCGGACCAAAGGTGGTATATTCGTTGCAACTAAAGGCTGCAAGGACCAAAAGCGGTGAGGAAGTAGAGGCGGGGACGCCAGTGTTCAAACTGGTGAATACTCAGGAGACGTTCATCGCCATCGTGCTACCGCAGAAGGATGCCCAGTCGCTAACACAGAACAGCAGCATACAGATAAGGATAGATGGTGTGGGCAGGACGATCAGTTTTCGCCCGGTATCCGTCGGGCCGAAGTCGGGCGACGACTATGTGCTACTGCTTGCCTCCACCGAGGAGTTTGTTCCTGAGCTATTGAATCTAAGAAGGGTTGGCGTGGAGATCGTCACCGAGACCTACTCTGGGCTGGTGATACCACGGTCAGCGCTGACAAGTATCGAAGGCGTGGCGGGAGTGTATGGTATCGAGAAAGCGAAGGCGAAGTTTATGCCTATCATAGTGAAAGGCGGCAACCACACCCACGTGGTGGTAGAGGGCATAAAGGAGGGCACTGAAGTTATACTCAACCCGCAACTTGTGCGGGAAGGTTTTCGCGTCAGGTGAAAGGGGTCTTCCACATGCTGACTGTTGCACAGAACATCGAAAAACTGAAAGAGAACATTGCCAAGGCAGCGGAGAAAGCGCAACAACGGCCTGACCACATAGTAGTTGTAGCTGTAACCAAGACCGTGGAAAGCAGCCGGATACAAGAGGCCTGGGAGGCTGGAATCACACACTTTGGTGAAAACCGCGTACAGGAAGCGCTGACAAAGGAGTATCCGGAGGGCAGCTGTCTACACATGATAGGCCACTTGCAGACGAATAAGGTGAAGAAAGCGCTCCAGCGGTTCTCGGTCATCCAGTCGCTGGACAGACCTTCGCTGCTTGTTGAGATTGAAAAGCGGGCGAGCGCTCCTGTGGAGTGCCTGATACAGGTTAACGCAGGCAACGAGGAGCAAAAACACGGGTTTGCCCCGGATAGCGTGGTTGACTTTGCGCGCAGGGCGGCGGCCAGTCCCGTAGTGCGTCTTCGCGGGCTCATGGTGGTAACTCCATATCTGAGTGATCCGGAACAGCTACGGCCATATTTTAGTAAGATGCGGAGAATCTGGGAATCCTTAAGGCAAGAACTGGGCGAGGATCGCATGGCATACCTCTCAATGGGGATGAGCGGGGACTACCTGATCGCTATTGAAGAGGGCGCCAATATGGTGAGGCTCGGCACAGCGATATTCGGGCCAAGAACCACATAATCGAGGTGCAGCTATGGCGCTTTTCATTATGTTGCTCCAATTGGCTTTCGAGGCATACTACTTTCTCCTGCTTGCACGGGTGCTCTTAAGCTGGTTGGCGCCCCTGGCGTACAGAGGGACCATGCGGCAGATCTCATCCGTGATATATTCACTTACAGAACCAGTGCTGGCGCCTATTCGCAGGGTGTTGCCCGTGTGGGGCGGGTTGGACTTTTCGCCAGTCATCGCTATGATATTGCTGGCGGCGCTTCAGCGAGCAGTGATCCGTTTGCTCGCTTCTGTCTGGTAGGGAAGGAATTGATTTGAGTTTGTCGAAGATTGGAAGATTAGTATTGCCTGCGGGGGTGTGGTCTGATGTTAACGCCGCTTGAGATCCACAACAAGGAATTTCGAAAGACTTTCCGCGGATACAGCGAGGTAGAGGTTGACGAATTCCTGGATCAGGTGGTCAGGGACTTTGAAGAGATCTTGAAGGAAAATGCCTCCCTGAAACAGGCGCTGGCCAGTGCAAACGAAGAACTGGATCATTACAAGAAGGTGGAGAGCGCTCTTGAGAAAGCGCTAGTAGTCGCCGAGCGTACGGCAGAAGAAGTGCGGCAGAACGCCCACAAGGAGGCTGCCCTCATTGTGGAGGGTGCCACAAAAGAGGCAGAGGAGATCCGTACAAAAGCCAGGTACGAGGTGCGTCAGGCCAACGAGGAGCTGGAGAACTTGCGGAAGGAGTACCGCATCTTCCAGGCCAGACTGAAAGCACTGATCGATTCATTCCTCGAGGCGATGGCCAGGGAAGAGAACGCCTAGCGAGCCCGCCGCAGGAGGTTTGGTTTTTGCGATTGCTGGTAAAGGTGATCCCGAGGGCCTCAAAGAACGAACTAGCAGGGTGGTCGGGGGACATACTCCGAGTTAGAATCGCGGCACCCCCTGTAGATGGTGAAGCCAATGCTGCACTTGAACGGTTCATCGCCCAAGTGCTTGATTTACCCACGACGAGCGTTCAGGTGGTGGCAGGTCACAGAAGTCGCGTAAAGACGCTTCTGGTGAAGGGCCGGACACCAGAGGAAGTGGAGGTCATTCTCGGCGGCAAGCGTTGATGCTCGGAAGGTCACCACGGTGGCCTTTCTGATTTGCAATAACTTTGAGGAGTGGCGAAGCATGGACTATAGCAGATCTCTGAACCTGCCCAAGACGACATTTCCAATGAAGGCTAACCTGCCAGAGCGCGAGCCCGAGATTCTTGCCCGGTGGGACCGGGAAGGGGCGTACGAGCAGAGTTTAAAGGGACGGGAGGGGCGGCCGAAATTCGTACTGCATGATGGCCCGCCGTACGCCAACGGGGACATCCACATTGGTACGGCCCTTAACAAAGTGTTGAAAGACATAGTGGTACGGTTTGCCACCATGGACGGGTACTACGCCCCTTACGTCCCGGGGTGGGATACGCACGGCCTTCCTATCGAGGTACAGGCTCTAAAGGCTACCGGTGTGGATCGAAGCCGGGTGAGCG